>NZ_JAFBKA010000015.1:0-163401 GCF_022760795.1 Pseudomonas sp. BP01
CATTTCGTGAGTGAGGGACAGGGCTTGTGACAGGCGCATAAAAAAATCCGATGCTCGTTTCCAAGCATCGGATTTTGCGGCCTTAGGGATAAAGGTCAATGTCTCAGTCTTAACTGACTGGCATTAGCCTTCGGGTCGCCTTTTTTGCTTCTGGCCCTATCGCCGGCAAGCCAGCTCCCACAGGTACTCCACAGGTTTTGAGGCTGGTGATGTACCTGTGGGAGCTGGCTTGCCGGCGATAGGGCCCGACCAGGCCATCACAAACACTGGCCAACTGACACCGATTTCATCCAGCAATTGCAAATTGCTCTTATTCAAACACCCCCACTTTGCTAAGCTTGCACGCCGGTTTTTCGCTCACGCCCAGGATCCTTGATGTCCTCGTCGCTGTTCCGACTCTCTCCTTTGCTGCTGACCCTTGCCCTCGCCGCCTGTGACGACGCTCCGCGTTTCACCCAGGCCGAACCCGGCGAAGCGTTGTCGGCTGGCAAGGCGACCGTGCAGCGCAGCGACCGCAACGCCTATTCCCTGCCCTCGGCCAACCTGTCGCCCGAGCGGCGCCTGGACTTCGCCGTGGGCAACAGCTTCTTCCGCAACCCCTGGGTGATCGCCCCCTCCACCACCACCGCACGTGATGGCCTGGGCCCGCTGTTCAACACCAACGCCTGCCAAAACTGCCATGTGCGCGATGGCCGTGGCCACCCGCCAGCGCCGGGTGACAGCAACGCGGTGGGCATGCTGGTACGCCTGTCGATCCCCGACCAGCCCTACCTGGCCAAGGTGATCGAGCGCCTCGGTGTGGTGCCAGAGCCGGTGTACGGCACCCAACTGCAGGACATGGCCATCCCTGGCGTGACGCCAGAAGGCAAGGTGCGGGTGAGCTACACCCAGCAAACCGTGTCGTTCAAGGACGGCCACCAGGTCGAACTGCGCAAACCTGCCCTGCAGATCACCCAGCTCGGCTACGGCGTCATGCACCCCGACACCCGTTTTTCGGCGCGGGTAGCTCCCCCGATGATCGGCCTGGGCCTGCTCGAAGCCATCCCCGAAGCCGACTTGCTGGCCAACGAAGACCCGGACGACCGCAACCGCGACGGCATCCGCGGGCGGGCCAACCGGGTGTGGGACGATGCCCAGGGCAAGACTGTGATCGGTCGCTTCGGCTGGAAGGCCGGGCAACCCAATGTCAACCAGCAGAACGTCCACGCCTTCGCTGGCGACATGGGCCTGACCAGTACCCTGCTGCCCAACGACGATTGCACCCCGGCCCAGGCCGACTGCCTGGCCGCCCCCAACGGCGACGGCGCCGATGGCGAGAAGGAAGTCAGTGACAATATCCTGCGCCTGGTGACCTTCTACACCCGCAACCTGGCCGTACCGGCCCGCCGCGATGTGGGCGCGCCGCAGGTGCTGGCGGGCAAGAACCTGTTCTACCAGGCTGGCTGCCAGGGTTGCCACACACCGCAGTTCACCACCGCTGCCGATGCCGCCGAGCCGGAGCTGGCCAATCAGGTCATCCGCCCCTACAGCGACATGCTGCTGCATGACATGGGCCCCGGCCTGGCCGACGAGCGCACCGAATTCGCCGCCAACGGCCAGGACTGGCGTACCCCGCCACTGTGGGGCGTTGGCCTGAGCGAAACGGTCAGCGGCCACAGCCAGTTCCTGCACGACGGCCGCGCCCGCAACCTGCTTGAAGCCGTGCTCTGGCATGGTGGCGAAGCCGAGGCGGCACGCAACTTCGTCCTCACTTTCGATGCCGAGCAACGTACTGCGTTGTTGGCGTTCCTGAACTCACTTTAAAACGTACAAAGGAGCCGGGCATGTTCCGACCCAAACTGCTGTTCACCAGCCTCGCCGCACTCGCCCTGGGTGCCTGCTCGCCGCAGGATCCGCAAGCAGTGACCTCCGCAGCCATCGCCAAGCAGGTCATCCTGCCCACCTACAGCCGCTGGGTCGAAGCCGATCGCACGCTGGCCGCCAGCGCCCTGGCCTACTGCGAAGGCAAGGAAGACCTGGACAAGGCCCGCGCCGACTTCCTCAACGCACAAAAGGCCTGGGCCGAGCTGCAGCCGCTGCTGGTCGGCCCGCTGGCCGAAGGCAACCGCGCCTGGCAGGTACAGTTCTGGCCCGACAAGAAGAACCTGGTCGGCCGCCAGGTCGAACAGCTGGTCAATGGCGACAAGCCGGTCGATGCCACGACCCTGGGCAAGTCCAGCGTGGTGGTTCGTGGCCTGTCGGCCTACGAGTACATCCTGTTCGACAGCAAGCCGGACATCGCCACGGCCGAGCAGAAAGCCCGCTACTGCCCGCTGCTGGTGGCCATCGGTGAACACCAGAAGGCCCTGGCCGAAGAGATACTCAAAGGCTGGAACAGCACCGACGGCATGCTCTCGCAGATGACCAAGTTCCCCAACCAGCGCTACGCCGATTCTCACGAGGCCATCGCCGATCTCCTGCGCGCCCAGGTTACCGCCCTGGACACCCTGAAGAAGAAGCTAGGCGCACCGATGGGCCGCCAGAGCAAGGGCATCGCGCAGCCTCTGCAAGCCGAGGCCTGGCGCAGCCACAACTCGATGAACAGCCTGCAGGCCAGCCTCAAGGCCGCCGAAACAGTCTGGGTCGGGGTCGACAACCAGGGCCTGCGTGGCCTGTTGCCCAGCGATCAGAAAGCGCTGGCGGACAAGATCGACGCCGCCTACGCTACCTCGCTCAAACTGCTGGCCGACAACCAGAAAACCCTCGGTGAGCTGCTGGCCGACGACGCTGGCCAGCAAACCCTCAACCAGATCTACGACAGCCTCAACGTCGTCCACCGCCTGCACGAAGGCGAGCTGGCCAAGGCGTTGAACATCCAGCTGGGCTTCAATGCCAACGACGGTGACTGATCATGCTGCGACGCCAGGCACTCAAACTCGGTAGCGTATTGCTCAGCGCCCTCACCTTGGGCGGCTGGAGCCTGTTCCGCAACAAAGGCAGCGAACCCTTGCTGCTCTCGGCGCGTGACGACGGCGACGGCAAGCACTATGCCGTCGGTTTCCGCCTGGACGGCACCCAGGTGTTCAGCACCCAGGTCGCCCAGCGTTGCCATGCCATCATCCACCACCCCGAGCAGCCGATCGCCCTGTTCGTCGCCCGCCGCCCTGGTACCGAAAGCTACCTGGTCGACTTGCGCGACGGGCGCCTGCTGCAAACGGTGGTCTCGCAGCCGAACCGGCACTTCTACGGCCACGCCGTGGTGCACAAAGGCGGCGAGTGGCTGTATGCCACCGAGAACGACACCACCGACCCGGGGCGCGGCGTGCTTGGCGTATACCGTTTCGAGGGCGAGCGCCTGGTGCACACCGGCGAGATCCCGACTCACGGCATCGGCCCGCACGAGGTCGCCTGGCTGCCCGATGGTGAAACGCTGATCGTGGCCAATGGCGGTATCCGTACCGAAGCCGAAAGCCGCGTGGAGATGAACCTCAACGCCATGCAACCGAGCCTGGTGTTGATGCAGCGCGACGGCACCCTGCTGAGCAAGGAAACCTTGGCCCAGCAGATGAACAGCGTGCGCCACCTGGCGGTGGGCAGCGATGGCACCATTGCCGCCTGCCAGCAGTTCATGGGCGATGCCGACGAAACTGCCGAGCTGTTGGCGATCAAACGCCCGGGCGAGCCGTTCAAGGCCTTCCCGGTGCCAGAGCGGCAGCTGCAGGCCATGGCCCAGTACACCGCAAGCGTTGCCATCCACAGCGAACTGCGGCTGGTGGCACTGACCGCGCCACGGGCCAACCGCCTGTTTGTCTGGGACCTGGACAGCGGCGCGGTGCGGCTGGACGCGCCCATGCCTGATTGCGCGGGGGTTGGCGCGGTGAAAGACGGCTTTGTCGTCACCTCCGGGCAGGGCCGTTGCCGGTTCTACGATTGCCGCAAGGCCGAACTGGTCGGCCAACCGATGAACCTGCCATCCGGCTTCTGGGACAACCACCTGCATCTCGTCTGATTCATCCGCTGCCTTCACCGGCCCTATCGCCGGCAAAGCCAGCTGCCACAGGTACACCGCAGGTTTCAGGACCTGTGGTGTACCTGTGGCAGCTGGCTCGCCGGCGATAGGGCCGGTGCAGACAATTCACTCCCCTTCAATCAAAAAACAGTCAATACTTCCCCCATCCACACGTGGGCAGGATCGCCCGTTGTCGTGTCCAAGCGAATAACAACCGTATCCAAGGAACCGGACCTATGCTACGCCGCCGCATGCTGATCATGTTGGCCGTGGTTCTGCTGATCGTGGTGGCCCTGGGGGGCTACAAGGCTTTCTCGATCTACCAGCAGATCCAGATGTTCACTGCCCCCAAGCCGCCCATCACCGTAGCGGCAGCCTTGGCCGAACAGCGCCAGTGGCAGGAGCGCCTGCCCGCCGTCGGCAGCCTCAAGGCACTGCAGGGCGTGGAGCTGAGCCTGGAGGTGGAAGGTATCGTCAAATCCTTGCACTTCGACTCGGGCCAGCAGGTCAAGGCCGGGCAACTGCTGCTGCAACTCAACGACGAGCAGGAAACTGCCCTGCTCGGCACCGCCCAGGCCGACCTGGGCCTGGCCAAGGTCGATTTTGGCCGTGGCAGCCAACTGGTCGGCGACTCCGCCATCTCCCGCGGCGAGTTTGATCGCCTTAGCTCCCAATACCGCCGCAACCAGGCAGTGGTCGAGCAGCTCAAGGCGCAGAAGATCAAGAAGAGTATCAATGCCCCGTTCAGCGGTACCATTGGCATCCGTCAGGTAGACATCGGCCAGTACCTCGCCGCCGGCACGATGATCGCCACCCTGCAGGACACATCCAGCCTGTACGTAGACTTCAACGTCCCGGAACAGGCCCTCCCCAGGTTGAGCCTGGGCCAGCAGGTGCTGTTGCAGGTGGCCGCCTATCCGGGCCAGACCTTCCCCGCCAGCCTCAGCGCCATCAACCCCAAGGTCGAAGAAACCACGCGCAACCTGCTGGTGCGTGCCACCCTGGCCAACCCCGACGGCAAGCTGCTGCCAGGCATGTTCGCCAACTTGCTGATCCTGCTGCCCAACCCTCAACCACAAGTGGTGGTGCCGGAAAGCGCCATTACCTACACCCTGTATGGCAACTCGGTGTATGTCGCCACGCCGAAGAAGGACAAGGACGGCAAGCCCGAAACCGACGACAAGGGCCAACCCCAGCTGGTCGCCGAGCAACGCACGGTACAAACCGGCGAGCGCCGCGACGGCGTGGTGGTGGTCAGCAAGGGCCTGCAAGCCGGCGAACAGGTGGTCACCGCCGGGCAACTGAAGCTCACCCCGGGCGCCGCGATCCGCATCGGCCAGGACAAAGCCCTTAAGCCCGAACAGGGCGCGCCGGGCAAGGACTGACAGGAGGCTGGCATGGCGTTTACCGATCCGTTCATCCGTCGCCCGGTACTGGCCAGCGTAGTCAGCCTGCTGATCCTGCTGCTGGGCTTCCAGGCCTGGAACAAGCTGCAGATCCGCCAGTACCCACAAATGGAAAACGCCCTGATCACGGTGACCACCGCCTACCCCGGGGCCAACGCCGAGACCATCCAGGGCTACATCACCCAGCCGCTGCAACAAAGCCTGGCCAGCGCCGAAGGCATCGACTACATGACCTCGGTGAGTCGGCAGAACTTCTCGATCATCTCCATCTACGCGCGCATCGGCGCCGACAGCGACCGGCTGTTCACCGAGCTGCTGGCCAAGGCCAACGAAGTGCGCAACAAACTCCCTCAGGACTCCGAAGACCCGGTGCTGAGCAAGGAGGCCGCCGATGCCTCGGCGCTGATGTACGTCAGCTTCTACAGCACGGAAATGAGCAACCCGCAGATTACCGACTACCTGTCACGGGTCATCCAGCCCAAGCTGGCCACGTTGCCAGGCATGGCCGAGGCGGAGATTCTCGGCAACCAGGTGTTTGCCATGCGTATCTGGATCGACCCGGTGAAGCTGGCCGGCTTCGGCCTGTCGGCCACTGACGTGACCAATGCGGTGCGCCGCTACAACTTCCTCTCTGCTGCCGGTGAGGTGAAGGGCGAGTACGTGGTGACCAGTATCAACGCCAGTACCGAGCTGAAATCGGCCGAGGCATTCGCTGCCTTGCCGGTCAAGACCAGCGGTGACAGCCGCGTGCTGCTGGGCGATGTGGCGCGGGTCGTGATGGGCGCAGAAAACTACGACACGGTCAGCTCGTTCGACGGCACCCCGTCGGTGTATATCGGCATCAAGGCCACGCCGGCCGCCAACCCGCTGGAAGTGATCAAGGAAGTGCGGCGCATCATGCCCGAGCTGGAAAGCCAGCTGCCCTCGGCGCTCAAGGTGTCGATCGCCTACGACGCCACGCTGTTCATCCAGGCCTCCATCGACGAAGTGATCAAGACCCTTGGTGAAGCGGTGCTGATCGTCATCGTGGTGGTGTTTCTGTTCCTCGGCGCCCTGCGCTCGGTGCTGATCCCGGTGGTGACCATTCCCCTGTCGATGATCGGCGTGTTGTTCTTCATGCAGATGATGGGCTACTCGCTCAACCTGCTGACCTTGCTGGCCATGGTGCTGGCCATCGGCCTGGTGGTGGACGATGCCATTGTCGTGGTGGAGAACATCCACCGGCACATGGAGGAAGGCAAGTCGCCGTTCGATGCGGCCCTTGAAGGCGCCCGCGAAATCGCCATGCCGGTGGTGTCGATGACCATCACCCTGGCCGCCGTCTACGCGCCGATCGGCTTCCTCACCGGGCTGACAGGGGCCTTGTTCAAGGAGTTCGCCCTGACCCTGGCCGGGGCGGTGATCATTTCCGGCATCGTCGCCCTCACCCTTTCACCCATGATGTGCGCCCTGCTGCTGCGTCAGGAGCAGAACCCCAGCGGCCTGGCCCACCGCCTCGACCTGCTGTTCGAACGCCTGAAGGTGCGCTACCAGCGCCTGCTGCACGCCACCCTCGACAGCCGGCCGGTGGTCCTGGTGTTTGCCGTGATCGTGCTGTGCCTGATCCCGGTGCTGCTCAAGTTCACCCAGAACGAACTGGCGCCCAACGAGGACCAAGGGGTGATCTTCATGATGAGCAGCTCGCCGCAGCCGGCCAACCTCGATTACCTCAACGCCTACACCGACCAGTTCACGCCACTGTTCAAGGCCTTCCCCGAGTACTACTCGTCGTTCCAGATCAATGGTTTCAATGGTGTGCAGACCGGCATTGGTGGCTTTTTGCTCAAGCCTTGGAACGAGCGCGAGCGCACACAGATGGAGCTGCTGCCACTGGTGCAGGCCAAACTTGAGGAAATCGGCGGCCTGCAGATCTTCGGCTTCAACCTGCCGTCGTTGCCCGGCACTGGCGAGGGCCTGCCGTTCCAGTTCGTGATCAATACCGCTGGCGACTACCCGGCACTGCTGGAGGTGGCTCAGCGCATAAAGACGCGCGCCCAGGCCTCTGGCAAGTTCGCCTTCCTCGATATCGACCTGGCCTTCGACAAGCCCGAAGTGGTGGTCGATATCGACCGGGCCAAGGCGGCCCAGATGGGGGTGTCCATGGACACTTTGGGCGGCACGCTGGCCACCTTGCTTGGCGAGGCGGAAATCAACCGGTTCACACTGGAAGGACGCAGCTACAAGGTGATTGCCCAAGTCGAGCGGCCGTACCGCGACAACCCCGGCTGGCTGAACAACTACTACGTGAAGAACGAGCAGGGCCAACTTCTGCCGCTGTCGACCCTGATCACCCTCACCGACCGCGCCCGCCCGCGCCAGCTCAACCAGTTCCAGCAGCTGAACTCGGCGATCATCCAGGGCGTGCCCATGGTCAGCCTGGGTGAAGCGCTGAAGACGGTGCAGGACATCGCCCGCGAAGAGGCCCCGGAAGGCTTCGCCTTCGACTACGCCGGCGTGGCCCGCCAGTACGTGCAGGAAGGCAGCGCGCTGTGGGTTACCTTCGGCCTGGCACTGGCGATCATCTTCCTGGTGCTGGCAGCGCAATTCGAAAGCTTCCGCGACCCACTGGTAATCCTGGTGACGGTACCGTTGTCGATCTGCGGCGCGCTCCTGCCGCTGTTCCTGGGCATATCGAGCATGAACATCTACACCCAGGTCGGGCTGGTGACCCTGATCGGGCTGATCAGCAAGCACGGCATCCTCATCGTCGAGTTCGCCAACCAGTTGCGTGAGGAACGCGGGCTGAGTGTGCGCGATGCGATCGAGGAAGCGGCAGCCATTCGCCTGCGGCCGGTGCTGATGACAACGGCGGCGATGGTGTTCGGCATGGTGCCGCTGATTCTGGCGACCGGGGCGGGGGCCGTCAGCCGCTTTGACATCGGCACGGTGATTGCCACGGGGATGTCGATTGGCACGCTGTTTACCTTGTTTGTGCTGCCTTGTATCTACACCTTGTTGGCGCACAAGACGAAAGCCAAGGAACCTGCCATAGCCTGATCCGGCCCCTTCGCGGGCTTGCCCGCGCCCACAGGTAGGGCACCAGGCCCGACATGGGTGCAGTACCTGTGGGAGCGGGCAAGCCCGCGAAGAGGCCGGTGAGGCAGACACAAAAAAGCCAGAGGCCCCGGGATTGCGGGGCCTCTGGCGTTTCTAGCTCACACCGGGTTCAACCAAATGGCCGCAACCCCTGACGCAGGCCAAACAGGAACAGCAAAAGGTCCTGGTCCGGCGCAACGTGTGCCTGCTGCTGCGGTTTCGCTTCCCGCGGCAACGCGCACTGGTCGGCCATCTCCGCCTTGCTGAACACGGTAGGCCTCGGCTCTTCCCAGGCAGCGACCGCAACGGTGGTCACCGCCAGGCCAGCTATCAGGAACAAAGCTCGAGCTATTTCTAGTTTCATTACGCTAACCCTTTGACAGCGCTGCCAAACGCCATCTGGTAAAAGTAGAGCAACGACTGCCACTCCGCGTCATTGAGCGACGAATGGCGGCGCAGTTGGCGCAGGTCGTTACCTGCCGCACGCTGACAACTGATACGCCGCCGGCACTTCTCAAGGTCCAGCAGCGCCACTTCGACGCGGGCCTGGTCGCCCTCGCCAATCACCTTGATGAATACGTGCTTGCCATACAGGCAGCCGTGCTGCCAGTGCCCCAGGTGCATGCGCGCCAGGTTATCCGCCAGGTCCTTGAGCATGCGCTCATGCACCACCTGCGGGTAACGCTCGCGGGCACCTTCGGCATGCCAGGTGTCCAGTTCGACAAACCCGTCAAGCGCTTCGCTTACCAGCAGCGCACGCCACTGGTGGTCGGCATCGCGTTCGGCACCACAGAAGACGATGCGGGGTACGCGCACGCCCAGTTGCTCGAAGCTGTTCAACGCATCGAGTTCACGCAATACGGTCGGTCGGCCGAAAGGGTGCAGCACGCTGCGGTAGATATGCCCGACCTGGCGCTTGGCATACAACAGTTTGCCGCTGGCATCGTTGAGGCGTTGCACGCCACTCTCGCCACCGCGGCGTTGGTTAGGCTCCTCTACCCACTCGCCTTGCTGGCGCCAGTAAAAATCGAACCTCGACTCGCCTTTCTGGGCTACAGCCATCAAACACTACCCCTTACGCAATACGTAGACCCGCCACATGGCATAGAACGGCAGGAAGTCGAGGCGTTCCTGGATTCTGAAGCCGGCAGCCCTGAATTCTTCTTCGACCGTTTCGGCCGGTAACACAAAACGGTTCTGGTAATTGTCCTGCTCGGCCTCGGCACTGCGGCGTTGTTCCAGCTTTTTCCGGCGCCAGGCCTTGAAATTGCCATCCACCCAGAGTGACAGGATCACACTATCACGGCTAACTCGTTGAAATTCCGAAAGAATGTTCTTTCTATGGGCGGATTCGCCAATGTGGTGGAACAGGCGCATACAGAAAATGCTGTCCACCGCGTTATCCGGCAGGTCAATGGCAAACGCAGATGTTTGCAAAGGACGTACCCGCGCCACCACTTCTGGCGGTTGCGCGGCGCACGCTGTCTCAATCATCGCTTCGGAGTTGTCGGCGCCGATGATTACCCGGTTGGGCTTTTCTGCCAACAGCGGCCAGAAGCGGCCCGCCCCGCACGGCAGGTCCAACACCAGGCCAGGCTCACCGGCCAATGCCAAGGCGCGACGCGCCAGCTGCTCATCTCGCTTGTGGGAAAGACGTCGCGCCAGGCCGTCCTGGTGCTTGAGAAAGTACTCACGCGCATGGTCTTTGTCGTACTTCTCGGAAAATTCAAGCTTGATGGGGCTACGCATTGGGCATCTCCTGACTCCAGTGCCGCTCACCTTAGGTAAGCAAGCGTTGGAATCAGGTCATGCCAATGTGAAAAAAATGTTGCGCACCCTTTGACCTGTTACAAACCATTACTCGGCAATGGCTTCCAGGTCGCCTTTGCCCGTGGTATTGCTCAGGTCTACCTGGAAGCGGCAACCATGCGGCAAGGTGGATGTCAGGGTAACGCGCCAGCCCTGGTCGTCACAGATTCGCTGCACCAGCGAAAGCCCCAGCCCCAGGCCCTCGCCGCGCCGCTCATCCCCACGTACAAACGGCTTGAACATGGCCTCGCGCTGCTCTTCGGGGATGCCCACACCGCTGTCCTCCACACTGAAGCCGTTGGCTTCCAGGCTCAGGCGGATATAGCCGCTGTCGGTGTAGTGCGCAGCATTGCGCAGCAGGTTGCCCATCACCGACTGCAGGAAAGTGGCGTTGTACAGCACCGGGCTGGCGCTGACGCGGCCATCGAAGTACAGGGTAAGGCCTTTCTGCTCGATGGTGTCGCGCCACACGCCGATCAGTTCGTCGGCCACTTCGCGAAGGGTAGCCTGCGAAGCCACCGCCCCCTCGTCACGCTGTGCCCGCGCCAGCATCAGGAATGTCTTGACCAGTTCGCGCATTTCTTCCGTGGCCCGCGCCACGCGCTCCACCTGGCTACGCGCGCGGGCGTCGAGGTTGGGGTTCTCCATCAACAGCTCGCAGGACGTTGCCAACACCATCAATGGCGTACGCAACTCGTGGCTGACGTCACTGGTGAACAGCCGCTCGCGGGTCAGCGCGTCGCGCAGGCGGCCCAGGGTGTCGTCGAAGGCCACTGCCAGCTGGCCGACTTCGTCAGCGGCATAGTCCGGTGCCAGCGGCGGGGCAAGGCCCAGCAGCTGGTCACGGTGGCGCACCTGGCGGGCCAGGCGAATCACCGGTGCCATCACCCGACGCGCCACCAGCCAGCCGAGGATGACGGCCAACACCAGGCTGAGGACGAAGCCCACCACCACCACCGCGAACAGCACGCGCTCGCGTTCTTCGAAGTCGCTCTGGTCCTGCAGCAGCACATAACGGCGGCCATCGACGATCTCGACCATGGCGTGGTACGACAGCTGGTCGCGAAACACCTCATGGAAGCCACGGTCGAGGTGGCGCAGGTCTTTGGGCAGCTCGAAGTCGTCACGCCCGCCGCTGAAGTAGAACAGCTGATCGGGGCGTGGCCGGTGGCTCCAGTCACCGACGCTGTCCATGCGCAGCAGGCGCTGCAGGTCACCGCCCAATACCGAGGAAATCAGCCGCTCTTCGACCAGGTGCACAGTGGCAACGATGCCGAAGGCGAACGCTCCGGCCACCAGCGCGCTCATCAAGGCAAAAGCGATGATGATGCGCTGGGCAAGGCTTTGCTTAAACTCCATCGCGGCCCTCGGCGAGGCGATAGCCGACGCCATGGACGGTATGCAGCAACGGTTTTTCAAACGGTTTGTCGATCACCTGGCGCAGTTGGTGCACATGGCTGCGCAGGCTGTCGCTGTCAGGGCAGTCGTCGCCCCACAAAGCCTCCTCCAGCACCTCGCGGCGCAGGACGTGCGGGCTTTTCTGCATCAGCACAGCCAACAGCTTGAGGCCGACCGGATTGAGCTTGAGCAAGCGCCCCTGACGGGTAACCTCGAGGGTGTCGAGGTCGTAGCTCAGATCAGCTACTTGCAGGGTACGGCGCCCACCGCCCTGGGCACGGCGCAGCACCGCTTCGATGCGCGCCGCCAGCTCCGACAAGGCGAACGGCTTGAGCAGGTAGTCGTCGGCCCCGGAGCGGAAGCCTTGCAGGCGGTCGTCCAGCTGGTCGCGGGCGGTAAGCATGATGACTGGCGTATCGCGGCGGGCGTCTTCACGCAGGCGCTTGCACAGGGTGTAGCCATCGATGCCGGGCAGCATGATGTCCAGCACGATCAGGTCGTAGTGCTCGGTGGCAGCCAGGTGCAGGCCGGACAGGCCGTCCTGGGCGCAGTCAACGGTATAGCCCTTCATGCCCAGGTAATCGGCCAGGTTGGCCAGGATATCGCGGTTGTCTTCAACCAAAAGGATGCGCATCGGTTTCTCCTGTGCGGCGCTTCTCGCTGTGGTGCGCGGCAGGCGCAGCTTAAGGCCTACGCCGGCAGGGTGCCAGCCCCCAGAAAAATTCACCTCACTTGACGGTTTTTTCACTGATCCTTCACGGACACAGGATAGCGGGCGGCTGACAATGCCCGATCTTTTTCGTGTCCTGGAGCCGCCATGCAGCAACGAACCCGTCCCCGCCCGATCAACTACTGGCTGTACCTGGGAATACCCTTGGCGACTGCGCTGGCCTTGATCCTGCTGGAGCTGACTTCGGTCGACATGGATGTGGCCAACCTGTTCTTCGACCCCGCTGCCGGGCAGTTCATTGGCCGCCACAGTTATCTGCTGGAAAACATCCTGCACGACCGGGTCAAGCAAGGGGTGATCTTGCTGGGCGTGTTGTCGCTGCTGACGTTTGCCGCCAGTTTTTTCTGGCAGCGCCTGTTCGGCTGGCGCCGCGAGCTGGGCTGCCTGGTGCTGGCACTGGGCCTGTCCACGGCGTTTGTCACGCCGTTGAAAAAGGTGACCCAGGTGCAATGCCCGTGGAGCCTGACCCAGTTTGGCGGCACGGAAACCTACAGCAAGTTGCTGGAGCCACGGCCGGCCACCGACAAGCCAGGGCTGTGCTGGCCGGGTGGGCATGCAGCGACCGGGTTCTGCCTGTTTGGCCTGTTCTTCATGCTGCGTGATCGCAAGCCGCGGTTGGCCCGTGTGGCCTTCGCATTGGCGCTGGTAGCCGGATCGGTGCTGGGTGTGGGGCGGATGATGCAGGGGGCGCACTTTTTGTCGCACAACGTGTGGACGGCCGTGTTCTGCTGGTTGATCGGGTTGGGGTCGTATTACCTGGTTCTGTATCGCCGAGGGCAGGCTGAGGTGCCAGTCGCTGAACGCGGCGTCGCCTGAAAGAGGGGCCGCTTTGCGGCCCCACTGGCCCCCACAGCGCACACAAAAAAGCCCCGGTTCTCGCGAACCGGGGCTTTTTGATGGTGCAGGGGTAAGGCTGGCTTACATCATGCCGCCCATGCCACCCATGCCGCCCATGTCTGGCATGCCGCCGCCAGCTGGGGCTTCGCTCGGAGCGTCAGCAATCATGGCTTCGGTGGTGATCATCAGACCGCCGATCGAAGCAGCAGCTTGCAGGGCCGAACGGGTGACCTTGGCTGGGTCCAGGATACCCATCTCGATCATGTCGCCGTATTCGCCGGTAGCAGCGTTGTAGCCGTAGTTGCCCGAACCTTGCTTGACCTTGTCAGCGACAACGCTTGGCTCGTCGCCGGCGTTGGCAGTGATCTGGCGCAGCGGCGCTTCAACAGCGCGACGCAGCAGGGCGATACCGACGTTCTGGTCTTCGTTGTCGCCTTTCAGGTCAACGATCGCGTTCAGGGCGCGAACCAGGGCAACACCACCGCCAGGCACCACGCCTTCTTCAACGGCTGCACGGGTAGCGTGCAGGGCGTCTTCAACGCGGGCTTTCTTTTCTTTCATTTCAACTTCGGTGCCGGCACCGACCTTGATCACGGCAACACCGCCAGCCAGCTTGGCCAGACGCTCTTGCAGCTTCTCACGGTCGTAGTCCGAGGAAGTCTCTTCGATCTGGGCACGGATCTGCTTGACGCGTGCCTGGATGTCATCTTCAACGCCAGCGCCGTCGATGATGGTGGTGTTTTCCTTGGACAGGATGACGCGCTTGGCGTTACCCAGGTGCTCCAGGGTAGCGGTTTCCAGGGACAGACCGATTTCTTCGGAGATGACCTGGCCGCCGGTCAGGACTGCGATGTCCTGCAGCATGGCCTTGCGACGGTCGCCGAAGCCTGGGGCCTTGACCGCTGCAACCTTGACGATGCCGCGCATGTTGTTGACTACCAGGGTAGCCAGCGCTTCACCTTCAACGTCTTCGGCAACGATCAGCAGTGGGCGGCCGGCCTTGGCAACGGCTTCCAGAACTGGCAGCAGCTCACGGATGTTGGAGATTTTCTTGTCGACCAGCAGCAGCAGCGGGCCTTCCAGCTCGGCAACCATGGTGTCCGGCTTGTTGACGAAGTACGGCGACAGGTAGCCACGGTCGAACTGCATGCCTTCTACTACAGACAGTTCGTTATCCAGGCCCGAGCCTTCTTCAACGGTGATCACGCCTTCTTTACCGACTTTCTCCATGGCTTCGGCAATGATGTTGCCGATGGAGTCGTCAGAGTTGGCGGAGATGGTGCCTACCTGGGCGATGGCCTTGGAGTCGGCGCATGGCTTGGACAGGTTCTTCAGCTCGGCGACAACGGCCGAGGTAGCCTTGTCGATGCCGCGCTTCAGGTCCATCGGGTTCATGCCGGCAGCGACGGCTTTCAGGCCTTCGTTGACGATGGCCTGAGCCAGGACGGTAGCGGTGGTGGTGCCGTCACCGGCAGCGTCGTTGGCCTTGGAAGCAACTTCCTTGACCAGCTGGGCGCCCATGTTTTCGAAGGCGTCTTTCAGCTCGATTTCTTTGGCGACGGAAACGCCGTCCTTGGTGATGGTTGGCGCGCCGAAGCTCTTCGCCAGCACCACGTTACGGCCTTTCGGGCCCAGGGTCGCTTTTACCGCGTCAGCCAGTACGTTGACACCAACCAGCATTTTCTTACGAGCGGAATCGCCAAACTTTACGTCTTTAGCAGCCATGATCGTTTAATCCTTGGAATTCTTTGGAGTAACGGGAAGTCGGGGAAATCAGCCTTCGACAACGGCGAGGATTTCGTTCTCGGCCATGACCAGCAGGTCTTCGCCATCGACTTTCACGGTGTTGCTGCCCGAGTAAGGGCCGAATACCACTTTGTCACCCACTTTCACGGCCAGCGCGCGAACTTCGCCGTTGTCCAGGATGCGACCGGTGCCGACGGCAACAACTTCGCCGCGGTTTGGTTTTTCAGCGGCCGAACCCGGCAGGACGATACCGCCAGCGGTTTTCGATTCTTCTTCGCTGCGACGGATGACTACGCGGTCATGCAGAGGACGAAGCTTCATTGTCGATCTCTCCCAAATTGTGGTTTTCATCGGCCGGTATCGACACCGGCGGGTTGATGCTGTCCGGCGTTGCCGGGAAGTGGCCCGCGATGGGCGAACCACTTGTGTAATGTCTGGCGTTGCCACCAGAAACCTTGCGGTGACCACATACATGAGGCCGCCATATTCAATTACAAGGCTAGATATACAAAATTTTTCATCAGGTCGAAAAAGACCGGGGCCGCTTTTGCGGCCCCGGTGCGTTCTACTTGTCGCGGCGCTCGTACTCGCCTTCGATCACGTTCGGGCGATGGCCACCATCACGCGGCTGCGCCTGGAACGGGTCGTCCTGGAACGCACGCTGGCGCATGGCCTGGGCCTCGGCACGCTCGCGCATCTTGCGCGCAGCCAGGCGACGGGTGAACGGCAACAGGCACAGCAGGCCCAGCACGTCGCTGATGAAGCCTGGCAGCAGCAGCAGACCGCCACCAACGGCCAGCATCATGCCCTGGAACATATCCTCGGCGGGCAGTTCACCGCGCTGCAGGCTCTCACGGGCACGCAATGCGGTGGCCAGCCCGGCCACCCGCATCACCAGCACGCCCAGGGCGGAGCCGGCGATGATCAGCAGCAGCGCCGGGAAGAACCCGATCGCCGCGCTGACCTTCACGAAGACGAACAGCTCCAGCACGGGAAACAGCAGAAACAGCAGTAGAAAAGCACGCATCAAAGCAATCCTCGTTGGAAGACAACCTTCCTGTAAGACCTACAAATGGATGCGGATGCTCGGTTTTTCAACCCTCGACCTGCGTCGCAGTCGGCCACTGGTCAGCGCGCGCCAGCAAAACAAGGGCTTCGCGGACTTGTGTCGGCGTGTTGCAAATACTGGGAAAAGGCAACCAGTGCACCGCCTGGCCGATGCGCAGGTGCATGCCCTCGCTGTCCACGCCGGCCATCCGAGCTGGCACATGCTGTGGCAGGTCGGTCAGCGCGACATAGTGGGCGATGGCGTTGGCGTGATCGCTGTTCATGTGTTCGACCATGCTCGCCTCGGCCTTGCCGGCGAACGGGTTGGCCAAGGTCACCTGGTCGAGCCAGTGGATCGCGCCAAAGCCGCCTATGTAGCGGTGACGCACTGGCTGCAGCACCCAGAAGTCGAAGTCGTGGGCCTTGTGGTAGTTGGCGGCGTCCGGGAAATAGCGGTAGTAGCGCTCGGCAGCCGCCTCGACAGCGGCCTCGTCGACCAGTTTATGCGCCTCGGCCATCACCGTCAGGCGCCCGACGGCCTGCACATCCTCGGCCTCGCGCTCACCCACCAGCAGTGAGCACTTGGGGTCTTTCTGCAGGTTGTGGGTGTGCTGGGCGATGCGGCTGATGAGGATCAGCGGGTTACCGTTGGCATCCAGGCAATACGGCACGACCGAGCCGAACGGGTAGCCGGGCATCGACTTGGAATGGGTCGAGAGCACGCCGCGGTATTCCTTGAGCAGCAGTTCCCGGGCTGGGCGGATGGCGTTGGTACTCACTTGAGGGCGGCTCCTGGCGGACTGGATGGGGAACAAGATAAGCATTATCACTGCCAGTGCCAATGGGGCTGCTGCGCAGCCCTATCGCCGGCAAGCCAGCTCTCACAATGACCGCGAAGTGCCCAGGCCTTTGCGGTACCTGTGGGAGCTGGCTTGCCGGCGATAGGGGCGCAAGGCGCCCCCGGCGGTTTACCAGGTAACGCCGAACCCTGCGGTATAGCGGGTCTTGTCCAGGTCACTTTCACGCGTGCCGGTGATGATGTCCTTCTCCGCCTTGAGGTTGAGCGAGGCCCATTCGGTGACCTTGTAGCGCAGGCCAACCTCGGCATCCAGCGAGTAGTCGGCCACCCCACCCAGCGGCTTGGCGAACTCGCCGTTGGTGAACAGCTGCACGTTCTTGCCTATCAGGTAGCGCGTGTAGTCCCACTTGACCGCTGCGGAATAGAAGTTGTCCTTGCCGCCGTCCTGGTACTCGAAGTCGGTGCGGTTGATCAGCGAACCCAGCGAGAACGCCCCCAGTTCATCGTCCCAGAACTGGTAACCCGGGCCGGTACCGACGGTGCGTTGGCGGGCCAGGTCTTCGATGCGGTCACGCTTGTATTCTGCACGCCCCTGCCAGAACCACTTCTCGGTGATGAAGCGGTCCAACGCGTACTCTGCGCTCCAGTTGTCGGTGGTGGTGACGTCGTCCTTGGTCTCGCGGTTGTATTCGCCTTCGGCATTGTGCCGCCAGCGGCCATGGCGAGCGGTGGTCTTGAAGCCTACGTCGTAATCGTCGGTGTCGTTCTCGGCACGCTTGTAGTCCAGGGCCACATCGACGTTGCCTTTCCAGACGAAGTCCTCGACCAGCGGTTTGGGCTTCATGATCTGTTCGATGCTGGCCAGGTCTACAGTTTTCGGCGCCTCGCCATTGGCCAAGGTTACCTTGCCAGGCTCGGCGGCTTTCAGCGACTTAGCTTTTTCACCGCTATAGGCGTCTTGCTTGACCAGCATTTCCTGATCGCTTTCCAAGGTCTGGACTTGTTTCCAGTCCAGCGCGATGGACCCACCATAGGGGGTCTCCAGCAGCAGCTTGCCCCCGTCGAAAACTTTGATCTTGCCACTGAGCCGGTCGCCGTTCTTCATCCACACGGTGTCGGCCAACACCGGAGAGGCGCACAAGGAAGCAGCTAGCAGGCACAACAAGGATCTAGAATACATAAGCGGGCTATGGGTTCGGTTTGACAAAAAAGCCGGGCATTATCCAGATACCGACGGCCAGAGCAAGGACAGACCGAGCACCTGCCGGTGAGTTCAACGCTCATTTGCCCGACCACCGGTCCAGTTTCATCTGCAGCCCAAGGGGGGCGTGATGTCTGATGGTTATGAGCACGCCCTGGATAACGCCGAGGGCCGACGAACGGTGCTGTATTCGGTACTCGGCCAAGTGCCGCCCGGCAAGGTGGTGAGCTACGGCCAACTCGCCGAGCTGGCGGGGCTTGGCCGCGCGGCACGCTGGGTTGGACGCACACTTGGGCAGTTGCCAGCAGACACCCGCCTGCCCTGGCACCGGGTGCTCGGCGCAGGTGGCCGGCTGAGCCTGGCATTGGGTACGCCGTCAGGCGATGAGCAACGGGCGCGATTACGCGCGGAGGGTGTGAATGTAACCAACAATCGTGTGGATATGACGCGCCATGGCTGGCGCCCAATGGAGCACAGCGGTTAGAGTGCGCGCTTTGTTTTCGCAAACTTGAGGCAGATGTTGGCCCATGCCCCGTAAAACCTGGCGCGCTGCGCTTGCTGCCTATGCCAGCCCGTCAACCTTGGTACTTTTGCTGCTCGGTTTCGCCGCTGGCCTGCCCTACATGCTGGTGTTCTCGACCCTGTCCGTGTGGTTGCGCGAAGCCGGCGTTGCCCGCGAAACCATTGGTTACGCCAGCCTGATCGGCCTGGCCTACGCCTTCAAGTGGGTGTGGTCGCCGCTG
This sequence comes from Pseudomonas sp. BP01, assembly GCF_022760795.1. Classification (NCBI taxonomy): domain Bacteria; kingdom Pseudomonadati; phylum Pseudomonadota; class Gammaproteobacteria; order Pseudomonadales; family Pseudomonadaceae; genus Pseudomonas; species Pseudomonas sp. BP01. The sequence goes on from NZ_JAFBKA010000015.1 coordinate 18,780, forward strand.
CTCGACCAATGGCGCCTGCCGCTACTCGGCGGGCTGGGGCGCCGGCGTTCATGGTTGCTGTTGTCGCAAGCGCTGGTGGTGGTCGGGCTGGTAGGCATGAGCCTGTGCGACCCGCAACAGCACTTGTCGTGGTTGATTGCCATGGCGGTGCTGGTGGCGTTCGCCTCTGCCACGCAGGATATCGCCGTCGACGCCTATCGCCTGGAAATCGCCGACGACCAACGCCAGGCCGCACTCGCTGCCAGCTACATGGCCGGTTACCGGGTGGCTGCATTGCTCGCCACGGCGGGCGCACTGTTCTTCGCCGAGTGGTTCGGCTCCACAGGTTTCAGCTATTTGCACAAGGCCTGGGCCGGCACCTATGTCATGTTCGGGGTGATGATGCTGCCCGCCCTGTTTACCACGCTGGTCATGCGCGAGCCGCCAGTGCCCATGCGTACCCAGTTGTCGGCAGCGCGCTATGGGCTGGTGCACCAGCTGGCGTCGGTGTTCGTACTGATCATCCTGCTGGTGTCGGTACCGGCCAGCTTTACCCAGATGTTCAATACCGGCTGGTCCAGCGTCATTTCCGGTGATGCCACGCCGCTCGACCTGCTGCTGGAAGACCGCGCCTTCCTGCGCCTGATCCTCTACGTGCTGCTGAGCTGGGCGTGCCTGTCCAGCCTGGGGCGTCGCGGCCTGGCCCCGGTGCTGACCCCGGTCAACGACTTCATCACCCGCTACCGCTGGCAGGCCCTGCTGCTGCTTGGCCTGATCGCCACGTATCGCATGTCGGACACCGTGATGGGCGTGATGGCCAATGTGTTCTATATCGACATGGGCTTTACCAAGGACCAGATCGCCAGTGTCAGCAAGATCTTCGGCCTGATCATGACCCTGGTCGGCGCCGGGGTCGGCGGCCTGCTGATCGTGCGCTTCGGCATCATGCCGATCCTGTTCATCGGCGGTGTAGCCTCGGCCGGCACCAACATCCTGTTCCTGATGCTGGCCGACATGGGGCCGAACCTGGAAATGCTGGTAGTGACCATCTCGCTGGACAACTTCAGCTCCGGCATGGCCACCTCGGCCTTCGTTGCCTACCTGTCGAGCCTGACCAACCTGAAGTTTTCGGCGACCCAGTACGCGCTGCTCAGCTCGATCATGCTGCTGTTGCCACGGCTGATCGGCGGGTATTCAGGCGTCATCGTGGAGAAGTTCGGCTACCACGACTTCTTCCTGATCACCGCATTGCTGGGTGTGCCTACGCTGATCCTGATCGCCCTGCAGTGGCGCCAGGAGGCCGGCCGGGGTACGCCGGTGGCAGAGGACAGTTCAGCGGCCGAGCGGCCCTGAAAGAACCTATCGCCTGTACCGGCCTCTTCGCGGGTAAACCCGCTTCCACAGGTACGGCACCGCCGTTGAGCGCTGTGCAGTACCTGTGGGAGCGGGTTTACCCGCGAAGAGGCCAGCACAGGCAATCAAACATTACTGCGCGACAGCCCCCTCATCAGGCCGCCCACCTACCACAAACCACAACGGCCACAACGCCAATGCCCCCGCCACACCCGCCGCCAAGGCAAAGTGCAGCAAGCTGGACCCGGCGCCCATCATCGCCAGCACCGCACCGCCCAACCCCAGCAAGGCAATGGTGATCATCCCCAGCATGGCTGAGACCAGGCCTTTGCTTTGCTCGCTGGAAAACAACGTCATGCGGTACAGCACCGCGTTGGCCACACCCAGCCCCAACGCGTACAGCGACATGCCGGCCACCACACTGGTAACACTCGGCCAGTACCAGGTCGCCAGCACCATCAGGCACAGGCCAGCCAGGTATGGCCACAGCGCGCCCCGCACCAGGGCCGGGAGCGGGTAGCGGTCGGCGATGCGGTTGATGATCAGGTTACCGAGGATCAGCCCGCCAAACACCGGCAGCTGCCACAAGGCGTACGCCATGGTGCTCAGCCCCTCATCGTGGATGAGCAGCACCGGCGACAGGCCGATCCAGCCAATCAGCGGCAAACCGACCAGGCCCAAGGCAGCGCTGCCGGCAACGAAACGGCGGTTGGCCAGCAACTGACCGTAGCCCGCCAGCAGTGGCAGCAGGTGAATCGGCGTAAACGCCAGGCGCGAGCCGTCACGGCGTTCCACACCGAGGGTTTCCGGCATCAGGCGGTACAACAGTCCCCACACCAGCACCGCGCCAATGGCAAAGGCCACGAACAGCCAGCGCCAGTCCAGCCACTGCAGCAACAAGGTGCCCACCAACGGCCCGAGCAGGGGTGACAGCAAGGCGATGTTGGCCAGCAAGGCCATCATGCGCACGGCGTCAGCCTCGCTGAAGGCTTCGTTCAGGGCCGGGTAGCTGACGGTGACGACAAAGCCCAGGCCGATGCCCTGCAACAGGCGCAGCAGGTTGAACAGGCCAATGTCGTGGACCCAGAAGGTGGCCAGGCACGCAAGGCCGAAGAACGCGCAGCCAACCAACAGCAGCGGGCGCCGGCCATAACGATCGGCCAGCGGGCCGATCAACCATTGCAGTACCACGCCCCCCAACAGATACAGGTTGAGGGCATGGGGGATGTATTCGGGGCTGGCGTTCAGGTCGCCCACCACCACCGGCATGGCCGGCATGACGGCGTCGCTGGCCAGGTAGGTGAGCAGTTCGAACAGGGCCAGGGTCAGGCCGAACAGCAAGGCGCGCAGGGGGGTGATGTACAGCAGTGGTTTCATGATGGCATATCGGGTGTGACAGGTGGGGCCAGGGTATATGCCAGAAAAGCCGAGCAATTGCTGTGAACAAGTGTAAAAACTAGGGCCGCTGCGCGCCCCTTCGCGGGCTTGCCCGCTCCCACACGGATTGCGGAATCTTTGTGGGAGCGGGCAAGCCCGCGAAGGGGCGCGAAGCGGCCCCGGTCGATGACAAAGCGGTATTACTGCGCGGCAGTCTCCTGCACCACACGGATCACCCGCTGTGGAAACGGAATGTCGATCCCTTCGGCCTTCAACCGGTCACGCGCATGCTCGTTGAGCATGAACATCACGTCCCAGTAATCGGACGTCTTGGTCCACAAGCGCAGCGATACGGTAATCGAGCTGTCGCCCAGCGTCGCCACTACCGCCTGCGGTGCCGGGTCTGGCAGGACACGCGGGTCCTTGGCCAGCTCCAGCAGCACGTTGCGGGCCTTCTGCAGGTCGGCCTCGTAGTCCACCCCCACATCGAACACCACCTTGCGCGTCGGCTGGCGGTTGGTGTTGGTGATGATGCCGTTGGACAGGCTGCCGTTAGGCATGATCACAGTCTTGTTGTCACCGGTGCGCAGCACGGTGTGGAAGATCTGGATGCTGTCGACGGTGCCAGCAACGCCCTGCGCCTCGATCCAGTCACCGATACGGAACGGGCGGAACATCAAGATCAGCACACCACCGGCGAAATTCGCCAGGCTGCCCTGCAAGGCCAGGCCGATGGCCAGGCCTGCGGCACCGATGGCGGCAACGAACGAGGTGGTCTCGATGCCGATCATCGAGGCCACGCTGACCATCAGCAGCACCTTCAGCACGATGTTCGCCAGGGTACTGATAAAACCCTGCAGCGCCAGGTCGGCGTTGCGCAGGCCAACCAGCTTGCCGAGGCGGGCGCTGACCTTGTTGATGATCCACCAGCCGACCGCCAGGGTCAGCAGTGCCAGCAGCACGCGGCTGCCGTACTCCATGATCAAGGGGACCCAGGTCTGGGATTGGCGGACGAGCTGATCGACTTCAGCGTTCAAATCCATATTCATCTCCTGATGCCGAGCGGCAAGTACACGGTAGAACAGGCTGTGCGCATTCGCACAGCCCCGGCCCCCATGGACATCATTGGGCCATCGGGGTTCCGGGCCGCAACTGCATCAGTCGCGGAAGTTGTTGAACTGCAGCGGCATGTCGAATTCCTTGGTGCGCAGCAGGGCAATGGCTTCCTGCAGGTCGTCACGCTTCTTGCCGGTTACCCGCACCTGCTCGCCCTGGATGGCGGCCTGTACTTTCAGCTTGCCATCCTTGATGGCGGCAACGATCTTCTTCGCCAGGTCCTTGTCAATGCCTTCGCGGAACTTGGCTTCCTGCTTCTTTTCCTTGCCGGAGGGGTACGGGTCCTTGGTTTCCAGGCATTTCACGTCGATCTTGCGCTTGACCAGTGCAAGGCGCAGGATTTCCAGCATCGCTTCGAGCTGGAACTCTTCCTCGGCGGTCAGCAGAACGGTCTGATCTTTTTCCTTGAACTCGAAGGTGCCCTTGCCTTTCAGGTCGTAACGCCGATCAAGTTCCTTGATGGCGTTATCAACGGCGTTCTGCACTTCGTGCTTGTCCAGTTCCGATACCACGTCGAACGAAGGCATGGTTGTTCTCCAAAAAATAAAGCGCGCTCGGTCTGAAGATGGAGCACGCTGAGTTAGACGGTTAAAATGCGGACTCATTATAACGGGTTGCGAAACGCATATGAGCAGCACCTGGCATATTCTCGGCGCCGGCAGCCTCGGCAGCCTGTGGGCTTGCCGCCTGGCGCGCGCAGGCAAGGCGGTGCGCCTGATCCTGCGTGACGGGCAACGGCTGCAGGCTTATCAGCAGGCCGGCGGCCTGACCCTGGTCGAGCAAGACCAGCCCCGCCACTACGCCATCCCGGCCGAAACCGCACAGGTGCAGGGCCCCATCCACCGCCTGCTGGTGGCGTGCAAGGCGTACGATGCCGCCCCGGCCATTGCCAGCGTGGCGCCGCGGCTGGCCGAGGGTGCCGAGGTACTGTTGCTGCAGAACGGCCTGGGCAGCCAGGACGAAGTGGCCGACCTGGTGCCCCACGCACGCTGCATCTTCGCCTCCAGCACCGAAGGGGCCTTTCGCGAGGGGGACTGGCAGGTGCAGTTTGCCGGCCACGGATTCAACTGGCTGGGCGACCCACGCAACCCGACAATCCCCGCCTGGTTCGATGACCTGCACGAAGCCGGCATCCCTGCCGAATGGACGGTCGATATCCTCACCCGCCTATGGCGCAAGCTGGCGCTCAACTGCGCCATCAACCCGCTGACCGTTCTGCACGAATGCCGGAACGGCGGGTTGCTTGGGCACCTGGGTGAAGTCGATGCGCTGTGCGCCGAACTGGTCCAGTTGCTGCGGCGCTGCGGCCAGCCGGAAGCGGCAGATGAGCTGAGCGAAGAAGTGCAGCGGGTGATCCTTGCCACTGCAGCCAACTACTCTTCCATGTACCAGGACGTGCGCGCGGGCCGACGCACCGAGGTGCACTACCTGCTCGGCCATGCCTGCCGGGCGGCCGGGCGCCACGGCCTGCAACTGCCACAGCTGGAACACTTGCTGCAGCGCCTGGTCGATAACTTGCGCATGCGTGGCTTGCCCTGCGACTGACGCGGCCCTTTCAACCGGATACGGACATTGCCTAGCCCATGACCTTGCGCCAACGCCTGGAAAACCTCCCGGTCGGGCAGAAGCTGCTGGCAGCCCTGCTGGTATTGCTGGTGACCATCCTGCTGGTGGCCAACCTCACCTTCATCAGCGCCGCCTACTGGATCACCCAGGAAAGCATGGCGCCGCAGGCACTGCAGACCATCGGCCGGCTGGTGGCCAACCCGCAGCTTGCGGCCCGCGCCGGTGACACCCCTGAAACCGCCAGCGCCCTGCTCAAGGAACTGGACAGCTACACGCCGCTGCGCGCCGCCGCCGTCTACGGCGGCGATGGGCGTATGCTGGCGCAATTGCAGCATGGCGAGCCGCTGGCCCTGCCCAAGCGTTTTCGCAACATCGACGGCTGGCGCCTGATGGAGTTTCGCAGCACCCAGCTGATCCGCATACCGCGCGACGCCAACCCGCCGGCGCACCTGCTGCTGGTGGCCAGCAGCGAGCTGCCCACGGCGTTCTACACCGGCACCCTGAGCGCCAGCATGGGCATCCTGGTGTTCAGCATCCTGCTGTGGATTGTGGTCGCCCGGCAAATAAAGCGCCTGATCACCCAGCCGATCAACCAACTCGAAGAGCTCAGCCGCCAGGTTACCCGTGAAGAGAGCTATGCCTTGCGCGCCAAGCGCGGCAATGACGACGAAATCGGCAGCCTGGCCGAAGCCTTCAACACCATGCTCTCGCGTATCGAAGGCCGCGAGCAGCAGCTGAAACGCGCGCGGGACGAATTCCAGAGCGCCTACGACCAGGCCCAGGGTCTGGCCGAGGAAACCCGCCATACCAACCGCAAGCTTGAGCTGGAAGTGCAGGTGCGCAGCAAGATCGAGAAAAAACTCACAGGCTTCCAGAACTATCTCAACAGCATCATCGACTCGATGCCCTCGGCGCTGATCGCCCTCGACGAACAGCTTTACGTGACCCAGTGGAACCACGAAGCCACGGTGCTTTCCGGTACGCCACTGGACGAAGCGCTGAACCAGCCGGTGTTCATCGCCTTCGAGCCGCTCAAGCCGTTCTTGCCGCAGTTGAAGGAAACCGTGGAAAAGCACCGGGTAGCGAAGATCGAGCGGGTCACATGGGCCAAGGGCGATGACCTGCGCCACTACGCCCTGACTTTCTACCCGCTGACCGGCGGCGGTGGGCGTGGCGTGGTCATCCGCATCGACGACATAACCCAGCGCCTGTCGCTGGAAGAGATGATGGTGCAATCCGAGAAGATGCTCTCGGTCGGAGGCCTGGCGGCGGGCATGGCCCACGAGATCAACAACCCGCTGGGCGCCATCTTGCACAACGTGCAGAACATCCGCCGGCGCCTGTCGCCCGAGCTACCGCGCAACCAGGAGCAGGCCGAAGAGCTGGGCATCGACCTGGCCACGGTCAATCGCTACCTGGACAGCCGCGAGGTGCCACAGTTGCTTGATGGCATTCAGCAGGCGGGTGCCAGGGCAGCGAAGATCGTCACTCACATGCTCAGCTTCAGCCGCCGCAGCAACCGCCAGTTGGCACCCTGCGACCTGCCGTCGCTGATCGACCAGGCGGTGGAAATTGCCGGCAATGACTTTGACCTGGCCATCGGCTTCGACTTCAAGGGCCAGGCCATCGTGCGCCAGTTCGACCCTGAACTGGGCCCGGTACCCTGCACCGCCAACGAACTGGAACAGGTACTGCTCAACCTGCTTAAAAACGCGGCTCAGGCCATCCACGTGCGGCCACAGCCCAGTGAGCCCGGGCGCATTACCCTGCGCACCCGGCTGAACCCGCCATGGGCAGAAATCCAGGTCGAGGACAATGGCGTTGGTATGCCCGAGGCGGTGCGCAAACGCACCTTCGAGCCGTTCTTCACCACCAAGGAAATCGGCCAGGGCACCGGCCTGGGCCTGTCGGTTTCGTATTTCATCATCACCAACAACCACAAGGGGCAGATGGAAGTGCAGTCCACGCCCGGCCAGGGCACCTGTTTTACCTTGCGCCTGCCCCTCGGCCAGCCGGCGACGCCGGCCAACACGGAGAAGTGATATGGGCTACCGCCTGTCGAAGATCTACACACGCACCGGCGACAAGGGCGAAACCGGCCTGGGCGACGGACGCCGGGTGCCCAAGGACCACCCACGGATCGAGGCGATTGGCGAGGTGGACAGCCTGAACAGCCAGTTGGGCCTGCTGCTGGCGGGGCTGGACGAGCAAGGTCTGGGCGAGGTGAGCGCCGTGCTGGTGCCGTGTCAGCACCGTTTGTTCGACCTGGGCGGTGAGCTGGCGATGCCGAGCTACCAGGCGTTGACCCTGGCAGAGGTGGAGCGCCTGGAGGCGGCCATCGATGTGTGGAACGAAGAGCTGGGGCCGTTGAAGAACTTCATCTTGCCCAGTGGTTCGGCGCTGGTGGCGCAGGCGCATGTGTGCCGCAGCCTGGCGCGCAGTGCGGAGCGGCGGTGCCAGCAGTTGAATGCCGTGGAGCCATTGGAAGGCGTTGGGTTGGCGTATATCAACCGGCTTTCCGATCTATTGTTCGTGGCGGCGCGGATCATCGGGCGCCGCCAAGGGGTAGCTGAGGTGTTGTGGCAGCCTGCGCCAAAGCCAGAGGGCTGATATTACCGGGGCTGCTTTGCAGCCCATCGCCGGCAAGCCAGCTCCCACAGGTTCATCATCAACCCGAAGGCAACGCTAAACCTGTGGGAGCTGGCTTGCCGGCGATGGGCCGCAAAGCGGCCCCCTTACTCAGGCCTCGGGCCAGAACGCCCGGATCCCGGCAACACCCTGTGCCCCCACTTCCCAGGCTTGCTCGCGCTGATCAGGCCCTACCCCACCCAGCAGGTAAACCGGCTTGTTGAACCCGGCAATCAACCGCTGCGCCTCATCCCATCCCAACGGCACCGCCTCGGGGTGAGTCTGGGTCGCCTGCACAGGCGACAAGGTGACAAAGTCCACCCCCATCTGTTCAGCAAGCGCCAGCTCCTCGGCGCAGTGGCAGGACGCCGCCAGCCAGCGCTCCTTGGGGAACGGCCGGCCCTTGGCAGCGTACTTGCGCAGTTGCGCGGCCGTCAGGTGCCAGCCGGCGGACGGGAAATCACCCAGCCATTCCAGCGGCCCCTTGAGCATCAGTTGCGCCTTGCCCCCACACAACCCGACTGCATCCACCGCCACATCACGGTACTTGGGGTCGTACATGTCCGGCGCCCGCAACTGGATCAGGCGAGTACCGTTGGCCACCGCCTTCTGGATGCCCTTGAGCATCTGCGGCACTTCCAGGCCGTCCGGGGTAATCAGGTACTGGTCTGGCAGCCGCGCCGCAGCAACGATGGGTTTGTTGGCTTCAGGAAATGCGTACTGCGACAGATCACGCGGGGCCACCCACTCCAACGGCTGCCCTTCTACGCCATGAGGTTCGCCCGTGAACGCTTCGACTTCGCGCACGTCCAGCAGCACTTGTTTGTCCGGGTAGTCATGGCTGACCTTGATCAGCGCACGCGAGCGGGTCACCTCGATGCCCAGCTCCTCGCGCAGCTCGCGGGCAAGCGCCGCTTCAACGCCTTCGCCCTCTTCCAGCTTGCCGCCGGGAAACTCCCACAGGCCGCCCTGGTGCTGGGTATCGGCCCTGCGTGCAATAAGAATGCGGCCATCAGTACCGCGAATGACCGCCGCTACAACATGTATCCGTTTCACCCTTCACGCTCCGCCAGGCCGGCCTGCTGCCACGCCTGGAAGGCTGGCCACTGATAAATGGTTTCGATGTAGGCTGCCGCCTCTGCCGGCACTTCCACGCGGTAGGTGCGCAAGCGCACGGCCACAGGAGCGAAGAAGGCATCGGCCAGGCTCGGCTTGCCGAACAGGAACGGGCCGCTGTCCTTGGCCACCACGCGGCATTCGGACCACAACGCGACGATACGGTCGATATCGACCTGCACGTCCAGCGGCACATTGTCCAGGGCCTGGTCACGCGACAGGTCGAACGGCATGGCACCGCGCAGGGCGAAGAAACCGCTATGCATCTGCGCGCAAGCCGAACGGGCCTGGGCGCGGGCAGCTGCATCGGCAGGCCACAGCTGGGCCTCGGGGTGCCGTTCGTTCAGGTATTCGGCGATGGCCAGAGAATCGGCGATCACACCGTGCTCGCTCTTGAGCAGTGGCACCTTGCCAGTGGAGGAAAAAGCGAGGATGCGCTGGCGGGTATCAGGCTGGTTCAGCTTGATCAGGGTTTCTTCGTAGGGCACGCCAGCCAGCTCGAGGGCCAGGGCGCCACGCAGCGACCAGGAGGAGTACAGCTTGTCGCCGATGATCAGGTGATAGCTCATGGTTCGGCTCCATCAGGTTTGTATTGCAAAACCCGCAGGCCGCTGCGCGGCCTTTCGCGGGCAAGCCCGCTCCTACAGGGACCGCACCGCTCCTGCAGGCATTGCAACACCTGTGGGAGCGGGCGTGCCCGCGAAGAGGCCTTCGGATCAGTAGATCAGGTACGGTACTCGGCGTTGATCTTCACGTACTCGTGGGACAGGTCGGTGGTCCAGATGGTTTCGCTGCACTGGCCACGGCCCAGTTCGATACGGATGGTGATCTCTTCCTGAGCCATCACTGCCGAACCCTGCGCTTCGGTGTAGCTCGGGTTGCGGCCGCCTTTGCTGGCGATGCACACGCTGTCCAGGTACACGTCGATCAGGCTCACATCCAGCTCTGGCACACCAGCACGGCCAACGGCGGCCAGAATACGGCCCCAGTTCGGGTCGGAGGCGAACAGTGCGGTCTTGATCAGTGGCGAGTGGGCCACGGCATAGCCGACGTCCAGGCATTCCTGGTGGTTGCCACCACCGTTGACCTGCACGGTCACGAACTTGGTCGCGCCTTCGCCGTCCCGGACGATGGCCTGGGCCACTTCCATGCACACTTCGAACACAGCCTTTTTCAGCGCTTCGAACAGCGCGCCGCTGGCTTCGGTCACTTCCGGCAGGTTGGCCTTGCCGGTGGCAATCAACATGCAGCAGTCGTTGGTCGAAGTGTCGCCATCAATGGTGATGCGGTTGAACGACTTGTTGGCGCCGTCCAGCATCAGGTCCTTGAGTACCGCCGGGGCAACCTTGGCGTCGGTAGCGATGTAGCCGAGCATGGTGGCCATGTTCGGGCGGATCATGCCTGCACCCTTGCTGATGCCAGTGACGGTAACAGTCACGCCATCATGCTGGAACTGACGGCTGGCACCCTTGGGCAGGGTGTCGGTGGTCATGATGCCGGTGGCGGCTTCAGCCCAGTGGTTTTCCGACAGGTTGTCGAGTGCGGCCTGCAGTGCCCCTTCGATCTTCTCGACCGGCAGTGGCTCGCCGATCACGCCGGTAGAGAACGGCAGTACAGACTCGGCCGGCACGCCAGCCAGCTCGGCCAGCTTGGCGCAGGTACGTTCGGCGGCGGCCAGGCCTGGCGCGCCGGTGCCTGCGTTGGCGTTACCGGTGTTGGTCAGCAGGTAGCGCACGGTGCCCTGTACACGCTGCTTGGACAGGATCACCGGCGCTGCGCAGAATGCGTTGAGGGTGAACACGCCAGCCACGCTGGAGCCTTCGGCGCAGCGCATGACCACAACATCCTTGCGCCCCGGGCGCTTGATGCCGGCAGAAGCGATGCCGAGTTCAAAACCCGGAACCGGGTGCAGGGTAGGCAAAGGACCAAGACCAACAGCCATTAGAGCGCTCCTAGAAAAACGATTGATTTCGAAAAGGGGCCGCTTCGCGCCCCATCGCGACACAAGGCCGCTCCCACAAGGACCGCGCCCATCCATGGACGAGCGCGGTACCTGTAGCAGCGGCCTTGTGTCGCGAAAGGGCCGCAAAGCGGCCCCAGGCTTTTTACAAATGTCAGGTCAGATCACTCGATCTGCCCGTGGCAATGCTTGAACTTCTTGCCCGAACCACACCAGCACGGTTCGTTGCGGCCCAGCTTCTGGTCGTTGCGCACCGGCGCTGCGGCGACCGCCACTTCAGCGCCCTCCTCGCTCAGTTGCTCGCTTTCCAGGCCCGGGGCAGGGGCATGCTGGAACTGCATGCGGCTGGCCAGTTCCTCGGCCTCGCGGCGCAGGCGTGCTTCCTCTTCGATCGGATCTTCGCGGCGAACCTGAACGTGCGACAGCACGCGGATGGTGTCGCGCTTGATCGACTCGAGCAGCTCCTGGAACAGGCTGAACGACTCGCGCTTGTACTCCTGCTTCGGGTTCTTCTGCGCATAGCCACGCAGGTGAATACCGTGGCGCAGGTGGTCCATGGTCGACAGGTGGTCTTTCCACAGGTCGTCCAGCACGCGCAGCAGGATCTGCTTCTCGAAGGTGCGCAGGGCGTCGATACCGGCCTGGTCTTCCTTCTCGGTGTAGGCGGTGGTGATTTCGTTCAGCAGCTTCTCGCGCAGGGTCTCCTCGTAGAGGTGATCGTCCTCGTCGAGCCACTGCTGGATCGGCAGTTTCATGGCGAAATCGCTGGCCAATGCAGCTTCAAGGCCGACCACGTCCCACTGCTCGGGCAGCGACTGCGGCGGGATGTGCTGGCTGATGGTAGCGTCCAGTACTTCCTTGCGGAATTCGACGATGGTGTCGCCGATATTCTCGGCGGCCAGCAGGCTGTTGCGCATGTGGTAGATCACCTTGCGCTGTTCGTTGGCCACGTCGTCGTATTCGAGCAATTGCTTGCGGATATCGAAGTTGCGGCCTTCGACCTTGCGCTGGGCCTTCTCGATGGCGTTGGTGACCATGCGGTGCTCGATGGCCTCGCCGGACTGCATGCCCAGTGCCTTCATGAAGTTCTTCACCCGGTCAGAGGCGAAGATGCGCATCAGGCTGTCTTCCAGCGACAGGTAGAAGCGGCTGGAGCCCGGATCACCCTGACGGCCCGAACGGCCACGCAGCTGGTTGTCGATACGGCGCGACTCGTGGCGCTCGGAAGCGATCACGTGCAAGCCGCCCGACTCGATCACTTGCTGGTGACGCTTCTGCCAGTCGGACTTGATCTGGGCGATCTGTTCGGCGGTGGGGTTTTCCAGGGTGGCCACTTCGGCTTCCCAGTTACCGCCCAACAGGATGTCGGTACCACGGCCGGCCATGTTGGTGGCGATGGTCAGTGCGCCCGGGGCACCGGCCTGTGCGATGATCTCGGCTTCTTTCTCGTGGTACTTGGCGTTCAGTACCTTGTGCTCGATACCTTCCTTGAGCAGCAGGTTCGACATGTGCTCGGAGGTTTCGATGGTGGCAGTACCCACCAGCACCGGGCGGCCATGGGTCATGCTTTCCTTGATGTCGGCGATGATTGCGGCGTATTTCTCGTCGGCGGTCAGGTACACCAGGTCGTTGAAGTCTTTACGTGCCAGCGGCTTGTTCGGCGGGATCACCATCACGTTCAGGCCGTAGATGGACTGGAACTCGAACGCTTCGGTGTCGGCGGTACCGGTCATGCCGGACAGCTTGGTGTACAGGCGGAAGTAGTTCTGGAAGGTGGTCGAAGCCAGGGTCTGGCTCTCGGCCTGGATATTCAGGTTTTCTTTTGCCTCGATGGCCTGGTGCAGGCCCTCGGACAGGCGACGGCCCGGCATGGTACGGCCGGTATGCTCGTCAATCAGCAGGACCTGGCCGTCCTGGACGATGTACTCGACGTTGCGGTGGAACAGCTTGTGCGCGCGCAGACCAGCGTAAACGTGGGTCAGCAGGCCCAGGTTATGCGCGGAATACAGGCTCTCGCCCTCGGCCAGCAGGCCGGCCTGGGTAAGCATTTCTTCGATGAACTGGTGACCGGCCTCGTTGAGCTCGACCTGGCGGCTCTTCTCGTCGATGGTGAAGTGGCCTTCCTGGGTAACCTGGCCTTCGACTTCTTCGATGTGCTGGGTCAGGCGCGGGATCAGGCGGTTGATCTCGATGTACAGCTTGGAGCTGTCTTCAGCCTGGCCGGAAATGATCAGCGGGGTACGCGCTTCATCGATGAGGATGGAGTCGACTTCGTCGATTACCGAGAAGTTGAGTTCACGCTGGAACTTCTCTTCCTGGCTGAACGCCATGTTGTCGCGCAGGTAGTCGAAACCGAATTCGTTGTTGGTGCCGTAGGTAATGTCGGACGCATAGGCGGCGCGCTTTTCTTCCGGCGGCTGGAAGGCCGAAACGATACCGACCGACAGGCCGAGGAACTCGTACAGCGGGCGCATCCAGTTGGCGTCACGGCGGGCCAGGTAGTCGTTGACGGTGACCACGTGCACGCCCTTGCCGGACAGTGCGTTGAGGTACACGGCCAAGGTACCGACCAAGGTCTTGCCTTCACCGGTACGCATTTCTGCGATCATACCCTCGTGCAGGGTCATGCCACCGATCAGCTGCACATCGAAGTGGCGCATGCCCATTACGCGCTTGCCGGCCTCTCGGGCCACGGCGAAGGCTTCAGGCAGCAATTGGTCCAGCGTCTCGCCTTTGGCCAGGCGCTCCTTGAACTCTGCGGTCTTGCCCCGCAGTTGCTCGTCGGAGAGGGCCACCATTTTCTCTTCGAAGGCATTGACGATACTCACCGTCTTGAGCATGCGTTTCACTTCACGCTCGTTCTTGCTTCCAAAAAGTTTTTTTAACAAAGGCGCAAACATATCGGCAGGATCTTCCACACGTAGGGATGGAGGGCGGCCCCATGAGTCGCCCGTGCAGCCCTGAGGCCGCATGCGAACGAGCATTCTACCCGGAAACGATGGTGAGGAAAGTGGTGGATTTCCACGATGCTATTACAGCGTTTTGGCAGGGGCCTGTCTTAGATAGGGGCATTTTCCCTGAGTTCAAGCCTTGGCAACATGAAAGCTATCGAGAACTAGTCTTATCTTGCCTGCACCGCCCTCTTCGCGGCGGTACAGGCGGCAGAGGTGTTAAACTGCTGCTCTTGTAACCTCATGCGTACCCAATGGCCTATAAACCCTCCCCTGCCCAGCCGCCCTCCGCATTGCTGCGCCAGGTGCGCCCTCTGCGCCTGCTGCTGAACCAGGCCGAGCGCCTGGAACACCTGCAGCGCCTGCTGGAAAGCCAGCTGCAACCGGCTGCCCGCGAGCACTGCCATGTCGCGTCATGGCGCGATGGCACGTTGTTGCTGGTGGTGACCGACGGCCATTGGGCAACCCGCCTGCGCTACCAGCAGAAGCGCCTGCTGGCGGCATTGCAGGCCATGGAAGCCTTCGGCAACCTTCGGCGCATCCTGTACAAGGTGCAGCCACCGCTGGTACCTGCCAAGCGGGGCGGGCATGCGGCAGAGCTGTCGAACAGCGCCGCCGAGAGCCTGCGTGACACCGCCGAAGGCATCACCGACGCCAAGCTGCGCGCAGCGCTGGAGCGGTTGGCCGCACACGCCAGGAACAAGCCATAAAAAAGGCCACCCGAAGGTGGCCTTGATACAACACTAGAGAGAGTGTTCGAACTTACACGGCCGCAACAGGGCGCATGTACGAGATCGGTGCCGTGCTGGCATCTTCGAAAGTGACCACTTCCCAGGCATCGGTTTCAGCAATCAGCTTGCGCAGCAGCTGGTTGTTCAGCGCGTGGCCGGACTTGTAGCCCTTGAACTCGCCGATCAGGCTGTTGCCCAGCAGATAGAGGTCGCCAATGGCGTCGAGGATCTTGTGCTTGACGAATTCGTCATCGGAACGAAGGCCGTCTGCGTTAAGCACACCGGTCTCGTCGACCACGATGGCGTTCTCGACACTGCCGCCCAGCGCAAGGTTGTGCTTGCGCAGGTACTCGATGTCACGCATGAAACCGAAGGTACGCGCGCGGCTGACTTCCTTCACAAACGAGGTGCTGGAGAAGTCGACGACCGCACTCTGGGTCTGGCCCTTGAGGACCGGGTGATCGAAGTCGATCTCAAAGCTCACCTTGAACCCTTCGAAAGGCAGGAACGTGGCGCGCTTGTCGCCCTCTTCCACGGTTACCTCACGCAGGATGCGGATGAACTTCTTGGCTGCGTCCTGTTCTTCCAGGCCGGCAGACTGAATCAGGAATACAAAGGGTCCGGCGCTGCCATCCATGATCGGCACTTCCGAGGCGGAGAGCTCGACGTAGGCGTTATCGATGCCCAGGCCCGCCATGGCGGAGAGCAGGTGCTCGACCGTATCGACCTTGACGTCACCGTTGACCAGCGTCGTCGACATGGTTGTCTCGCCGACGTTGGCCGCACGCGCAGGGATTTCGACCACAGGGTCGAGATCGGCGCGGCGGAAGACGATGCCGGTGTCCACAGGTGCAGGCTTGAGGGTCAGGTATACCTTCTCCCCAGAGTGCAGACCGATACCTGTGGCACGGATGGTATTCTTCAGGGTGCGTTGTTTAATCATGGCATTGGCCGCTTCAGCGCAAATTGCGAACAGGTATCAACAAAGGCTGGGGATGATAACAGACCCAACCTTTGATGAATACCAATCACCTTTATACCCCTGATAAATTCCATTAATCAGCCTGACGACGCAGGAAAGCCGGGATATCAAGGTAGTCCAGGTCATCCTGAGGGTTCAGTTTAGCGGCTGCAGCAGCACCTGCATGGGCCTGGTTGCGCATGACAGTCGGGCGCTCCAGGTCACGGTAGTTGACCGCTGGCTGCTCCTGGCGAACCGGTGCAGGGTTGGACGCTTCGTACGCCTGCTGGGCGGTCTGCAGGGTGTTATCGACCACTTTGACCGGCTTCTCGATACGCGCACCCAGGCCAGTGGCCACAACGGTCACGTGCAGTTCGTCGCGCATGTCCGGGTCGATCACGGTGCCGACCTTGACCATGGCGTGGTCAGAGGCGAAGGCTTCGATGATGCTACCCACATCGGAGTATTCACCCAGCGACAGGTCCGGGCCTGCGGTGATGTTCACGAGGATGCCACGGGCGCCCTGCAGGTTGACGTCTTCCAGCAGCGGGTTGCGGATCGCCGCCTCGGTGGCTTCACGCGCACGGTTCGGGCCGCTTGCACAGCCAGTACCCATCATCGCCATGCCCATTTCACCCATCACGGTACGCACGTCGGCGAAGTCGACGTTGATCATGCCAGGGCGTTTGATGATGTCGGAGATACCGCGAACGGCACCGGCCAGTACATCGTCGGCCTTGGCGAAGGCGGACAGCAGGCTGGCATCCTTGCCCAGGATGGTCAGCAGTTTCTCGTTGGGAATGGTGATCAACGAGTCGACGCTTTCAGCCAGCATGCGGATGCCTTCATCGGCGATCTGCATACGTTTGCGGCCTTCGAACGGGAACGGACGGGTCACCACGGCTACGGTGAGAATGCCCATTTCCTTGGCCACTTCGGCAATGATCGGCGCTGCACCGGTACCGGTGCCGCCACCCATGCCAGTGGTGATGAACACCATGTTGGTGCCCTGCAGCACTTCAGCGATGCGCTCACGGTCTTCCAGCGCAGCCTGACGGCCGACTTCCGGATTGGCACCGGCACCCAGGCCCTTGGTCACACCAGTGCCCAATTGCAGGATGGTGCGCGCGCCAATGCTTTTCAGCGCCTGAGCATCAGTGTTGGCGCAGATGAATTCCACGCCTTCGATGCTGCTCTTGACCATGTGGTTGACGGCGTTGCCGCCACCACCACCAACGCCGATCACCTTGATGACCGGACTTTGCGGGACGTTGTCTACGAGCTCGAACATTTTCCCTCTCCTTACAGTTCTCTAGTTGTTGCGCCTACCACTACTGCTTTGAAACTTAGAAGTTGCCCTGGACCCACTTCTTGAAGCGCTCAAGCACTGGGGCCTTCGGTTCATCGCCATAGCTGTTGTTGCTGCTGTTGGTGTTACCGGTCAGGATCAGGTCTTCGGACTGCTTCAGCAGACCGTAAGTGAGCAAGCCCACGCCGGTGGAATAGATCGGGTTGCGAACCACGTCGCTCAGCCCGCGAACGCTGTGCGGTACGCCCAGGCGTACCGGCATGTGGAAGATTTCCTCGGCCAGTTCCACGGCACCTTCCATCTTCGCGGTGCCGCCAGTGAGGACGATGCCGGCTGGCACCAGGTCCTCATAGCCGCTGCGGCGCAGCTCGGCCTGGATCAGGGTGAAGAGCTCGTCGTAACGTGGCTCCACCACCTCGGCCAGGGCCTGGCGCGACAGCTCGCGCGGTGGGCGGTCGCCCACGCTCGGCACCTTGATGGTCTCGCCGGCGCCAGCCAGTTTGGCCAGGGCGCAGGCGTAGCGGATCTTGATTTCTTCGGCGTACTGGGTAGGGGTACGCAGGGCCATGGCGATGTCGTTGGTCACCTGGTCGCCGGCAATCGGGATGACTGCGGTGTGACGGATGGCGCCCTCGGTGAAGATGGCGATGTCGGTAGTGCCGCCACCGATGTCCACCAGGCACACGCCCAGCTCTTTTTCATCGTCGGTCAGCACCGAGTAGGCCGAAGCCAGCTGCTCGAGGATGATGTCGTCGATTTCCAGGCCGCAGCGGCGTACGCATTTCTCGATGTTCTGCGCCGCGTTGACTGCGCAAGTGACCACATGGACCTTGGCTTCCAGGCGCACGCCGGACATGCCCAGTGGCTCGCGCACGCCTTCCTGGTTGTCGATCACGTAGTCTTGCGGCAGGGTGTGCAGCACGCGCTGGTCGGCCGGGATCGCCACGGCCTGGGCGGCGTCGAGTACACGTTCCAGGTCGGCCAGGCTGACCTCGCGGTCGCGGATGGCGACGATGCCGTGGGAGTTCAGGCTGCGGATGTGGTTGCCGGCTACCCCGACGAAGGCCGAGTGGATACGGCAGCCGGCCATCAGCTGCGCTTCTTCCACGGCGCGCTGGATCGACTGCACGGTGGACTCGATGTTCACCACCACGCCTTTCTTCAGACCGCGGGACGGATGGGTGCCGATCCCGACGATTTCCAGGGTGCCGTCTTCGCCCACTTCGCCCACCAGCGCCACCACCTTGGAGGTGCCAATGTCCAGCCCGACGATCATTTTGCCGCTATGCGCGTTTGCCATGGTCCTGCCTCTCTCTAATTCTTCGCAACGGCGGGTTGGGCCGTCGTCGGTGCAATCGGTTCCCGCCAACCAACGGCAAGTCCGTTGGAATAACGCAGATCAATGCGGGCGATAGTGGTGATCTGGTCTTTGAGTGTCTTGTCGTAAATGGCAATGAAACGGCGCATCTTCTCCACCAGATGGTCGCGCCCCAACAGCAGCTCGATACCTGGCCCGGCGCTGCTCGCACCGGTAGTCAGGAACCAGCTGCCTCGCTCGCGCAGCTCCAGGCGAGCGATGGAAAAGCCCAGAGGGCGCAGCATCTGGCTCAATACCTGATACTGCTGCATGACTTGTTGCTGAGCACGCTGCGGCCCCGCCAGCTGCGGCAGGTGCTCATAGTTAGCCAGTTCGCGCGGCGTGAAGGCCTGGCCCTGGTTGTTGAGCAGGGCTGCGTCACCCCAGCGTGCCACCGGCAGCTGTTCTTCCAGGCGGATCACCACCTCGTCAGGCCACACCCGGCGCACTTCGGCGTGGGCAATCCATGGCATCTGCTCGAGCTCCGCGCGCATCGCCGGCAGGTCGACGCTGAAGAAACTCGCCGCCACGTAGGGGGCGATGCGCTGCTGCACCGACTGCTGGCTGATGTAGCTCAGGTCGCCCTGCACGTCGATCTTGGTGATCGGCCGGTCGGCATAGGGCATCAGGCGAATGGCGCCCTCGTAGGCACCAAAGCCGGCCGCCACCAGCAGCACCGGCCACAGAAGGCGCTTGAGGCCTCCCAGGCTTGGCCGCGGCAGGCGCGCCGATACGGGCTCGTCGGCCACCAGCCGGCTGGCACCACGCGGCACCGGCTTGCTACGGCCGGTAACGGGTTGCTGCTGACGTATCATCGCGCCTTGCATGGTTGTTAACCTCGGGTCGTCACGCTTTCAGCCAGGATTGCCAGCACCAGTTGCTGGAAGTCCAGGCCGGCCGCGCGGGCCGCCATGGGCACCAGGCTATGATCAGTCATGCCCGGTGCGGTGTTGACTTCGAGCAGCCAGAACCGGCCCTGCTCGTCCTGCATCACGTCCAGCCGCCCCCAGCCTTCGATGCCGATGGCATCACAGGCGCGTGCGGTCAGGTCGATCAGTTCCTGTTCCTTGACGCTATCCAGGCCGCACGGGATGCGGTACTGGGTATCGTTGGCGATGTACTTGGCGTCGTAGTCGTAGAACACGTGCGGCGTACCCAGGGCGATCGGCGGCAGCACCTGGCCGCGCAAGACCGCGATGGTGAACTCCGGGCCGTGAATCCACTGCTCCACCAGTACCTGGGAATCGTATTTGGCGGCGTCCTGCCAGGCGGCGACCAGTTCCTGGGCGCTGTTCACCTTGGCCATGCCGATGCTAGAGCCTTCATGGGCGGGTTTGACGATAAGCGGGAAGCCCAGTTCCGTACTGGCCAACAAACAATCGTTTTCGCTCGCCAATACCGCGTGGCGCGGGGTCGGAATGCCCAGGCTCTGCCATACCTGCTTGGTACGCAGCTTGTCCATGGCCAGCGCCGAGGCAAGGATGCCACTGCCGGTGTAGGGGATGCCCAGGCATTCCAGCAAGCCCTGCATGCTGCCATCTTCACCGCCACGGCCGTGCAGGATGATGAACGCACGGTCGATCTTCTCGCTTTGCAGGCGCTCGAGCAGGTCATCTCCCACGTCGATGGCGACTACGTCGACGCCGGCAGTGGTCAGCGCGTCGATCACCGCAGCGCCGGACTTCAGCGACACTTCACGCTCGGCGCTCTTGCCACCGTACAGCACGGCGACACGGCCGAACGCCTTGACGTCCAGGGTCGAGTGCAACTTTTCGTAGGCGCTGGTCATTTCGACTTCTCCTGCTTGGCGCCTGCGAACAGCGGGCTTTTCATCAACTGCGGGGCCAGGCCACCGACATCACCGGCACCCTGGCAGATCAGGATGTCGCCAGCGCGCAGCAGTGGCTTGACCAGCGGCGCCAGCTCGGCGCCGCGCTCGATGTAGATCGGGTCCAGTTTGCCGCGCTGGCGGATGCTGTGGCACAGCTGACGGCTGTCGGCACCGGGGATCGGCTCTTCGCCAGCCGGGTAGACTTCCATCAGCAGCAGCACGTTTGCATCGCCCAGCACCTGGACGAAATCGTCGTACAGGTCGCGGGTGCGGCTATAGCGGTGCGGCTGGTAGACGATCACCAGGCGGCGGCTAGGCCAGCCACCGCGCACGGCCTTGATCACCGCAGCCACTTCGGTCGGGTGGTGGCCGTAGTCGTCGACCAGCATCACGCTGCCGCCTTCGACCGGCAGTTCGCCGTACACCTGGAAGCGTCGGCCAACACCCTGGAAGCCCGACAGGCCCTGGACGATGGCCTCGTCAGTGATGCCTTCGTCAGTGGCGATGGCAATGGTGGCCAGGGCGTTGAGCACGTTGTGGTTACCGGGCATGTTCACCGACACTTCCAGCGGCTCGCAGTCACGGCGCAGCACGGTGAAGTGGGTCTGCATGCCCTGCTGGCGCACGTTGATGGCGCGGATGTCGGCCTCTTCGCTGAAGCCGTAGGTCACGGTCGGGCGTTTCACCTGCGGCAGGATCTCGCGCACCACCGGGTCGTCCAGGCACATCACGGCCAGGCCGTAGAACGGCAGGTTGTGCAGGAACTCGACGAAGGTTTTCTTCAGCTTGTTGAAGTCACCTTCGTAGGTCGCCATGTGGTCGGCGTCGATATTGGTGACCACGGCCACCATTGGCTGCAGGTGCAGGAAGCTGGCGTCGCTCTCGTCCGCTTCGGCGATCAGGTAGCGGCTGGTGCCCAGCTGGGCATTGGTACCGGCAGCAGTCAGACGGCCACCGATGACGAAGGTCGGGTCCAGGCCACCGGCGGCGAACACCGAAGCCAGCAGGCTGGTGGTGGTGGTCTTGCCGTGGGTACCAGCAACGGCCACGCCATGACGGTAGCGCATCAGCTCGGCGAGCATCTCGGCACGCGGCACCACCGGAATCCGCCGCTCAAGGGCGGTAGCCACTTCCGGGTTGGCCGGGTTGATGGCACTGGACACGACCAGCACGTCAGCGGTTGCGGCGTTCTCGGCGCGGTGGCCGACGAAGATCTCGGCGCCGAACGATTCCAGGCGCTCGGTCACCGGCGAGGCTTTCAGGTCCGAGCCGGACACTTCATAGCCCAGGTTCAGCAACACTTCGGCAATGCCGCACATGCCCACGCCGCCGATACCGACGAAGTGAATACGGCGGATACGGCCCATCTTGGGCTGGGGCATGGCTTTCTGGCTCTCAACCATGGGCCACCTCCAGGCAGATATCGACCACGGTGCTGGTTGCAGCAGGTTTGGCCAGGCGCCGTGCGGTGCCTGCCATGACGTTGAGTTTCTCGGGTTGCATCAGCACCTCGTTCAGGCGTTCAGCGAGCTGCGCTGCGCCAGTTGTCGCTTGTGGCATCAGGAAGGCAGCGCCTTCGCGGGCCAGATATTGGGCATTGTGGGTCTGGTGGTCGTCGATGGCGTGGGGCAAAGGCACCAGCAGCGAAGGCAGGCCCGCTGCCGCCAGCTCGCTGACAGTCAGGGCACCCGCCCGGCATACCACCATATCGGCCCAGCCATAGGCCTGGGCCATGTCCTTGATGAAGGGCTCTACCTGAGCCTCGACGCCCACCTCGTGATAACGCTCGGCGGTGATTGGCGCGTGTTGCTTGCCGGCCTGGTGGAACACCTCTGGCCGCAGCGCGGCAGGGACTTCGGACAGGGCCTTAGGCAACAATTTGTTCAATGGTTCCGCACCCAGGCTGCCACCGAGCACCAGCAGGCGCGCACGGCGCTGGGCCAGGGGCGCGCGTTGTGCATCCATGAACAGCTCCGGGCGTACCGGGTTGCCGGTGGTACGACGCTTGTCGCTCGCCTCGAAGGTGTTCGGGAAAGCTTCGCAGACCCGCGCAGACAGTGGCACCAGCAACCGATTGGCGGTACCGGCACGGGCGTTCTGCTCATGGATCACCAGCGGCACGCCGCACAGCCGCGCAGCCACACCGCCAGGGCCGGTCACGTAGCCGCCAAAGCCCAGTACGCATACCGGTTTGAGCTGGCGAATGATGCGTCGCGCCTGCAGCACGGCCTTGACCAGGGTGAACGGCGCCTTGAGCAGCGACAGCTTGCCTTTGCCGCGCAGGCCGCTGACCTGGATCAGGTGCAGTGGCAGGCCAGCCTGGGGCACCAGCTCGTTCTCGATGCCACGCGGGGTGCCCAGCCAGTGCACGGTAAAACCACGCGCCTGGAACTCACGGGCGCAGGCCAGGGCCGGGAATACGTGGCCCCCGGTGCCGCCCGCCATGATCAGTATGTTCTTGCCGTCAGCGGCCATGACTGGTCTCCTCGGCAAAATCGCTTTCGCTGAACTCATGTTCCTCGCTACCCAGATGCGTGCGGCTCTCCCACTCGATACGCAGCAACAGGCCCACGCAGGCGCAGCAGATCACCAGCGAACTGCCCCCGTAGCTAAGGAACGGCAGGGTCAGGCCCTTGGTTGGCAGCAGGCCGACGTTCACCCCGATGTTGATCAGGAACTGGCCGATCCACAGGAACGCCAGGCCGAAGGCCACATAGGCGGCAAAGAACTGCTTGGCTTTTTCGGCCCATAGGCCGATGTACAGGGCACGCACAGTCACGAACACGAACAGTGCAATGGTCAGCAGCGAGCCAACCACGCCCAGTTCTTCGGCCAGTACCGAGAACACGAAGTCAGTGTGCGCTTCGGGCAGGTAGAACTGCTTCTGCACGCTGTTGCCCAGGCCAACGCCCAGCCACTCGCCGCGGCCGAAGGCGATCAGTGCCTGGGTCAGCTGGTAGCCCGAGCCGAACTGGTCGGACCATGGGTCGGTAAAGGTGATGAGCCGCGCCATCCGGTAGGGCTGCGCCTGTACCAGCACAAACACCGCCAGTACCGCCAACACCACCATGAGGCTGAAGCGGAACAGCCCCACCCCGCCGAGGAACAGCATGGCCGCCGCCGCGCCCATCATCACCACGGTGGCACCGAAGTCCGGCTCCATCAGCAGCAGGGCGGCCATGGGCAGCAGCACGATGAACGGCTTGAAGAAGCCCATCCAGGTTTCGCGCACTTCGGTCTGCCGGCGCACCAAGTAACCCGCCAGGTAGACGACCACGAACACCTTGGCGATTTCCGAAGGCTGGACGTTGAAGAAGCTGAAGCCGATCCAGCGCATGGAGCCGTTCACTTCGCGGCCGATACCCGGCACCAGCACCAGCACCAGCAGGCCGAAGGCGCCCAGCAGCATCATGAAGCCCATGCGCTGCCAGGTGGCGATCGGCACCAGCATGGTCGCGCCGCAGGCAACCAGGCCAAGGAACACGTAAACCAGGTGGCGGAACATGTGGTAAAGCGGGTTGCCCGACTGCACCGCGGCCACTTCCGAGGACGCCGAGGTGATCATCACCAGGCCCAGGCCAAGCAAGGCCAGGCAGCCGGCGAGCATCGGGAAGTCCAGGTCGATGCCACGACCGCTGATCAGCGGCGACGGGTAGGGCTTGAAGATGCCGAAGATCATGCAAGACCTCCCGCTGCCTGGGCAAACAGGCGCCCGCGCTCTTCAAAGTTCTTGAACATGTCGAGGCTGGCGCACGCCGGCGACAGCAGCACCGCATCGCCGGCCTGGGCCAGTTCGGCACACTGCTGCACGGCGTCGTCGAGTGTCTTGACCCGTACCAGCGGCACGTCATCACCCAACGCTTCGGCCAGGCGCTCGGCATCACGGCCAAGCAATACCACGGCGCGGCAGAACCGCTTGACTGGCTCGCGCAGCGCAGTGAATTCGGCACCTTTGCCGTCGCCACCGGCGATCAGCACCAGCTTGCCTTCGATATCGGCACCCAGGCCTTCGATGGCAGCCAGGGCGGCACCGACATTGGTGGCCTTGGAATCGTCATACCAGTTCACGCCATTACGCTCGCGTACCCACTGGCAACGGTGAGCCAGGCCACCGAACTCGCGCAGGGCTTCGAGCATGGGCGCGAACGGCAGCCCGGCGGCATGCCCCAGGGCCAGCGCCGCCAGGGCGTTGCTCTGGTTGTGGGCACCGCGAACCTTCAGCTCGCGCGCCGGCATCAGCGCCTGGAACTCGAACGCCAGGTGCTTTTCACCGTCCACTTCACGCAGGCCAAAGGCCTTGAAGTCGGGTTGGTTGAGGCCGAAAGTCCAGCATGGACGGCCTTCCACCGGCAGTGGCCGGCTCAGGGCGTCCTGGCGGTTGACCACCACCTGGCGGGCACCGCGGAAAATCCGGTGTTTGGCCAGGTGATAGGCCGGCAGGCCGCTGTAGCGGTCCATGTGGTCTTCGCTGATGTTAAGCACGGTGGCCACTTCGGCGTTCAGCTGGTCGGTGGTTTCCAGTTGGAAACTGGACAGCTCAAGCACGTAAAGCTCGACATCATCAGCCAGCAAGTCCAGCGCCGGGGTACCGAGGTTGCCGCCCACGGCCACGCGCTTGCCTGCCTTGACGGCCATTTCGCCGACCAGCGTGGTGACGGTGCTCTTGGCGTTGGAACCGCTGATGGCAACAATCGGTGCCTTCGCGTGGTGGGCGAACAGCTCGATATCACCGGACAGCTTCACGCCACGCGCGGCTGCCTGCTGCAGGGCCGGGGTGGCCAAGGCCAGGCCGGGGCTCACGTACAGCTCGTTGGCGCGGCACAGGAAGTCCACGTCCAGTTCACCACAGCGCACTTCCACCTGCGGGTAATCACGGCGCAGGGTGTCCAGTTCCGGCGGTTGCTCGCGGGTGTCGGCGACCGCAAAGGCAATGCCCCGGCTCGCCAGGAAGCGAACCAGGGACATGCCGCTCTTGCCGAGGCCGACAACGATGCGGAATTGGTCGGAAGCGATCAAAGACACACTCATCTACCTCAGTTTCAGGGATGCAAGGCCAATCAGCACCAGAATCACGGTGATGATCCAGAAGCGGACGATCACCCGCGGCTCTGGCCAGCCCTTGAGTTCAAAGTGGTGGTGGATCGGCGCCATGCGGAACACGCGTTTGCCGGTCAGCTTGAAGGAGGCGACCTGGATCACCACCGACAGGGTTTCCACCACGAAGATGCCGCCCATGATGAACAGCACGATTTCCTGGCGGACGATCACGGCGATGGTGCCCAGCGCGGCGCCCAGTGCCAGCGCGCCGACGTCACCCATGAAGACTTGTGCCGGGTAGGTGTTGAACCACAGGAAGCCCAGGCCGGCGCCGATCAGCGCGCCGCAGAACACGATCAGCTCGCCCGAGCCCGGCACGTAGGGGATCAGCAGGTATTCGGCGAACTTCACGTTACCCGACAGGTAGCAGAAGATGCCCAGGGCGCCGCCGACCATCACCGTCGGCATGATTGCCAGGCCGTCGAGGCCATCGGTAAGGTTGACCGCGTTGCTGGAGCCGACAATGACGAAGTAGGTCAGCACGATGAAGCCAATGCCCAGCGGAATGGTGACATCCTTGATGAACGGCAGGATCAGCGTGGTCTCGACGCTGGTCGGCGCGGTCTTGTACAGGAACACGGCCGCAGCCAGGCCAAACACCGACTGCCAGAAGTACTTCCAGCGGCTTGGCAGGCCACGTGAGTTCTTTTCGATCACCTTGCGGTAGTCGTCAACCCAGCCGATCGCGCCGAATGCCAGGGTAACGATCAGCACCACCCACACGTAGCGGTTGGACAGATCAGCCCATAGCAGGGTGCTGATGGCGATGGCCGAAAGGATCAGTGCGCCACCCATGGTCGGGGTGCCCGACTTGGACAGGTGCGATTGCGGGCCGTCGTTACGCACGGCCTGGCCGATCTGGCGAATTTGCAGGGTACGGATCATCCACGGCCCCAGCCACAGCGCCAGCGACAACGCGGTCAGTACACCAAGAATCCCGCGCAGGGACAGGTACTGGAAGACCGCGAAGCCCTTGTGGAACTGTTGCAGATACTCGGCCAACAGCAGCAGCATTAATGTTTCTCCCCGCTGGCACCGCACAAAGCCGCCACGACGTTTTCCATCGCAGCGCTGCGCGAGCCCTTGATCAAGATAGTGGTGTCGCTGGCATTTTCGGCGCTAACCGCGTCGATCAGCTCAGCTTGAGTAGCGAAATGACGGCCATCGGCGCCGAACGCCCTGACCGCATACGTCATGTTGGAACCTACTGCGTACAGGGCGTCGACCTTGCCACGCGCGTAGTCACCCACCTGACGGTGGCCTTCTTGCGCCCATTGCCCCAATTCGCCGATATCCCCAAGCACCAGGACGGTGCGTCCGGAAAAGCCGGCGAGTATATCAATGGCCGCGCACATGGAGGTGGGATTTGCGTTGTAACTATCGTCGATCACCCGCACACCACTTGGCGCGACCTGGGCCACGGTGCGGCCCTTGACCGGCTGCACCGCAGCCAGGCCGGCAGCAATGCCGCTCAGGCTCAGACCAACGGCATGGGCAGCGGCGGCGGCAGCCAGGGCGTTGCTGACGTTATGGGTACCCAGAAGGTTCAGCTGAACCGGCACGCTGCCATCAGGCCCGTGCAGGGTGAACGACGGGCAGCCCCGTGCGTCGCGACCGATGTCGCTGGCATGGAAATCAGCCTGCGGGTTATCCAGTGCAAAGGTGAAGATACGGTGGTTGCCGGCACGCTTGCGCCAGATATCGAACGCCTTGTCGGCCAGGTTGAGAATGGCGACACCGCCCTCGCCCAGGCCTTCGAGAATCTCGCCCTTGGCTTCAACGATTTTTTCGGGGCCACCGAATTCGCCAACGTGGGCGGTACCCGCGTTATTGATGATGACCACCTGAGGTTGGGTCAGGCCTACGGTGTAGCGGATCTCGCCAATACGTGAAGCGCCCAGCTCGATCACTGCGGCGCTGTGCTCCGGGGCGATTTCCAGCAGGGTCAGCGGCGCGCCGAGGTCGTTGTTCAGGTTGCCACGAGTGGCATGCACCAGGCCCCGGGTGCGCAGGATGCTGGCAAGCATCTCCTTGACCGTGGTCTTGCCACTGGAACCGGTAATGGCCACAACGGGCTTGTCGAAAGCGGCGCGGTTCAGGGCGCCGAGTTGACCCAGTGCTATCCGGCAATCCTTGACCAGCAGCTGCGGCAGGTCGACACCGGCCACTTCACGCTCGACCAGGGCGGCTACTGCACCTTTGGCTTTCACATCAGCCAGGTAGTCATGGCCATCGAAACGCGGGCCGGCCAAGGCGACGAACAGTTGCCCGGTGCTGACACTGCGGCTGTCGATGCTGACACCGGTGAATGTGGCATCGGCACCGACTTGTTCACCGCTCAGTGCTGTGGTCAGCTGGCTGAGAGTCATCGGCTTAAGCATGTGGAGCCTCCCAGGCTGCAAGGGCCTTCTCGGCTTCGATCAGGTCGGAGAAGTCATGGCGCTCGCCATTGATCTCCTGGTAATCCTCATGCCCCTTGCCGGCCAGCACGATCACGTCGTTGGCAGCGGCTGAGGCGATCAGGTGCGCAATGGCTTCGCCACGGCCGGCGACGAACTCGACCTCGCCAAGCCTGGTGAAACCGGGGCGGATGTCGTTGAAGATGCGCAGCGGGTCTTCCGTGCGCGGGTTGTCGTCGGTGACCAACACGCGGTCAGCCAGGCGCTCGGCCACTTCGGCCATCAATGGGCGCTTGCCGCGGTCACGGTCGCCGCCGCAGCCGAACAGGCACAGCAGTTTGCCGTGAGCATGCGGGCGCAGGGCTTCAAGCACTTTTTCCAGGGCGTCGGGGGTGTGTGCGTAGTCGACCACCACCAGCGGCTTTTGGCCGCCACCCAGGCGCTGCATGCGGCCTACCGGCCCTTGCAGACGCGGGGTGACCTCCAGGATTTCGTCCAGCGCGTAATCCAGCGCCAGCAGGGTTGCCACGGCAGCCAGCATGTTGCTCAGGTTGAAGCGGCCCAGCAGCTGGCTGCGCAGGGTGCGCTCACCCTGGGCGGTGACCAGCGTGGCGCGCACGCCATCGTCACTGAACACGGCTTCGCGGCAGAACAGCGATGCATCGGGGTTTTCCAGGCTGTAGCTGAGCAGCCGGGTCTCGACAAGGTCGACACTCGGGCGGCGAGCAAAGTCTTCGGCCAGGCGACGACCAAAGTCGTCATCCAGGTTGACCACCTGGCAACGCAGGTTCGGCCAGGCGAACAGCTTGGCCTTGGCCGCCTCATAGGCCTGCATGCTGCCGTGGTAGTCCAGGTGATCACGGGACAGGTTGGTCATGACCGCGATGTCGAACGCCAATGCGGCGACACGCCCCTGCTCCAGGGCGTGGGAGGAAACCTCCATGGCCACGGCCTTGGCGCCCTGCTTTTTCAGGTCGTAAAGGGTCGACTGCACGGCAATCGGGTCTGGCGTGGTCAACCGACCACTTTGCAGGTCACCGTAAAAGCCGGTACCCAAAGTGCCAATAAGGCCGCAGCGCTGGCCGAGCACATCAAGCGCCTGGGCTACCAACTGGGTAACGCTGGTCTTGCCGTTGGTACCGGTCACGCCCACCAGGTTCAGCTGGCGGCTGGGCTCGCCATAGAAGCGCCCGGCGATGTCCGACAGCTGCGCGATCAGGCCCTTGACCGGAATCAGCGGCACATCGGTCAGCGGCAGCACGTTGGCGCCCTGCTCTTCATAGGCCACGGCGGCAGCGCCACGGGCCAAGGCATCGGCGATATGCTCGCGGCCATCGACCTTGGCGCCCGGCACGGCCAGGAACAGATCGCCCGGGCGCACACTGCGGCTGTCCAGGGTCAGTTCACGGATCAGCGGGTCGCGGCTGGCGTGAGCGAAAAGTTTGCTTAATGGCATTGTCATCATCCACGCCCTCCCTTGGCGGCTGCTGCATTGACTTGCGACTGTGCGGCGGGTGCCGGTGGCGGCAGGTTGTCTGGCGGCACGTTCATCAAACGCAGGGTGCCGGACATGACCTTGCTGAATACCGGTGCCGAAACCAGGCCACCGAAGTAACCACCCTTGCCCGGCTCGTCGATGACCACGACGATGGCGTAGCGCGGGTCGCTCATTGGCCCGAAGCCGGCGAACAGCGAGCGGTAGGCGTTTTCGGTGTAACCCTTGGACCCCACGGTGGCTTTACGCGCGGTACCGGACTTGCCGGCCACGTGATAGAACGGCACCTGGGCACGGAACACGCCGCGCGGCGCTTCAATGACCTGCTGCAGCATGCCCTGGACGGTTTCGGCGGTTTCTTTCGGAATGGCCTGCACGGCTTCCGGCGCCTTGTCGACCTTGATGATCGACAGCGGCACCATCTTGCCGTCGTTGGCCAGCGCGGCGTAGGCATGCACCAGCTGCAGGGCGGTCACCGACAAGCCATAGCCATAAGAAAGGGTCGCGGTTTCGGCCTTGCGCCACTCGCGGTGGTTGGGCAGGTTGCCGACACGCTCGCCCGGGAAGCCAAGGCCGGTGTACTGGCCCAAGCCAACCTGGGACATGACGCGGTAGATGGCCTCGCCGCCGATGTCGAAGGCGATCTTGCTCATGCCGACGTTACTGGAGTTGATCAGGATGCCGGTCAGGTCGAGGATCGGGCCCTCGCTGCGCGACACGTCCTTGATGGTGTAGCGGCCGATCTGCAGGCTGCCCGGGTACACCTCGACCTTGTCGGTCGGCTTCCAGCGGCCGCTCTGCAATGCTGCACTCATGGAAATCGGCTTGACCGTGGAACCCGGTTCAAACACGTCGATGATCGCCCGGTTGCGCATCGCTGCCGGGAACATGCTGCGGCGGTTGTTCGGGTTGTAGGTTGGCTGGTTGACCATGGCCAGAACTTCACCGGTCTTGACGTCCATGATCACCAGGCTGCCGGCCTTGGCGTCCTGCTCGGCAATGGCGTTGCGCAGTTCGCGGGTAGCCAGGTACTGCAGTCGCAGGTCTATCGACAACGCCAAGGTCTTGCCGGCCTTGGCGTTCTTGGTTACCTGGATGTCCTTGATCAGCCGGCCGCGCCGGTCCTTGATCACCTGGCGCTTGCCGGGCACGCCGGCCAGCCATTCGTCATAGGCCAGCTCCACCCCTTCGCGACCGTGGTCGTCGAGGTCGGTGAAGCCGACCATGTGCGCGGTGACATCACCGGCCGGATAGAAGCGGCGGAATTCTTCCAGGCCGTACACACCTGGCACTTTCAGGTCTAGTACGTGCTGGCCCTGTTCCGGGGTCAGGCCGCGGACCAGGTAGATGAACTCCTTGCTGGCCTGCGCGGTCAGGCGTTCGACCAGTTGCTGCGGGTTTTGCCCAAGCGCTGCAGCCAGCTGTGGCCAGCGGTCTTTGGACGCCTGCATTTCCTTGGGGTTGGCCCACAGGGTAGTGACCGGGGTACTCACGGCCAATGGCTCACCGTTGCGGTCGGTAATCAGGCCGCGGTGCGCCGGGATTGGAATATGACGCAGGCTGCGCGCATCGCCCTGCCCCTTGAGGAAGTCACGGTCAACCACCTGCAGGTCGATGATACGCCAGCAGATGGCACCCACCATGATTGCCAGCAAGCCGATCACCACGCGGAAGCGCCACGGGTAGAGTGCGCCTTCGAGCTTCATCATGGCGCCACCATCCGCACTTCGTCAGCCGAAGGCACGCGCATCTTCAACTGCTCGGAAGCCAGGTTTTCGATACGACTGGCGGCGGTCCAGGTGCTCTGCTCGAGAATCAGCCGGCCCCACTCGGCCTGGGCCTTGTCACGCTCGTTCAACTCGCCGTAAAGGGTGTTGAGCAACTGGCGGTTCCAGTGCGCGCTGTAGGACACGGCGACGGCCGAAACCAGCACGCCGACAAACAGCAGAAGCATCAGGAAGCTTCCGCCTGGCAAAGGCTTGGCAAATAGCCTGCTCACCGCAGCTTCTCCGCCACACGCATCACGGCGCTACGCGACCGTGGGTTGGCCTTGAGCTCGGCTTCGGAGGCGAATTGGGCCTTGCCGATGAGCTTGATTTTCGGCTCGAAGACCTTGTGCTGTACCGGCAGGTTGCGGGGCAGATTGTCGGCCTCGCCCTTGACCAGCTTGCGCATGAACAGCTTGACGATACGGTCCTCGAGCGAGTGGAAACTGATCACTGCCAGGCGACCACCGACCTCGAGCGCATCGAGTGCGGCCTCCAGGCCAGCCTCCAGGTCACCCAGTTCGTTGTTGACATGGATACGCAGCCCCTGGAAGGCACGGGTAGCCGGGTTCTTGCCTTTTTCCCAGGCAGGGTTGGCAACCTTCAGCACTTCTGCCAGATCGGCAGTGCGGGTGAACGGCTCCTTCTCACGGCGCTCGACCACGGCACGCGCCATACGGCCAGAGAAGCGCTCTTCACCGTACTCCTTGAAGACGCGGGCAATTTCTTCGACAGGCGCCGTGGCGATGAACTCGGCCGCACTGATGCCCTGGTCCGGGTTCATGCGCATGTCCAGCGGGCCATCATTGAGGAAGCTGAAACCACGCTCGGGGTCATCCAGTTGCGGCGAGGACACGCCCAGGTCCAGCAGTACACCACTGACCTTGCCGTGCAGGCCGCGCTCGGCCACTTCTGCACCCAGCTCGGCAAAGCTGCGCTGCACAATGACAAAGCGGCCGTCTTCGGCCGCCAGCGCTTGCCCCGTGGCAATCGCCTGTGGATCTTTGTCGAAGCCCAGCAGCCGCCCTTGCGGCCCGAGCTTGCTGAGAATCAGCCGGCTGTGTCCGCCACGGCCGAAGGTGCCGTCCAGATAGCAACCGTCGGCGCGCAGGGCCAATGCCTCGACAGCCTCGTCGAGCAGGACGGTAATGTGGTTGAAGCCGCTATCTATGGTCACAGGATCAGGTCACGCAATTCGTCGGGCATGGCGCCCGGTTGTTGAATAGCTGCGAGGTCGGCTGCCGAAACCGTGTTCCAGGCATCTTCATCCCACAGCTGGAATTTGTTCAGTTGCCCCACCAGCATCGCCTTCTTGTCGAGCTTGGCGTACTCACGCAGACGGGGCGGCACCAGGAAACGCCCACTGCCATCGAGCTCCAGGTCAACCGCATTACCGATCAGCAAACGCTGCAGACGGCGGTTTTCCTCACGCAACGATGGCAAGGCACGCAACTTGGCTTCTATCTGTTCCCACTCATCGAGGGGGTATACGCACAAGCAGGGGTCAACGGCGTCAATGGTCACGATCAGCTGGCCATTGCAACGCGAATCCAGCTCGTCACGGTACCGGCTCGGCATGGCGAGACGTCCCTTGGCATCGAGGCTGACGGCGTTGGCTCCGCGGAACACGGCTGCGATTCCCCACAATATTAGCTTTTTTGTGCCAGAAAACCCACTTCATCCCACTTTCTCCCACTTGCGCACACTATAGGAATCCGCCCGCAGCACCGTCAAGGCACGTTCATAAGGAAAAGCCTTACAGGACCGAGATTTAGCGCGATAAGGGAATGTGGAAGCATTACCGAGGGGAAGAAAACACGAGAAAAATCAAACCCACGCAAGCAAATGGAGTTCGAAGTTAAAGTGATTTATGAAGAGTAAGATTTTTTCGGTATTACCAGAGAGGATCTGCTATCGAATCAAGCAGGGGAGGAAAAGGTGGAGAGTCGATCTGTAAGCCGGGTTTTGTCGAGGACAGTCATTCCTCTACGACGGCCATCACTGGACGCCTCTAGCAACCTACCCGGTTCCGACGCGGGCCACGCCTGATGGAACCCTATTTGGTCTTGCTCCGAGTGGGGTTTACCTAGCCACGAACTGTTGCCAGCCGTGCGGTGCGCTCTTACCGCACCTTTTCACCCTTACCGGCACCGAAGTGCTTAGGCGGTTATTTTCTGTGGCACTTTCCGTAGGCTCGCGCCTCCCAGGCGTTACCTGGCACTCTGCCCTATGGAGCCCGGACTTTCCTCCCCCTGCTGCTCACACAACAAAAAGTTGCGGAACAAAAACAGGCAGCGACTGTCCGATCGACTCTCCGCCGCCAAGGTTACCGGCACGCGCGCACAAGAACAAGCAATACCGGCATTTATATCAAACTGCCACTATTCGGCTTTCTGCTTTTCCAGGGCAAGTTGATACAAAAGGTTCTTGCGCACCCCGGTAATTTCCGCCGCCAGCGCCGCCGCCCGCTTCAGTGGCAACTCGGCCAATAGCAGGTCGAGCACGCGCTGGGCCTCGGCACTGATGCCCTGCTCGCCTTCCGGTGCGCTCCAGCCGCCCACCAGTACCACGCATTCACCGCGCTGCTGGTTGCTGTCGCCGGCAACGAACGCCCGCAGCTCGGCCAGCGGCAGGCCCTTGAGGGTCTCGAAGGTCTTGGTCAGTTCACGTGCCAGCAGTGCCGGGCGCTCGCCACCAAATACCAGCTCCATGTCTTCAAGGCATTCGAGGATGCGGTGCGGGGCTTCATAGAAGATCAGCGTACGCGGCTCTTCCTTCACCTGCTCGAGGCGCGCCCGGCGCCCTGCCTGCTTGGCCGGCAGGAAGCCTTCGAAGATGAAGCGGTCCGACGGCAAGCCGGCCGCCGACAGTGCAGCGATCAAGGCGCAGGCGCCCGGCACCGGCACCACACTCACCCCCGCAGCCCGCGCCTGGCGCACCAGGTGGTAGCCCGGGTCGGAAATCAGCGGCGTGCCGGCATCGGATACCAGCGCCACGTTCTCGCCAGCCAGCAGCTTGGTGAGAAAACGCCCGCCCTCGTCACGCTCGTTGTGTTCATGACAGGCCGCCAGCGGTGTGTCGATGCCAAAGTGTTGCAGCAGGCGGATCGAATGACGGGTGTCTTCGGCGGCGATCAGCGCCACATCCGCCAGCACCTTCAGCGCCCGGGCGCTCATGTCGTCGAGGTTGCCGATGGGGGTTGCCACCACATACAGCGTCCCCACCGTGGATTTCGAAGCCCCTGCCACATCAGTCACTGCGCACACCTGTCATTCGGATCAAAGGCGCCATTGTAGCCCGAGCGCCTGCAACAGGGCGCAAAGAACTTCGCCAGCGATCACCGGCAAGCCACCTATAGTGAAGGATCAGCACAGCAACATCGCGCCCCGGCCAGTGCTTGGGTACAATTGCCGGCCAACTTGATCGAGTAACAGGACCTTTACATGATCGCTTGCCTGCGGCTGCTCACAGCCCTCTGCCTCGCTGCCCTGCTGGCAGCTTGCGCCAGCTCGCCCTCATCCAGCCTGGGCGAACTGCCACGCACCCCGGACGCCAGCATCGAGCAACTGCTCGAAAAAGCCGCTTCCAGCAAGTCAGCGGAAGATGCCGCCCTGCTGCGCCTGAGCGCGGCCGACCTGGCCTACAAGCAGAAGGACTTCCCACGCGCCGCACGCATTCTTGAGCAAGTCCCGCTGGACACGCTCAAGCCGGCCCAGCAAGTGTTCGCCAGCACCCTCGCGGCCGAGCTGGCCATGAGCCGCAACCAGCCCAAGGCAGCACTGACCGCCCTGGCCCACCCGAGCCTGCAACGCGTAGCCGAGCTGCCGGCAGAGCAGCAAGCGCGCACCTACAACGTGCACGCCGCCGCCCTTGAAGCCGACGGCCAGGCCCTGGCTGCCGCGCAACAGCGCGTGCTGCTGGCCCCGCTGCTCAGCGGCCAGGCTGCCAGCGCCAACAGTGACGCCATCTGGGCCCTGGTCGCCTCGTTGCCGGCCGAACAACTGCAGCAGCCAGCCAACGACCAGACCCTGGCCGGCTGGACCAGCCTGGCCTTCGCCGTGAAAAGCGCCGGCACCCTGGAACAGCAGCAAGCGGCCATCGACACCTGGGTCAAACAGCACCCGGACCACCCTGCCGCCCAGCAACTGCCGCAGGCACTGACCAAGCTCAAGGAGCTGGCCAGCCAGCCGCTGACCAAGATCGCTCTGCTGCTGCCTCAGGAAGGCCCGCTGGCCGGTGTTGCTCGCGCCCTGCGTGACGGTTTCATGGCCGCGCACTTCCAGGCCCAGCAAGCTGGCCAGCCAGCGCCTGCGGTGCAAGTGTTCGACAGCTCGCGCATCGGCTCGCTCGACGATTTCTATCGCCAGGCCCAGGCCGCCGGCGTGCAACTGGTCATCGGCCCGCTTGAAAAGCCGCTGGTCAAACAACTGGCCGCCAAACCACAACTGCCAATCACCACGCTGGCCCTGAACTACGCCGACGCCGGTCAGAAGGCCCCGCCGCAACTGTTCCAGTTCGGCCTGGCTGCCGAAGACGAAGCGCGCGAAGTCTCCCGCCGCGCCCGCGCCGATGGCATGGTCCGCGCCGTGGCCCTGGTGCCGAGTGGCGAATGGGGTGACCGCGTGTTGGCCGCCTTCCGCCAGGACTGGGAAGGCAATGGCGGCACCCTGCTCGCCGCCGAGCGCATCGCCCAGCCGGTTGCCCTGGCCCAGCAAATCGCCGACCTGTTCCAGCTGCGCCAAAGCGAAGGCCGCGCCAAGAGCCTGCAAAGCACGGTAGGCGGTAGCATCGCCGCACAACCGTCGCGTCGCCAGGATATCGATTTCATCTTCCTGGCCTCGACCCCGCAACAGGCCCAGCAGATCAAGCCGACCCTGAACTTCCAGTACGCCGGTGACGTACCGGTCTATGCCACCTCGAACCTGTACAGCGCCAGCGGCGACGTCAACCAGTACAACGACATGAACGGCATCCGCTTCTGCGAAACCCCGTGGCTGCTCGACACCAGCAACAGCCTGCGCCAGCAGGTGGTACAGCAGTGGCCGCAAGCCGCTGGCAGCCTTGGCCGCCTGTACGCCATGGGCGTCGATGCCTACAGCCTGGCACCACGCCTGGGCCAGCTGAAAGCGCTGCCGGACAACCGCGTCCAGGGCCTTTCGGGCAGCCTGAGCATCAACGCCAACCAGCGTATCGAACGCCAGCTGCCATGGGCCGAGTTTACCGGCGGCCAGGTCAAGCGCCTGCCTGACACCGTGCGCTGATGCCGACAGCGTCGCCCACCAGCGCCGGGCAAGCAGCAGAAACCCAGGCCCTTGAGTACCTTCAAGGGCAGGGCCTGCAGCTACTGGCGCGCAATTGGCGATGCAAAGGCGGTGAGCTTGATCTGGTCATGCTTGACGCCGATACAGTAGTATTCGTCGAAGTCCGCTACCGGTTGCACGCGTGCTTCGGTGGCGCCCTCGAAAGCATCGACGGGCGCAAGCAGAAACGGCTGGTGCTCGCCGCCAGCCGGTACCTGCAGAAGGCGCCCCACTGGGGCAACTACCCCTGCCGCTTCGACGTAGTCGCCCTGCAGGGCAGCCACCATGCAGGCAGGCCGCTTCAATGGCTGAAAAACGCCTTCGAATGCTGAACCCACTTCGTTTTTTTTGCTCTATGTTTCGCGGGCTGGTCGTTGATGCGCGCAGCAAAGGCCACCGCCCCACTTAAGGTCACCAGATGGACATGCAATCCCGAATTCGCCGGCTGTTCCAGGCCAGCATCGATACCAAGCAACAGGCAATGGACATCCTGGCACCGCACATCGAGCAGGCCAGCCTGGTCATGGTCAATGCGCTGCTCAACGAGGGCAAGATGCTCGCCTGTGGCAATGGCGGCTCGGCCGGTGATGCCCAGCACTTTTCGTCGGAACTGCTCAACCGTTTCGAGCGCGAGCGCCCGAGCCTGCCAGCCATCGCGCTGACCACCGACAGCTCGACCCTGACCTCGATCGCCAACGACTACAGCTACAACGAAGTCTTTTCCAAGCAGATTCGCGCCCTGGGCCAGCCCGGCGACGTCCTGCTGGCGATCTCCACCAGCGGCAATTCGGCCAACGTGATCCAGGCGATCCAGGCCGCACATGACCGCGAAATGATTGTCGTAGCATTGACTGGCCGCGACGGCGGCGGCATGGCTTCGCTGCTGCTGCCCGAAGACGTGGAAATCCGCGTCCCTTCGACGGTTACCGCACGCATCCAGGAAGTCCACCTGCTGGCGATCCACTGCCTGTGCGATCTGATCGACAGCCAACTGTTCGGGAGTGAAGAATGACCCCTATGCGCCTCGGCCTGATGGCCCTGACCCTGTGCCTGAGCGTCACCGGTTGCAGCTCGGTACTCACCTCTACCCGCAATTCGCCGATCGAAGACGATCGCGGTACGCGCACCATTGGCAGCAAGATCGACGATTCGCTGATCGAAACCAAGGCCTCGGTGAACATTTCCAAGGCCAGCCCTGACCTGGACAAGGGCTCGCACATTGTAGTCAGCAGCTACAACGGCATCGTCCTGCTGGCCGGCCAGACCCCACGCGCCGACCTCAAGAGCCTTGCCGAGCAGACCGCTAGCCAGGTACAGCGCGTCAAGAAAGTGCACAACGAACTGCAGGTGATGCAGCCCTCCTCCATCCTGGCACGCAACAACGACGCCTGGCTGACCACCAAGATCAAGACCCAGATGCTGGGTGACAGTGCCGTGCCAAGCTCGCGCATCAAGGTGATTACCGAAAACGGCATCGTCTACCTGCTCGGCCTGGTAACCCAGCAGGAGGCCAATTCGGCCACTGCCGTGGTACAGGGCGTGTCGGGCGTGCAGAAGATCGTCAAGCTGTTCGAGTACATCGACTGATTCTTTGCTGCCTGCACCGGCTTCTTCGCGGGTGAACCCGCTCCCACAGGGATCCCACAGCTTTCAAGCCTTGTGCATTCCTGTGGGAGCGCGTTTATCGAAGCGTCGAACCGCCGCGAAAGGGCCAGTACAAGCAACAACAATGCCCCACCTTTCAGAAACCCAGGAAACACCGCATGTCTAAGCTTCTGCTGCCTGCCCTGCTGCTCGGCACCTTCGCCACCCTGGCCGGCTGCTCCACCCCAAGCCTGATCACCCTCAACGATGGCCGTGAAATCCAGGCTGTCGACGCGCCCAAGTTTGACCGTAATGCCGGCTTCTACGAGTTCCAGCAACTCGACGGCAAGCGCACCCGCATCAACAAGGACCAGGTGCGCACCATCAGCGACCTGTAACACGCGCTTGGCGGCAAAGAAAAAGGCGATCCGGTTGGATCGCCTTTTTCGTTACTTGACCACTTTCAGGCTTGGTCGGCCAGTTGGGCGCGGCGGCTGGCCCCCCCCTTCTGGCGGGCCATCATCGTCCGGCTGCACATCATCCTCTTCCAGCTCGTCGCCATCCATCGGCGACTCCAGCTCGAAGACCATGCCTTGGCCATTTTCACGGGCATAGATGCCCAGGATGGCGCCAACCGGCACGAACAGCGAATGGGCCACGCCACTGAAGCGGCCCTCGAAGCTGACCGCGTCGTTATCCATGTGCAGGCTGCGCACGGCACTTGGCGAGATATTCAAGACGATCTGGCCATCACTGGCGAAACCATCCGGCACCTGGACTTTCGGGTATTCGGCATTGACCAGCATATGGGGCGTGCAATCGTTGTCGACGATCCACTCATACAGTGCTCGAACCAGATAGGGGCGACTGGAGTTCATCAACAGCTCCTTAAAGCTTGCGCATTTCACGTTCTACGGAGGACAGGCTCGCCAGGAAAGGCTCCCGAGCGAACTGCCGCTCCATGTAATCCAGCAGCGGCTTGGCTTGCCGCGGCAATTCGATACCCAACACTGGCAAGCGCCAGAGTATGGGCAATAGACAACAATCGACCAGGCTTTGATCCTCACTCATGAAACAGGCGTACTCACCGAACAATGGCGAGACACCGGTGAGGCTTTCGCGCAGGGCCTTGCGCGCCTCGACACGGGCGGCCTCGGTGCTGCGCGAGTCCAGCACGGTGTCGGCCAGGGCACACCAGTCGCGCTGGATGCGGTGCATCAGCAAACGGCTGTTACCCCGTGCAACCGGGTACACCGGCATCAGCGGCGGGTGCGGGTAACGCTCCTCGAGGTATTCCATCACCACGGTCGACTCATACAACGCCAGGTCACGGTCGACCAGGGTCGGCACACTGCCGTAAGGGTTTACCTCGGCCAGCTTGGCCGGCAGGCGACTGGGGTCGACATCGATGACCTGCACGCTGACACCCTTCTCGGCCAGCACAAGGCGTACCCGATGAGAATAGTGATCAGCGGGATCGGAATAGCAGGCTAACCTGTTGGTTGCGCCCATGTAGCGGCTCCTCGCACGGGATGCTTGTGCAACTGTAAATGAAAACGCGCCTGGGGCCCCCTGGCAAAACTGCCAGGGCGCCCCAGGCGCGTTCAACAACCAGAAACTACTGCGTGATCAGTGCACGTCCTTCCAGTATTCACGCTTGAGCAAATAGGCGAATACGAAGAAGAAAGCCAGGTACAGCAACACGTAGGTACCAATGCGCTGGCTTTCCAGTTTGACCGGGTTGGCCGAATAGGCCAGGAAGGTCACCAGGTTCTTGACCTTCTCGTCGAACTGCTCGGTGGTCAGGGTACCGGATTTCGGCGTGATGGTCAGCTGGTCACAGGCTTCGTGGGTGATCGGGCTGCCGGTCAACGGGTCGAATTGCTTCTTGCCATCGGTTACCGTCTGCACCTGCTTGCAGCCAATTACCTGGTTACCCTGCAAGCCCACCAGCACGTTAGGCATGCCGACGTTCGGGAACACCTTGTTGTTCACCCCGTAAGGCCGCGATGGGTCCTCGTAGAAGCTGCGCAGGTAGGTGTACAGCCAGTCGGTACCCCGCACACGGGCGACCAGTGTCAGGTCTGGCGGCGCAGCACCGAACCAGGTCTTGGCGTCACTGGGCTTCATGCCGATCTGCATGTGGTCACCGATCTTGGCACCGGTGAATACCAGCTTCTCGAGCATCAGCTCGTGGGGGATGCCCAGGTCGTCGGCTACCCGCTCGTAACGCTGAAACTTGGCACTGTGGCAACCCATGCAATAGTTGGCAAAGGTGCGCGCACCATCCTGCATGGCCGCCTTGTCGGTCAGGTCGATATCGGCCTTGTCCAGCTCCAGGCCGTGTTCGGCAGCGAAGGAAAACGCAGGCATCACTGCCAGCAAAAATACTGCAATCAACTTTTTCATCAGCCAGTCACCCTTTCCGGAACCGGTTTGGTCTTCTCGAGCCTTGTGTAGAACGGCATCAGCAGGAAGTAGGCGAAGTACAACACCGTGCACACCTGCGACAGCAAGGTACGCCCAGGTGTCGGCGCCAGAACGCCCAGCACGCCGAGGATGACGAAGGACACGCAGAACACCAGCAGGAAAACCTTGCTGATCCAGCCCTTGTAACGCATGGAACGCACCGGGCTGCGGTCGAGCCAGGGCAGTACGAACAGCACGGCAATGGCCGCGCCCATGGCAATCACGCCCATCAGCTTGTCAGGCACCGCCCGCAAGATTGCGTAAAACGGTGTGAAGTACCACACCGGCGCGATGTGCTCAGGTGTCTTGAAGGCGTTGGCCTGCTCGAAGTTCGGTTTCTCCAGGAAGTAACCGCCCATTTCCGGGAAGAAGAACACCACGGCGCAGAACACGAAGAGGAACACCACCACCCCGACGATATCCTTGACGGTGTAGTACGGGTGGAACGGAATACCGTCCAGCGGAATACCGTTTTCGTCCTTTTTCTTCTTGATGTCGACACCATCGGGGTTGTTCGAACCCACTTCGTGCAGCGCAAGAATGTGCAGCACAACCAGGCCGAGAATCACGATAGGCAGGGCGACCACATGCAGGGCGAAGAAGCGGTTCAGGGTGATGCCCGAAATCAGGTAGTCACCACGGATCCACTGGGTGAGGTCGTCACCGATTACCGGGATGGCACCGAACAGGGAGATGATCACCTGGGCACCCCAGTACGACATCTGACCCCACGGCAGCAGGTAGCCCATGAAGGCTTCGGCCATCAGCGCAAGGTAGATCAGCATGCCGAACAGCCAGACCAGCTCGCGAGGCTTCTGGTAGGAGCCGTAGAGCAGGCCGCGGAACATGTGCAGGTAGACCACGATGAAGAACGCCGACGCACCGGTGGAGTGCAGGTAGCGCAGGATCCAGCCGTACTCAACGTCACGCATGATGTACTCGACCGAAGCGAACGCCTCTTCCGCCGAGGGCGTAAAGCTCATGGTCAGCCACACACCGGTGACGATCTGATTGACCAGCACCAGCAATGCCAGGGAGCCGAAGAAGTACAGGAAGTTGAAGTTCTTGGGCGCGTAATACTTGCTCAGGTGGTCTTCCCACATCTTCGTGGCGGGGAAGCGAGCATCAATCCAGTCCATGAACTTGCTCATCATGCGTTCTCCTGATCGACGCCGATGACGATGATATCGTCCGACTCGTAAGAGTGCGGTGGCACAGGCAGGTTGAGAGGTGCCGGCTGCGACTTGTAGACACGGCCGGCGAGGTCGTAGTGGGAGCCGTGGCACGGGCAGAAGTAGCCACCCACCCATTTCGGACCAAGGTCAGCAGGCGCAACTTCCGGGCGGAAGGTGGGTGAGCAGCCCAGGTGCGTGCACAGCCCGACAAGAATGAGAATTTCCGGCTTGATCGAGCGAACCTCAGGGTCGACGTAGGTTGGCTGCACCGAGGCCTTGGACTCGGGATCAGACAAGTCACCCGTGATTTTTTTCAGGTTGCCGAGGATTTCCTCCGTTCGCCGCACGATGAATACCGGCTGGCCACGCCATTCGGCCACCATCTGCTGCCCGGCCTCGACCTTGGCGATATTGACCTTCACCGGTGCACCTGCGGCTTTCGCCTTGGCACTGGGAAACCATGACCCCACGAACGGTACCGCAGCCCCCACTGCTCCCGCTGCCCCGACCACGGATGTCGCGGCTACGAGGAAGCGGCGCCGGCCTGCGTTGACGCCGTCATTGCTCATTCAGTCCTCTCCCATCAGCTTGCTTGGCCTGTTGAACCAGGCTCGTACTTAGGTTGTGTCAATGGCACTAAAATTTGGCAGCCATGGTAAGAAACAAATCCACACACTGACAAGGTGATTACCCAAGCAAGGGCCACAACCCGCGCTTTGCTTGATCTGCGTCTATGCGACAAGCGGCCACTGACATGCTGACAGGTTAGTTCAAGCCAAAAAAAAAGCCCGGTTCCAAGGAACCGGGCTTTTTTCGACTGCCGAAGCGGTATTAACGCTTGGAGTACTGAGGACGCTTACGCGCTTTACGCAGACCCACTTTCTTACGCTCGACTTCACGAGCGTCGCGGGTGACGTAGCCAGCACGACGCAGAGCGCCACGCAGGGTTTCGTCGTATTCCATCAGAGCGCGGGTGATACCGTGACGGATCGCACCGGCTTGACCGCTGACACCACCACCGGAAACGGTGACGTAGATGTCGAACTTCTCAACGGTTTCGGTCAGCTCGAGTGGCTGGCGAACAACCATGCGAGCGGTTTCGCGACCGAAGAACACGTCCAGAGAACGGTTGTTGATGGAAATGTTACCAGTACCCGGACGCAGGAATACGCGAGCGGTTGCGGTCTTGCGACGGCCAGTGCCGTAATTTTGAGTCGCCGACATAATGAACTATCCCGTTAGATCTTCAGTTCTTGAGGCTGCTGAGCAGTGTGTGGGTGAGCAGCACCCGCGTACACTTTCAGCTTGCGGTACATGTCGCGACCCAGCGGGTTCTTAGGCAGCATGCCTTTGACCGCGGTTTCGATAACACGCTCAGGGGCCTTGGCGATCAACTTCTCGAAGTTGATTTCCTTGATACCGCCCGGGAAGCCGGAGTGGGAGTAGTACATTTTGTCGGAAGACTTGGCACCAGTCACACGAACCTGCTCGGCGTTGATAACGACGATGTAGTCGCCGGTGTCAACGTGAGGGGTGTATTCTGGTTTGTGTTTGCCACGCAGACGGCTAGCGATTTCGGTAGCCAGACGACCCAGGGTCTGGCCAGCGGCGTCGACTACGAACCACTCGCGCTTTACTGTTTCCGGTTTAGCAGTAAAAGTTTTCATTCTCTAAAGCCTCAGAGGCCGCCCAGCGAAAAATAGACGGCGAATCTTACTGGATAGTGCACGGCTTGCCAAGGGCAAGCGCGCAGCCGAACACAGACGCTTTTGGGGGCTCGGGTCGGGCACGCCAATGTTCGACGGGGTTCTTCCTGCGTGATGGTGCATCACTTCCGCCACGCGGAGAGGGGCTGAATTATCCAGATTGCGAGAAAAATTTCAACCTGCTTTGATGGGCATCTATTGCCAAGGAGTGTCTAACCGATGGAATACCGCCAGCTCGGCCGTACCGACCTCAATGTCAGCGCCCTGTGCCTGGGCACCATGACCTGGGGCGAACAGAACGTTCAGGCCGAAGCCTTCGAACAGATTGCCCGGGCCAAGGCCGCCGGGGTGAACTTCATCGACACCGCCGAGATGTACCCGGTACCGCCGCGCCCGGAAACCTACGCGGCCACCGAGCGCATCATCGGCAACTGGTTCCGTGACAACGGTGATCGCGACGACTGGGTGCTGGCCAGCAAGGTCGCAGGCCCAGGCAACGGCATCAGCCACATTCGCGACGGCCAGCTCAAGCACAACCGCCAGCACATCGTCGCGGCGCTGGAGGAGAGCCTGAAGCGCCTGCAGACCGACCGTATCGACCTGTACCAGCTGCACTGGCCGGAACGCAGCACCAACTTCTTCGGCAAGCTGGGCTACCAGGACCTGCCCCAGGACCACTTCACCCCGCTGGAAGAAACCCTTGAGGTGCTCGACGAGCAGGTACGTGCGGGCAAGATCCGCCACATCGGCCTGTCCAACGAAACGCCGTGGGGCACCATGAAGTTCCTGCAACTGGCCGATAGCCGGGGCTGGCCGCGGGCGGTGTCGATCCAGAACCCGTACAACCTGCTCAACCGCAGCTTCGAGGTGGGCCTGGCTGAAGTGGCCATCCGTGAGCAGTGCGGCCTGCTGGCGTATTCGCCGCTGGCCTTCGGCATGCTCTCGGGCAAGTACGAGAACGGCGCACGCCCGGACAACGCGCGCCTGACCCTGTTCAGCCGCTTTGCCCGCTACTCCAACCCGCAGACCGTGTCAGCCTGCAGCCGTTACGTGCAACTGGCCCGCGAGCACGGCCTGGACCCGGCGCAGATGGCCCTGGCGTTCGTCACCCGGCAGCCGTTCGTGACCAGCAACATCATTGGCGCGACCAGCCTGCAACAGCTGGACAGCAACCTGGCGAGCCTTGAGCTGAGCCTGAGTGATGAGC
This sequence comes from Pseudomonas sp. BP01, assembly GCF_022760795.1. Classification (NCBI taxonomy): domain Bacteria; kingdom Pseudomonadati; phylum Pseudomonadota; class Gammaproteobacteria; order Pseudomonadales; family Pseudomonadaceae; genus Pseudomonas; species Pseudomonas sp. BP01. The sequence goes on from NZ_JAFBKA010000015.1 coordinate 63,213, forward strand.
TGCTGGCGGCGATCGAAGCCATACACCAGGCGCAGCCGAACCCGGCGCCTTGAGCTGCAAGGGGCTGCCTTGCAGCCCCGCGGCGACACGGGGTAGACACAATCGCCAAAAAATAAGACGATCCAGCCGGTGATTGACCACTCTACCCTATAAGAACAATGACAATGATGTTTACCCAACCCTCCGCGTCGCTGCGGCGCGTCAGCATCCTGGCCATTGACAAGGTGTTTGCTTCGACCTTGATGCAGGCCAAGGACTTCTTCCATCTCGCCAGCCTGCGCTACAGCAAGCAGCTGGGCCTGGGCTTGCAGCCCATGTTCGAGATCTGCCTGGTGAGCCCCGACGGCCAGCCCGTGGACAGCTTCAGCAATGTGCAGCTACCGGTCGACGGTGGCCTGGACGACGCCGATGTGATCATCCTCCCGGCCTACTGGGACGATTTCGACAACCTCCTGCAACGTTATCCACAGGTGCTGCCATGGCTGCGTGAACAGCATGCCCGCGGTGCGGTGCTGTGCGCCGAGGCCAGTGGTGTGTTCTGGCTGGCCGAATCCGGCCTGCTCGATGGCAAGGAGGCCACGACCTACTGGCGCTTCTTCACCAGCTTTGCCGAACGCTTCCCGAAGATCAGGCTGAACCAGGACAAGCACCTGACCGACGCCGACAATATCTATTGCGCCGGCGGCGCCACGTCGGCCTGCGACCTGTACATCTACCTGATCGAGCGCTTCTGCGGCGCCAACGTGGCCCGCGCGGTATCCCGCGACATCCTCTACGAAGTGCAGCGCAACTACACCCCGGGGCGCATGGGCTTTGGCGGGCAGAAGCTGCACCAGGACCTGATCATCCTGCAGATCCAGCACTGGCTGGAGGAACACTTCGCCGACAAGTTCCGCTTCGAGGACGTCGCCCGCAACCACGGCATGAGCATCCGCAACTTCATGCGCCGCTTCCAGGGCGCGACGGGTGACAAGCCGCTGCACTACCTGCAACGGCTGCGGATCGAGACCGCCAAGGGGTTGTTGTCGAGCACGCGCAAGAGTATCAAGACCATCAGCTACGAAGTTGGCTATGACGATGCCAGTTTCTTTGCGCGGCTGTTCCGCCAGCACACCGAGCTGTCACCGAACCAGTATCGGCAGCAGTTCATGCAAGAGGCTTGAGGGCCATGGGGGCTGCTTTGCAGCCCCAAGGGCTTAGGGCTTGTGCGCGCGCGACAGGAATTCGTGCGACTGCATCTCCAGCAACCGGCTCAGGGTGCGCTGGAACTCGAAGCTCAGGCGCCCGCCGGTGTACAGGTCTTTGAGCTCCACTTCGGCCGAGATGATCAGCTTGACATTGCGGTCGTAGAACTCGTCCACCATGTTGATGAAGCGGCGGGCGATGTCGTCGGTGGCGACCCCCATCTGCTCCACATTGCTCAGCAGCACGGCGTGGAAGATCTTGCCCAGTTCGATATAGTCGTTCTGGCTGCGCGGCCCATCGCAGAGGGCGCGGAAGTCGAACCAGGCGACATCGTCGCAGGTGCGCAGGGCATTGATCGGACGGTTCTCGATCATCAGCACATCGTTCTCGACCGCCTGGGTGCACTCAGGCGTCAGCGCCTTGAAGCTGGCACGCATGCTCTGGTGCGCCGCATCGTTGAGCGGGTAGTGGAACAGTTCGGCCTGCTCCAGGTGACGCAGACGGTAGTCGACCCCACTGTCAACGTTCACCACGTCGGTGAACTGCTTGATCATGGCAATGGCTGGCAGGAAGCGGGCGCGTTGCAGGCCGTCCTTGTACAGGCCATCCGGCACGATGTTGGAGGTGGCCACCAGCGACACGCCGTTCTTGAACAGCTCTTCCATCAGGGTGCCGAGGATCATGGCGTCGGTAATGTCCGACACGAAGAACTCGTCGAAGCAGATCACCCTGGCTTCGTCGCTGAAACGCTTGGCGATGATGGTCAGCGGATTCTTCTCGCCCTTGAGGGTTTTCATTTCCTCGTGCACACGCTTCATGAAGCGGTGGAAGTGCGTACGCATCTTCTGCTTGAACGGCAGCGCTTCGTAGAAGGTATCGACCAGGTAGGTCTTGCCTCGCCCTACCCCACCCCAGAAGTACAGGCCCTTGACCGGGGTCTGCTCCTTCTTGCCGAACAGCTTGCCGAACACGCCCGGCTTGTTGTTCTGCGCTTGTACCAGGTCGTCGTACAGGCGCTGCAGGTGACGCACCGCAGTTTCCTGCGCCGCGTCATGGAAGAAGTCGGGACGTTTCAGATCTGCTTGATAGCGTTCTAAGGGAGTCATAATTCGTTAGCGAGGCAACAAAAAACGGGCCGTCACTGTAGCGACAGGCCCGCTTAATGGCAATCAGTCTGTGGGAGCGGGCGCGCCCGCGAACACCGGCAAAGCCGGTGCCAAGCACCGCGGCGCCTGCTTCGCGGGCTTGCCCGCTCCCACAGTTCGACAGCCTCAGTCCTGCAGGGGTGCCAAGGCATCACGCAGGCTTTGAATGGCCGCATCACGGGCTTCGGCGCTGTCGAACTGCGGCCCTTCGGCAACCTGCTCGCCGTTGAGCCACAGGCCGAAGCTCAGGCCTTCGACCCGTACATCGGCCTCGCCACCCTGCTGCAGCTGCTTGCTCACGGCGCCGGCGCTCTTGCCATCGGCGAAGCTTCGCGACAACAGCAGCTGCTCTCCGTCAGCGGCCAGCAGGCGGAAGCGGAAGCTGCCGTCTTCGTCGCGGAAGCTGACAAAGCGTGCGCTTTTGGCGGCCTTCTTCTTCACCTCGGTGCTGGCCTGCACGCTGCTGCGGAACGACCGCAGGCCCACGGCCTCGCGCAGCTGCTCAAGGAATGGCGTGGCAATCTTGCGGGCCTTGGCGGCGCCGGCCAGCAGGATGTCTTCCAGGTCCGCCGGGCGGGCGATCAGCTGGTGGTAGTACTCGCGTTTTTCAGCCAGCTGGCCATCCAGCAGCTGGAACAGGCGCTGCTTGGCATCGCCCCAGCCCAGGCCCTGCAGCAGCTCTTCGCGGAACCCGGCGCATTGCTCCGGCGTCGAGAAGGCCTGGTACAGGGTGAACAGGTGCGAGTTGTCCGGGTCTTTCGCTTCACCCGGCGCGCGCGAGTCGGTAACGATGCGCGAGATGGCGTCTTTCATATCCTTGGCGCTGGTGAACAACGGGATGGTGTTGTCATAGCTCTTGGACATCTTGCGCCCGTCCAGGCCTGGCAGCGTGGCCACGCTTTCCTCGATCACCGCCTCTGGCAGGGCGAAGAAGTCCTGGCCCTGGCCGAACAGGTGGTTGAAGCGTTGGCCGATGTCGCGGGCCATTTCCACGTGCTGGATCTGGTCACGGCCGACCGGCACCTTGTTGGCGTTGAACATCAGGATGTCCGCGGCCATCAGCACCGGGTAGCTGAACAGGCCCATGGTCACGCCGGCGTCCGGGTCTTCGCCGTTTTCGACGTTCTTGTCCACCGAGGCCTTGTAGGCATGCGCGCGGTTCAGCAGGCCCTTGGCGGCAACGCAGGTCAGCAGCCAGGTCAGCTCGGGGATTTCCGGGATGTCGGACTGGCGGTAGAAGGTCACCTTGTCCGGGTCGAGGCCACCGGCCAGCCAGGTGGCGGCGATTTCCAGGCGCGAGCGCTGGATGCGCAGCGGGTCATCGCACTTGATCAGGGCGTGGTAGTCGGCCAGGAAGTAGAACGAATCGACACCGGGCTGCTGGCTGGCACGGATCGCCGGGCGAATGGCGCCGGCGTAGTTGCCCAGGTGCGGAGTGCCGGTGGTGGTGATACCGGTAAGAATGCGCGTGGTCATGGGTGTTCGCTTATTCAGGCTTGGCTCAGTTCGAAAGGCGCGGCAGCAGCAGATCCTTCAGATCGGTCAGCTTGCCATGGAAGAAGTGTCCGCATTCTGCCACTTTCAGCAGCTCATGGGGGCGCGACAGGCTGTCGGACCATTCGTAAACCAGCTGCGGCGCGACCACTTCGTCGGCATCTGGCTGCACCACAGTGATCGGGCAGTGCTGTGGCAGCGGGAATTCGGCCGTCAGGCGCATCACTGCCGGGGCAATCATGAACAAGTGTTGCAGCGTTACCCCGGCGGCCTCCAGGCGGCCGGCCAGGCTGGTGGCAACGAAACCGCCGAACGAGAAGCCCATCAGCACCAGTGGCAGGTCGGGGTGCCTGGCGCGCAGCCAGGCGGCGGCAGCCTCGGCATCGGCCACTTCGCCGGCCCCCATGTCATGGCTGCCGGCGCTCTGGCCGACGCCACGGTAGTTGAAACGCAGGGTCACGTAGCCGGCATCGCGGGCCGTGCGTTGCAGGGTCGAGACCACCTTGTTGAGCATGGTGCCGCCCTGGACCGGGTTGGGGTGGCAGATCAGCACCGCGCCACGGGCCTCAGCCACGTCCAGGTACAAGGCTTCCAGCTGGCCGGCGGGGCCATCGATGAACAAGGGGGTTTCGCGGACAAGCAAGGCACTACTCCGTGACCTCGGGAAGGGTCGATTCGTCTAGGTGAGGAATTCTGTTCTGATTTGCGATCGCTCGCGGTATACAGCGCAGGTCTGAGCCGTTAACGTAAAGCAAAGCCGTTTATAGAGGAAGGACTCGTGGAACTCTCGCTCCTTGTTTGGTTGTTGCCAACCCTGGCCCTGGTCATCGGCGTGGCGGTCGGTTTCATTGTTGCCCGCCTGCTGCCCAACGCAGCGCCCAGCAACACCCAGCGCCAACTGGACGACATCCAGAAGCGCTTCGACAGCTACCAGAACGAAGTGGTCACCCACTTCAACAGCACCGCCATGCTGGTCAAGAAACTGACCCAGAGCTACCAGGACGTACAGGATCACCTGGCCGAAGGCGCCAACAGCCTGGCCCTCGATGAAGTCACTCGCCAGCGCCTGCTGGCTGCCCTGCATTCCGAAGCGCCGCAAGGCCCGCGTGACCGCCTGACCCCACCGAAAGACACCGCCGAAGTGCCGCGCGACTATGCGCCAAAAGCACCGAACTCGCCGGGCATGCTCGATGAGAGCTACGGGCTCAAGCGTTGATCTGCTGAACATGCAAAAGGCCTCGCGAGAGGCCTTTTTTGTGCTTTGAATCGCCAAGAGAACCCCGCCAGTGCGGGGCTCCCAGTTCAGATCAAGGCTTGCGCCAGGACTGGCCACCTTCATCATCGTCACCGCCACTGCGGCAAATGAACAGGTCGATGTATTTCGGGACTACGGTCATTGTCAAACTCCTCTTGGATAAGCCGGCCAATTCACCAGCTCACCCAAAGTGCCATCGCCTGATCCCATAAGGCATTGGGCAAGTGTTCCCGATCCTGCAAGGCAAGTTCATGCACACGCCTTCAACGCCACCTCGATATCTGCCAGCAGGTCCTCCACATCCTCCAGCCCCACTGACAACCTCACCAACCCTTCCGATATCCCGTGATGGGCCCGCTCCTGCGGCGTGTAACTGGAGTGGGTCATGCTCGCCGGGTGCTGTGCCAGCGACTCGGCATCCCCCAGGCTCACCGCCCGGGCAAACAGCTGCAACGCATTCATGAAGCGCCGCCCGGCCTCGATACCGCCCTTGAGCTCAAAGGCAATCATCCCGCCCGGCAAACGCATCTGCCGCTGTGCCAGTTCGTACTGGGGAAACGACGGCAAGCCCGGGTAGTGGATAAGCTCCACCTGGGGCTGCCCGGCCAGGAACTGCGCGACCTCCAGGGCGTTGGCGCAATGCCGGTCCATGCGCAGTGCCAGGGTCTTGATACCGCGCATCAACAACGCAGCGTCATGCGGTGACAAGGCTGCCCCGGTCATGTCCTTCAGCCCTTCCAGGCGAATGCGGTCGACCAAAGCCTTGCGTCCCACCACCAGGCCCGCAGTGATATCACCATGGCCACTGAGGTACTTGGTCGCCGAATGCACCACCAGGTCCACCCCCAGCTCCAGTGGCCGCTGCAGGTACGGCGTGCAGTAGGTGTTGTCGACGACCACAAGCACGTCTTCCCCACGTACAGCCTCGACCACCGCTGCTATGTCGACCAGTTGCATATTGGGGTTGGCCGGTGTTTCGAAGTAGATCATCCGCGTTTTACTGTTGATCGCCGCTTTAAGGGCTTTGGCGTCGTTGAGGTCGACATGCTGAATCTTGACCCCGAACTCGCCAATACCATGGTGCAGGAATGCGAAGGTACAGCCATACAGCGTACGCCCGACGATCAGTTCATCACCGGGCCGCAGCAAGGTCCAGAGGGTCGAGGTAATCGCGCCCATCCCCGACGCCAGCGCCAATCCTGCTTCACCGCCCTCCAGCGAGGCCATGCGTTGCTCAAGCAAGGCCAAGGTGGGGTTGGAGATGCGGCTGTAGAAGTGCCCAGCCTCTTCCCCGGCGAAGCAGGCAGCGCCGTATTCAACGGTGGGAAAGGCATAGGTAGCGGTCTGGTACACCGGTGGCACCAGGGCACCACCGTGGGAAAGCGGGTCGTAGCCATGGTGAATGGCCCGTGTGGAAAAACCGGTGTTGTTATGGGAGCCGCGCATGGCAACAGCCTCTTGTGGTTTGTTATAAGCTTATGCCACCAAGCTGCCCGATTTTTTCCAAAATAGCCCACGCATCTGCGTGCTTGCTGGAACAAAAACAACAATTAACGGACCAGGAGGGCAAAATATGCCTTCAAGCCTCGACCGCACCGACCGCGCCCTGCTTGCCGCCTTGCAGGACAACGCCCGCCTGACCATTGCCGAACTTGCCGACCAGGTGGCGTTGACCACTTCGCCCTGCTGGCGTCGGGTCAAACTGCTGGAAGACAACGGCTACATCACCGGCTACCAGGCGATCCTCTCGCCCAAGTCGCTGGGGTTTGGCGTGACCGCGTTCGTCAGCATCATGATGGACTCGCACACCAAGGACATGGCGCTGGCGTTCGAGCAGCGGCTGATGGAGATTCCCGAAATCGTCGCCTGCCACAACATCTCCGGGCGCTATGACTTTTTGCTGGAGATCCTGGCGCGGGACCTGGAGTCGTTCGGGGAATTTACCCGGGAAGTGCTGCAACGGCTGCCGGGGGTGAAGGAGATCTATTCGAGTTTTTCCTACAAGGCGGTGAAGGAGCGGCGGGTGATTCCGGTGTCGGAAAAACATATTTGAAACGGATACGCAGCACCTGTGGGAACGAGAAATAAAAAACCCCGCCGAAGCGGGGTCTTTTAATTGCAGGCCAGCGCTTAGATAGCGCCGCGCTGACGCAGCACGTCGAGCACCTGTTTCACACCTTCATCCACGCTGGTGGACTGGGTGTCGATTACAAGGTCGGCATCCAGCGGCACATCGAACGGGAAGCTTTCGCCCGGGATGTTTTCGCCACCGGCAGCGTACAGGCCTTGCGGGTCGCGCTCGCGGCAAGCCAGCGGCGAGGCCTGGACGTAAACGGTCACCAGGCGCTCTTTGCCGATCAGGGCCTTGGCCTGCTCGCGGCCTTCGGCATCCGGGGCCACGAACGCAGCCAGGGTCAGCAGGCCGGCTTCGTTGAACTGGCGCGCCACATGGGCGGCGCGGCGCCAGTTTTCGGTGCGACCGGCGCGGTCTTGCGGCAGGCCCTTGTTCAGGTCGTGGCGCAGGTTCTGGCCGTCCAGCACGTATACCGCACGGCCCATGTCGAACAGCTTGCGCTCCACGGCGTAGGCCAGGGTGCTCTTGCCCGCGCCGGACAGGCCGCTGAACAGCACGGTGGCCGGCTGCTGACCGAAGCGCAGGGCGCGCTCTTCGGTAGACACGTGGGCCTGCTTGCCATGCTGGCCGGTGCTGCCATGCGGCAGGACTGGCGGAGCGATGATCATGCCAGCGCCAACGGTGCCGTTGGTCAGGCGGTCGATGACGATGAACGCACCGGTGGTGCGGTTGCTGTCGTAGCCGTCCAGGGCGATCGAGGCGTCCAGCGCAACCTTCACGCGGCCGATCTCGTTCAGCTGCAGCGCGCTGGCAGCGCCCTGCTCCAAGGTGTTCACATCGACCTTGTGGGTGATGCTGGCAATCGAGCCCGGTACGTAGCTGGTGGCGCGCTTGATGTCGTACTTCTTGCCCGGGAGCATCGGCTCTTCGGCCATCCACACCAGCATGGCGTCGAACTGGTCGGTCACCGGCGGCACGTTGTCGGCATGTACCAGCAGGTCGCCACGGGAGATGTCGATCTCGTCTTCCATGGTCAGGGTCACGGCCTGGCCTGGGCCGGCGTTTTCCAGTTCACCTTCGTAGGTGACGATGGACTTGACGCGGCTGCTCTTGCCCGACGGCAGCACGACGATTTCATCGCCCTTGTGCACCACGCCGCTGGCAATGGTGCCGGCGAAGCCGCGGAAGTTCAGGTTCGGACGGTTCACGTACTGCACCGGGAAGCGCAGGTCGGTGAAGTTGCGGTCGGCCGCAACCTCGACGGTTTCGAGGATTTCCATCAGCGTCGGGCCGGTGTACCACGGCGACCGCTCGCTGTGGTTGACCACGTTGTCGCCCTTGAGCGCCGACATTGGCACGAACTGCAGGCTGCTCGGGGTCAGGTTGATGGCTTCGGCAAACTTCAGGTAGTCGGCCTTGATCGACTCGAAGACGCCTTCATCGAAGCCCTTGAGGTCCATCTTATTGACCGCGACCACGATGTGCTTGATGCCCAGCAACGAGGCAATGTAGCTGTGGCGACGGGTCTGGGTTTGCACGCCATAGCGGGCATCGACCAGGATGATCGCCAGGTCACAGGTGGATGCACCGGTGGCCATGTTGCGGGTGTACTGCTCGTGGCCCGGGGTGTCGGCAATGATGAACTTGCGCTTGGCGGTGGAGAAGTAGCGGTAGGCGACATCGATGGTGATGCCCTGCTCACGCTCGGCCTGCAGGCCGTCGACCAGCAGCGCCAGGTCGACTTCTTCGCCGGTGGTGCCGGACTTCTTCGAATCACGGGTGATGGCTTCGAGGTGGTCCTCGTAGATCATCTTCGAATCGTGCAGCAGGCGCCCGATCAGGGTGCTCTTGCCATCGTCAACGTTGCCGCAGGTCAGGAAGCGCAGCAGTTCCTTGCGCTCGTGCTGGGCCAGGTAGGCGAGGATGTCCTCGCTGATCAGATCAGATTGGTGCGACATGGAGTAACCCTGAAATTAGAAGTAGCCTTGGCGTTTCTTGTCTTCCATGGAACCGGCGCCATCGTGGTCGATGACACGGCCCTGGCGTTCGGACGTTCGGGTCAGGAGCATTTCCTGAATGATGTCCGTCAGGGTCTCGGCTTCCGACTCGACAGCGCCCGTCAGCGGGTAGCAGCCGAGGGTACGGAAACGCACCTTCTTCTTGACGATACGGGCTTTCTCTTCCTCGGAGAGGTGCTCGAGGATGCGCTCGTCGTCGATCATGATCAGGGTGCCGTTCTTCTCGATGACTTCACGCTCGGCGGCGAAGTACAGCGGCACGATCGGGATGCCTTCAAGGTAGATGTACTGCCAGATGTCCAGCTCGGTCCAGTTCGACAGCGGGAATACGCGGATCGACTCGCCTTTGTTGACCTTGCCGTTGTACACGTTCCACAGCTCGGGGCGCTGGTTCTTCGGGTCCCAGCGGTGCTTGCTGTCGCGGAACGAATACACACGCTCTTTGGCCCGCGACTTCTCTTCGTCGCGGCGCGCGCCACCGAAGGCGGCGTCGAAACCATGCTTGTCCAGTGCCTGCTTCAGGCCCTGGGTCTTCATGATGTCGGTGTGCTTGGAGCTGCCATGGGTGAACGGGTTGATGCCCTGCGCCACACCCTCAGGGTTGACGTGGGTGATCAGTTCCAGGCCCATTTCCTCGACCATCTTGTCGCGGAAGCTGTACATCTCCTGGAATTTCCACTGGGTGTCGACGTGCATCACCGGGAACGGCAGCTTGCCCGGGAAGAAGGCCTTGCGCGCCAGGTGCAGCATCACGGCGGAATCCTTGCCGATCGAGTACAGCATCACCGGGTTGTCGAACTCGGCGGCCACCTCGCGGATAATGTGGATGCTTTCCGCCTCCAGCTGTTTCAAGTGCGTCAGTTTGTCGACCATGGCTACTCACGAAAAACGATCTTATGGACGGCCTGCGGGCCGTGTTCGAGCGAGCCACTTTATCACAGCGGCTGCTTCTATTTAGGAGGCGAGCTAGATCGAAAAGGTCTAACGATATGACTGTGGGTTTGGGCTGCCAGGCCCGGCCCCTTCGCGGGCGACGCTGATATCAGATGGGATTGGGGCAATCGATGAACAGGTGCTCCACGGCAAACCGCCGCGCCAGGTAATCGCCCAGCGCCTGCACCCCGTAACGCTCGGTGGCATGGTGCCCGGCAGCAATGAAGCTGACGCCATTCTCGCGCGCACTGTGGTAGGTCTGCTCCGACGCCTCGCCGGTCAGGTACAGGTCCACCCCGGCCGCAATCGCCGTGTCGATGTAACCCTGCCCGCCACCGGTGCACCAGCCGACCCGGCGGATCATCTGCTCCCCCTCCACCAGCAACGGCTCACGCCCCAGCACGTCCTGAACTCGCCGGGCAAAATCGCGCGCAGTCACAGGTTCGGCCAATGAGCCGACCAACCCGATCACCTTGGGGTTCTCCGGGTCCAGCGGCCCCTCGACAGTGATGTCCAGTTGCCGCGCCAGTTGCACGTTGTTGCCCACCTCCGGGTGCACATCCAGCGGCAGGTGAAAGGCCAGCAGGCTGATGTCGTTGTTCAGCAAGGTTTTCAGGCGACGCTGGCGGATACCGGTAATGCAGGGGTTCTCGCCCTTCCAGAAGTAACCATGGTGCACCAGCACCAGGTCGGCCTGGGCCTCGACCGCAGCATCCAGCAACGCCTGGCTGGCGGTAACGCCGCTGACGATACGGCTGACCTGCGGCCGGCCCTCCACTTGCAGGCCATTGGGGCAATAATCCTGGATCTTCGGGCTGCCCAGGTAACGCTCGGCTTCCTCGACCAGGGTGTTTAGAGCGACGGCCATGAAAATCTCCTCGAAAACTGCGCTTTTCTCGGGCGCAACGCCAATGGAACGCCCGTATAATGCCGGCCATTATGGGCCGTCGCCGGCACTGGGGGAACCGGTGTATGATCGCGCGCGCTCATGCCCCACTGCGCGGCCACTGGCCCTCGCTCTTTCCAGGATTCGTTCATGTTCAAGGCTTTGCGTTACTTTGGCTGGCCCCTGCTTACCGGCGTACTGATCGCCATGCTGATCATCCAGCGTTTCCCGGAGTGGGTAGGCCTGCCCAGCCAGGACGTCAACCTGCAACAGGCACCGCAGACCACGCGGATCATGCAAGGCCCGGTGTCGTACGCCGACGCCGTGACGCTGGCTGCCCCTGCAGTGGTCAACCTATACACCACCAAGGTGGTGAACAAGAGCGCTCATCCACTGTTCGAAGACCCGCAGTTCCGCCGTTTCTTCGGCGACAACCTGCCCAAGCAGCGCCGCTGGGAGTCGAGCCTGGGCTCGGCGGTGATCATGAGCCCCGAGGGCTACCTGCTGACCAACAACCATGTCACCAGCGGCGCCGACCAGATCGTCGTGGCCCTGAAAGATGGCCGCGAAACCCTGGCCCGCGTGATCGGCAGCGATCCGGAAACCGACCTGGCGGTACTGAAGATCGACCTGAAGAACCTGCCGGCAATCACCATCGGCCGCTCCGACACCATCCACATCGGCGACGTGTCGCTGGCCATCGGCAACCCGTTCGGGGTCGGCCAGACTGTGACCATGGGTATCATCAGCGCTACCGGCCGTAACCAGCTGGGCCTGAACAACTACGAAGACTTCATCCAGACCGACGCAGCGATCAACCCCGGCAACTCGGGTGGCGCGCTGGTCGATGCCAGTGGCAACCTGGTCGGCATCAACACCGCCATCTTCTCCAAGTCCGGTGGTTCGCAGGGCATCGGCTTCGCCATCCCGGTGAAACTGGCGCTGGAGGTGATGAAGTCGATCGTCGAGCACGGCCAGGTGATCCGTGGCTGGCTGGGCATCGAGGTGCAACCGTTGAGCCAGGAGCTGGCCGAATCGTTCGGCATGAAGGACCGCCCGGGTATCGTGGTGGCAGGCATCTTCCGCGAAGGGCCGGCGGCCAAGGCTGGGTTGCAACTGGGTGACGTGATCCTGAGCATCAACGGCGAACCGGCCGGTGACGGGCGCAAGTCGATGAACCAGGTGGCGCGGATCAAGCCCAACGAGAAGATCACCATCGAGGTGATGCGCAATGGGCAGCAGCTGAAGCTGATTGCCGAGGTGGGGCTGCGGCCGCCGCCGGCGCCGGCTGCCAGCCAGGAAGAGAAATAAACCCAGGGCCGCGTTGCGGCCCTTCGCGGGCACGCCCGCTCCCACAGGAATTACGCAGGCTCCAAAGCCAGCGCTAAACCTGTGGGAGCGGGCGTGCCCGCGAAGGGCTGCCGCGCAGCCCAAACAGCATCAATGCAGGATCTGGCTCAGGAACAACCTGGTCCGGTCGCTGCGCGGCCGGTCGAAGAAGTCATCCGGCGCCGCCTGCTCCACGATCTCCCCCTTGTCCATGAAGATCACCCGGTTCGCCACGGTGCGGGCAAAGCCCATCTCGTGGGTCACGCAGAGCATGGTCATGCCATCCTCGGCCAGGCCGACCATGGTATCGAGCACTTCCTTGACCATTTCCGGGTCCAGCGCCGAGGTCGGCTCGTCGAACAGCATGATCTTCGGCTTCATGCACAGCGCACGGGCAATCGCCACACGCTGCTGTTGGCCACCCGACAGCTGCCCCGGGTACTTGTGCGCCTGCTCGGGAATACGCACGCGCTCCAGGTAGTGCATGGCAATTTCCTCGGCCTTGCGCCGCGGCATCTTGCGCACCCACATGGGCGCCAAGGTGCAGTTTTCCAGAATGCTCAGGTGCGGGAACAGGTTGAAGTGCTGGAACACCATGCCCACTTCACGGCGGATGGCCTCGATCTGCTTCAGGTCGTTGGTCAGCTCCACGCCATCAACCACGATGCGCCCCTGCTGGTGTTCTTCCAGGCGGTTGAGGCAACGGATGGTGGTGGACTTGCCCGAGCCGGACGGCCCGCACAACACTATGCGCTCGCCTTGGCGCACGTTCAGGTTGATGTCCTTTAGCACATGGAACTGGCCGTACCACTTGTTCACACCCTGCATCTGGATGATGCCTTCGGGGCCGGCAGGCTGCTTGATCGCTTCACTCATTTCGAAACTCCTAACGCTTGTGGCCAGTGTCCAGCTTGCGCTCCAGGTGCATGGAGTAGCGGGACATACCGAAACAGAAAATCCAGAACACCAGGGCGGCGAACACATAGCCCTCGGTAGCCATGCCCAGCCAGGCCGGGTCGGCGGCGGCTTGCTTGACGCTGTTCAGCAGGTCGAACAGGCCGATGATGATCACCAGGCTGGTGTCCTTGAACAGGGCAATGAAGGTGTTGACGATGCCGGGGATCACCAGCTTGAGCGCCTGCGGCAGAATCACCAGGCCCATCGAGCGCCAGTAGCCCAGGCCCATGGCTGCGGCGGCTTCGTACTGGCCCTTGGGGATGGCCTGCAGGCCGCCGCGCACCACCTCGGCGATGTACGCCGACTGGAACAGGATCACGCCAATCATCGCCCGCAGCAGCTTGTCGAAGCTCATGCCTTCGGGCAGGAACAACGGCAGCATCACCGACGACATGAACAGCACGGTAATCAACGGCACGCCGCGCCAGAACTCGATGAAGGTCACGCACACCACCTTCACGGCCGGCATCCTCGAACGCCGGCCCAGGGCCAGCAGGATGCCCAGCGGCAAGGCGCCGACGATACCCACGGTAGCGATCACCAGGGTCAGCATCAGCCCGCCCCACTGGCTGGTCGGTACGCTTTCCAGGCCCAGGTACCCACCGTGCAGCAGGGTGTAGGCCAGTACCGGGTACAGCACCAGGAAGCCCAGGCCGTAGAAGGCCTTGCGCGGGAAGCGCTTGATGAACAGCGGCGCAGCGCCGATGACGGCAAGCCACACTGTCAGGTCCACCCGCCAGCGCAGCTCGGCCGGGTAGTAGCCGTACATGAACTGGCCAAAGCGCTGCTGCACGAACACCCAGCAGGCGCCCTCCTTGGTGCAGTCGGCGCGGGTGGTGCCGACCCAGTTGGCGTCAATCAACGCCCACTGCAGCAGCGGTGGCACGATCAGCCATACCAAGTAGATGGCGAGCAGGGTCAACAGCGTGTTGAGCCAGCTGGAGAACAGGTTGGCACGCATCCATGCGAGCACGCCGACGGTTTTCACCGGTGGCGGCATATCGGGTTTGAAAACATGGGCATTCACGGGCGTATCCTCACCGCTCGATCAGCGCAATGCGCTTGTTGTACCAGTTCATCAGCAGCGAAATGCTGATGCTGATGGCGAGATAGACACTCATGGTGATGGCGATCACCTCGATGGCCTGGCCGGTCTGATTGAGCACGGTGCCGGCGAACAGCGAGACCATCTCCGGGTAGCCGATACCGGCCGCCAGCGACGAGTTCTTCGCCAGGTTCAGGTACTGGCTGGTCAGCGGCGGAATGATCACCCGCAGTGCCTGGGGAATGATCACCTTGCGCAGGGTCGGACCCTCGCGCAGGCCCAGCGAGCGCGCGGCTTCGGTCTGGCCATGGCTGACCGAACGGATGCCGGAACGCACGATTTCAGCAATGAAGGCTGCCGTATAGATAGTCAGTGCCAAGGTCAGCGCCAGCAGCTCGGGGATCAGCACCCAGCCACCGACAAAGTTGAAGCCCTTGAGCTGCGGCACTTCCCAGCTGACCGGGTTGCCGAACAACAGCACGCTCAGGCCCGGGATGACCAGCAGCAGGGCCAGCCCCACCCAGAACTTGTGGAACGGCACGCCGGTCTCGTCGAAACGCTTGTTGGCCAGGCGCACCATCACGACAACGGCGGCAATTGCCACCAACAGGGCCACGACGAACGGCCAAAAGCCATCGGCAATGGACGCGCCAGGCATGTTCAGGCCCCGGTTGCTGATGAAGAACATATCGTCGATGTTGATGCTGCCCCGCGGTCCCGGCAGGGTCAGGAACACCGCGAAGTACCAGAACAGGATCTGCAGCAACGGCGGAATGTTGCGGAAGGTTTCCACATACACCGTCGCCAGTTTGTTGATCATCCAGTTCGGTGACAGGCGAGCCACACCAATGATGAAGCCCAGAATCGTCGCCAGGATGACGCCGATGAAGGTGACCAGCAGGGTATTGAGCAGGCCGATGACGAACACCCGCGCATAACTGTCCGACTCCACATAGGGGATCAGGTGCTGGGCGATGCCGAAGCCGGCACTGCGGTCGAGGAAGTCGAAGCCCGAGGTGATACCCCGGTGTTGCAGGTTGGTTTGCGTGTTGTGGAACAGGTACCAGCCCAGGCCGACCACGAAGACGATCGTGAGGATCTGGAACAGCCACGCGCGCACACGCGGATCATTAAGGGACAAGCCCTTGGGTGCGCCGATTTGATTTTGCATGAAGTGCCCCGGACAGTAGGGATTCGAACAGCCTGCGGCGGCGGGATGCCGCCGCAGGGTGCAACCATCAGCGCACAGGTGGCGCGTACTGGATGCCGCCGTTGTTCCACAGGGCGTTCATGCCACGGTCGATCTTCAGGTCGGTGCTCTGGCCCAGGTTCTTCTCGAACACTTCGCCGTAGTTGCCGACTTGCTTGACGATCTGTACTACCCAGTCTTTGGGCAGCTTGAGGTCCTTGCCGTACTCACCATCCGCACCCAGCAGGCGGGCCACGTCCGGGTTCTTGGTGCCTTTGGCTTCGGCCTCGACATTCTTCGAGGTGACGCCCGCCTCTTCGGCGTTGAGCATGGCGAACAAGGTCCACTTGACGATGCTGAACCACTCCTCGTCGCCTTTACGCACCACCGGGCCCAGCGGCTCCTTGGAGATGGTTTCCGGCAGTACCACGTAGTCGGTCGGCGCGGCCAGCTTGGAACGCTGGGCAAACAGCTGCGACTTGTCCGAGGTCAGCACGTCGCAACGGCCCGACTCCAGCGACTTGGCGCTTTCGTCCGAGGTGTCGAAGGTGATCGGGGTGTACTTCAGGTTATTGGCGCGGAAGAAGTCCGACACGTTCAGCTCGGTGGTGGTACCGGCCTGGATACAGATGGTTGCGCCATCAAGCTCCTTGGCACTGGAGACACCCAGCTTCTTGTTGACCAGGAAGCCAACCCCGTCGTAGTAGGTGACACCGGCAAACACCAGGCCCATGCCGGCATCGCGCGAGCTGGTCCAGGTGGTGTTGCGCGACAGCACGTCGACCTCGCCCGACTGCAGGGCGGTGAAGCGTTCCTTGGCGTTGAGCTGGCTGAACTTGACCTTGGTCGCGTCGCCGAACACGGCGGCGGCCACGGCGCGGCAGACATCGGCGTCGATACCGACGATCTTGCCCTGCGCATCAGGTACCGAGAAGCCCGGAAGACCGTCGCTCACGCCACACTGGACGAAGCCCTTCTTCTTTACCGCATCCAGGGTGGCGCCGGCCTGGGCATTGCTCACGGCGCCCAGTGCGGCGGCAGCGGTCAGGACTGCCAGGGTGGTTTTCAACATCTTCATTCACAACCTCCAAATCGCTCTTGTTGTGTCGAGCCGGAATTGCACCGCACCCTTTTGAGGCGTATCCGACCCGTATTGGCTTGTTATTGGGTCACTTGGCGCAATGGACTGTTCTGTGACAGCCTTCGCGTGCTAAGGGTGTTACCGTCTAGGCCTGCCCTTTGCATCACAGATTGAATTGCAAAGCGCGTACCAGATTCTGTGGCTGTAGCGTTTAAGCGCTCGTCAAGTAGGGAAAGTTGTATCGTTGCGACATTCTTTTTCCGACAATCATTTCCAGCGCCTTCTTTTCACGCACGCCATAACAAGACCCGCACACTTTCGGAGCAGTCATGACCAACCCGCTGATTCTCGAACCACAGAAAACCGCTGATGCCTGTGTGATCTGGTTGCACGGTTTGGGGGCCGACCGTTACGACTTCCTACCGGTAGCCGAATTCATGCAGGAGCGCCTGCTCAGCACCCGGTTCATCATGCCCCAGGCCCCGACCCGAGCAGTCACCATAAATGGCGGTTATGCCATGCCCAGCTGGTATGACATCAAGGCCATGACCCCAGCCCGCGCCATTGACGAAGCGCAGCTGGAAGCGTCGGCCGAGCAAGTGGTTGCCCTGATCAAGGCCGAGCAGGCCAAAGGCATCAACCTGTCGCGTATCGTCCTGGCCGGTTTCTCCCAGGGTGGCGCGGTGGTGCTGCACACTGCCTATATAAAGTGGCAAGAAGCACTGGGTGGGGTGATTGCCCTGTCCACCTATGCCCCCACCTTCAACGACCAGCACCAGTTGAGTGCCTGCCAGCAGCGCACCCCGGCCCTGTGCCTGCATGGCGTGCATGACCCGGTGGTGATCCCGTCCATGGGCCGCACCGCATTCGAGTACCTGAACACCTGGGGCGTCGCCGCCCGCTGGTACGAGTACCCGATGGAACACGAAGTGGTGGTCGAAGAACTGAACGACATCCACAACTGGCTCAGCGAGCAGCTGCAATAGGCTGGCTCTCTTGTAGTTGTGGGAGTATTCCACTACGCCGCGCCCGGATCTTGCATTACACTGCCCGGCGTACATTCCTTAATCAGTTGATGAGACGATCGTGCTCAAAGCACTCAAGAAAATATTCGGCAAGGGAGACGCCGCGCCACAAGCCGTCGCTCCTGTTGCCAGCGTGACGCCGCCTGCGCCCGCACCCGCCAGCGAGGCCCGGCCCGCAACAAAACCGGCCGTAGCGCATGCCAACCCCGCCCCAAAGGCTGAACAACCCGCTGCTGCTACGCCACCTGCCGACAAAGCGGCCAAGGACAAACCGCGTCGCGAGCGCAAGCCCAAACCGCAGGCCAGCCTGTGGAAGCCGGAAGACTTCGTGGTCGAGCCACAGGAAGGCAAGACCCGCTTCCACGACTTCAAGCTGTCCAACGAGCTGATGCACGCCATCCACGACTTGGGCTTCCCGTACTGCACGCCGATCCAGGCGCAGGTGCTGGGGTATACCCTGCGCGGCCAGGACGCCATCGGCCGGGCCCAGACCGGTACCGGCAAGACTGCAGCGTTCTTGATCTCGATCATTTCCCAGCTGCAGCAGACGCCACCGCCCAAGGAACGCTACATGGGCGAACCGCGCGCGCTGATCATCGCGCCGACCCGCGAGCTGGTGGTGCAGATTGCCAAGGACGCCGCTGCGCTGACCAAGTACACCGGGCTGAACGTCATGAGCTTCGTCGGCGGCATGGACTTCGACAAGCAGCTGAAAGCCCTTGAAGCACGCCACTGCGACATCCTGGTGGCCACCCCCGGCCGCCTGCTGGACTTCAACCAGCGCGGCGAAGTGCACCTGGACATGGTCGAGGTGATGGTGCTGGACGAAGCAGACCGCATGCTCGACATGGGTTTCATCCCTCAGGTGCGCCAGATCATTCGCCAGACACCACCGAAAAGCGAGCGCCAGACCCTGCTGTTCTCCGCCACCTTCACCGACGACGTGATGAACCTGGCGAAGCAGTGGACCACCAACCCGGCCATCGTCGAAATCGAGCCGGAAAACGTGGCCAGCGAAACGGTCGAGCAGCACGTGTACGCGGTGGCGGGCAGCGACAAGTACAAGCTGCTGTACAACCTGGTGACCCAGAACAACTGGGAACGGGTGATGGTATTTGCCAACCGCAAGGACGAAGTGCGGCGCATCGAGGAAAAACTGGTGCGCGACGGCATCAATGCCGCCCAGCTGTCGGGCGACGTGCCGCAGCACAAGCGCATCCGCACCCTGGAAAACTTCCGCGAAGGGCGCATCACCGTGCTGGTGGCCACCGACGTGGCCGGGCGTGGCATCCATATCGATGGCATCAGCCACGTGATCAACTTCACCCTGCCGGAAGACCCGGACGACTACGTGCACCGCATTGGCCGTACCGGCCGCGCGGGGGCCAGCGGCGTGTCGATCAGCTTTGCCGGGGAGGATGACTCGTATCAGCTGCCGGCGATCGAAGAGCTGTTGGGGCGCAAGATCAAGTGCGAAATGCCGCCCGATGAGCTGCTAAAGCCGGTGCCGCGCAAGCACCATTAGCCTGTGCCGGACTATTCGCGGGTAAACCCGCTCCCACAGGTACTGCGCTGCCCTCAAGTCACGCGCGATACCTGTGGGAGCGGGTTCACCCGCGAACCGGGGCAAAGCCCCGGCCATCAGACAGAAATCTACCAGCGCCCCGCCGCATCCTGGTCACTCTGCTTGCCTTCAACCCACCGCGGCCCTTCCTGGGTATTCTCCTTCTTCCAGAACGGCGCCCGGGTCTTCAGGTAGTCCATGATGAAGTTGCAGGCATCGAACGCCGCCTGCCGATGGGCACTGGCCACACCGACAAACACGATCGGCTCGCCCGGCTCCAGCGCCCCGATGCGGTGCAACACCTCCACCTTGAGCAACGGCCAGCGCTGCTCGGCCTCGACCACGATCTTGGCCAGCGCCTTTTCGGTCATGCCCGGGTAGTGTTCAAGGAACATCCCCGCCACTTCGCGCCCGTCGTTGAAATCCCGCACATAACCAACAAAACTGACTACCGCGCCCACGCCAACATTGGCCGCATGCATGGCATTCACCTCGGACCCTGGGTCGAACGCGCCTTGTTGCACTCGTACTGCCATGTTCAGCCTCCGGTCACCGGCGGGAAGAACGCCACTTCGTCACCCTCTTCCAGTGGCTCATCAAGCTTGCACAGCTCTTCGTTGCGCGCGCACATCAGGTTCTGCTCAGCCAGCACCGCATAGTGCCCACCCTTGCCCACCAGGGCCTGGCGCACATCGTCCAGCACCTTGAACGCGCCTTCTACACGCTCGCCATCCACACCAAGCAGTTCGCGGTAGCGGGCGAAGTACATCACCTTGACCTTCATCATGCCTGCACCTTGTAGTGGCCACTCTTGCCGCCGAGCTTTTCCAGCAGGCGCACCTGTTCGATGACCATGCCCTTGTCCACAGCCTTGCACATGTCATAGATCGTCAGCGCGGCAACGCTGGCAGCCGTCAGCGCCTCCATCTCCACACCGGTCTGCCCGGCCAGCTTGCAACGGGCGACAATACGCACGGCGTCCTCGCCCTCGGCGCTGAGCTCGACCTTGACGCTGGTCAGCATCAGCGGGTGGCACAGCGGGATCAGGTCGCTGGTCTTCTTCGCCGCCTGGATCCCGGCAATGCGTGCCACGGCGAACACGTCGCCCTTGGGATGTTCGCCGTCGACGATCATCTGCAAGGTCTGCGGCAACATGCGCACCCGCGCCTCGGCGGTGGCCTCACGCTCGGTCACGGCCTTTTCAGTGACGTCGACCATGTTGGCCCGCCCCTGGGAATCAAGATGTGTCAGCACTGCTCTGCTCCTGTGAAGGGAACAGCCAGTGTAAACCTGTGGGTCAGGTTTGAGCAGAGGTATGTGCAGGCAGGTCCGGCCTCTTCGCGGGCACGCCCGCTCCCACAAGGTTTCCAATGCCGCAGATCCAGTGGAGACCCTGTGGGAGCGGGCGTGCCCGCGAAGAGGCCGGGCGGTGATCTGCCCGGCTCATCGCTTTACAGATGCGACTCGGCGTACTCGGCCAGCACCGAGCGGGGCACGCCCTGCAGGGTAATGTGCACGCCATGGGGGAAGTCCTTGAAGCGCTCGGTCAGGTAGGTCAGGCCCGAGCTGGTCGCGGACAGGTAGGGGGTGTCGATCTGCGCCAGGTTGCCCAGGCAGACCACCTTGGACCCGGAGCCGGCACGGGTGATGATGGTTTTCATCTGGTGCGGCGTCAGGTTCTGGCACTCGTCGATCAGGATCAGGCTCTGCTGGAAGCTACGGCCTCGGATGTAGTTCAGCGACTTGAACTGCAACGGCACGCGCTCGAGGATGTACTCGACGCTGCCATGGGTGCTTTCGTCATCCATGTGCAAGGCTTCGAGGTTGTCGGTGATGGCGCCCAGCCAAGGCTCCATTTTCTCGGCCTCGGTGCCCGGCAGGAAGCCGATTTCCTGGTCCAGCCCCTGCACGCTGCGGGTGGCGATGATGCGCCGGTAGCGCTTGCTGACCATGGTCTGCTCGATGGCTGCGGCCAGGGCCAGGATGGTCTTGCCGGACCCGGCCGCGCCGGTCAGGTTGACCAGGTGGATATCCGGGTCGAGCAACGCGAACAGCGCCAGGCTCTGGTGGATGTCGCGAGGCTTCAACCCCCAGGCTTCCTGGTGCAGCAGTGGCTCCTGGTGCAGGTCGAGCAACAACAGCTCGTCGTTGCGGATGCCCTTGATCCAGCCGACGAAGCCCTGCTCATCGATGATGAATTCGTTGATGTGCACCGCAGGCAGGTTGTCGATCATCTGCACCCGATGCCAGGTGCGGCCGCGCTCCTGACGGGTATCGACCTTGCTGACGCGGTCCCAGAACGAGCCGGTGACCGAATGGTAGCCCTTGGACAGCAAGGACACGTCATCCACCAGCTGGTCAGTGCTGTAGTCCTCGGCCGCTATGCCACAGGCGCGCGCCTTCAGGCGCATGTTGATGTCTTTGGTGACCAGCACCACGTCCAGGTCGCTGCGCCGCGCCCGTACTTCGAGCAGCTGGTTGATGATGATGTTGTCGTTGAGGTTTTCCGGCAGCAGCTTGTTAGGCTCGTTGCGCGGGGTCATCAGGATGGACAGGAAGCCCTTGGGCCCGCTCTTGTTGCGCTGGATCGGCACGCCCTGCTCGACATCGCTGGGCGAAGCGTCGCCCAGGGTCTGGTCGATCAGGCGGATGGCCTGGCGGCA
Source organism: Pseudomonas sp. BP01 (assembly GCF_022760795.1). Taxonomy (NCBI): domain Bacteria; kingdom Pseudomonadati; phylum Pseudomonadota; class Gammaproteobacteria; order Pseudomonadales; family Pseudomonadaceae; genus Pseudomonas; species Pseudomonas sp. BP01. The sequence goes on from NZ_JAFBKA010000015.1 coordinate 85,056, forward strand.
TTCGGCGGCGATGGTCTGTTTGCCGGTCTTGAGCTTGTCGAGTTCCTCCAGCACCGTCATCGGGATGGCGACATGGTGCTCCTCGAAGTTCAGTAACGCATTGGGGTCGTGAATCAGGACGTTGGTATCGAGCACATACAGGATTGGCTTGCTGGAGGAAGGGTTGCGTCCTTGGTCATCCATACTCGGGTCACCTTATGTCGAAGCCACACGGCGCGGTCTGTTGCGCCGCAGAGTGACTACCGTTCTCCCCGAATCCGCGTTGTTACGGCCGGGAAGCGAACCTGGCTAGGTGGGCCTGGATGACGCCACCTGTGCTGCAGGAATCGGCTGTCTGGTTTCTTCATACCGCAAAAACGATGAACGAAAAAAGTATTTTTATGTGTTTTGAAGTTTATTTTTCTGATTGATGAAGAAGCCTTGGCGGCGAAGCCAGACGGGGCTACGCTCAGAAGTCATACCCCCTCTTCGCGATAAGCATATTCCCGGCAATCCGCCCACCCAATGCCGCTCTGGGCAGTGTTGCGCAGCAACCATTCCACCGCTGGCTGGGCCTTGGGCAGGCTGTCATGCAGCTGGATCACGCCCTTGCGCCACAACAGCATCAGGGTCAGCACCCGCTGCGCAGAGGCCTCTGCGCTCAATGCGCCATCGTCCAGCGCATCGATATCCCACAACGACACCCGCAGCTGCTGGCTGGCCATGAACGCCTCGCCATCGGCCCGACGCTGCCCGTAGGGTGGCCGAAACAACGGCACATACGCTGCCGGCAAGTCGGCCTGCACCCGTGCCTGGCTGCGCCGCAACGAGTCCTGCCACTCCGTCCACTGGGCATGGGAACGGTATTCCCAACCCTGAATGCCCACACACTGGCCGCGGTAGAGCTGGCGCAAGGCATTTGCCGCCCCGGCGTCACGGCGCTGCTGCAAGCGGTTCCCCAACACGAAGAATATGCCTTCAAGCTTCTGCCGGCGCAGGTAGTCGGCAAGCAGATCGGTGTTGCCGCCCTCTGGCCCCGGGCCGCCGACGAAGGTGAGCAAGAACATACGGTCGTTCAGTTCATCGCCATGGCGCTCCCGGGCAGACAGCCGCTCCACCTCGCTGCTGGTCTGCGGCAGCAACGCCGCCTTGCGCAGTTGCTCGTCCAGGTAACGCACATGGAACTGGTGGCTTGGCTCGATCCAGTTTGTATAGAACGTGCCGACATCGGCAGCGAAAGTCGCCGCTTGCGTGCGCAAATCCATCATCGATGTAACCGGGTAGCAGAATGAGGCATCCTGCTCGCAGCTGCGCTGCGCCTGCTCATACCCCTGCCACAGCCGCTGCCACATGCGCGCGCGCACCAGTCGCACCTTCTGCAGGTTGACCTGCCGCAACCCCAGCCGCGCGGCCAACGCCGCGTCGTCCAGCAATTCGCTTTCATGCAGCACCTGAGCAAACGAGAGAATCTCGGCCCGCGAGGCCACATCGAACAACGCCGGGCTGTTCAGTTGCTCGGGCCACAGGCTGCGGTCCAGACTCACCTGGGGTAATGGGGCGGCTTGCACGGCCAGGCTCAGCAGAGCGGCCAGCAAGGCAAAGGCAATGCGCACGGTGGAAGGCTCCGCAACGGCAAAACGCGAACTATAGCGCCTGCACCCGCCATGGTCTGTGACTATCGTCGGCATAGTTTGGACTTGCACCGCCCAGCCCGTAGAATCCTCGGCCAATGATGCCAGGAGCCGACCCGATGCTGACGGTGATTTCCCCCGCCAAGACCCTCGACTACGACACCCCGCCTGTGACCGAGCGTTTCACCCTGCCCCAGTACCTGGACGACTCCCAGGCACTGATCCAGCAGCTGCGCGAACTGTCGCCGGCGCAGATCAGCGAGCTGATGCACCTGTCCGACAAGCTCGCCGGCCTTAACGCCGCCCGCTTCGGCAGCTGGACCCCGGACTTCACCCCGACCAATGCCAAGCAGGCCCTGCTGGCGTTCAAGGGTGATGTGTACACCGGCCTCGACGCCGAGAGCCTGGGTGAGGAAGACTTCAGCTACGCGCAAGACCACCTGCGCATGCTCTCGGGCCTGTACGGCCTGCTGCGTCCGCTGGACCTGATGCAACCCTATCGCCTCGAAATGGGCACCAAACTGGCCAACGCCCGCGGCAAGGACCTGTATGCCTTCTGGGGCACACGCATCAGCGAATGGCTGAACCAGGCCCTGGCCGAACAGGGGGATGACGTGCTGCTGAACCTGGCCAGCAACGAGTACTTCAGTGCAGTGAAACGCAGCGCGCTGAAGGCCCGGGTGATCAATGTCGACTTCAAGGACCTGAAGAACGGCCAGTACAAGATCATCAGCTTCTACGCCAAGAAAGCCCGCGGCATGATGAGCCGCTTCGTCATCCAGCAGCGCATCAGCGACCCGGAACAGCTCAAGCAGTTCGACGTACAGGGGTACTACTACAGTGCCGAGCAGTCCAAGCCGGACCATCTGGTGTTTTTGCGGGATCATCCCTCGGAGTGATCCTGTGGCGCCCTCTTCGCGGCTAAAGCCGCTCCCACATGACGCGCGCTGAGCTCCCGGCCAGCGCTCCATCAGTGGAAGCGGCTTTAGGCGCGAAGAGCCTGCTGCCCTGAAACATCCCTCCGCCCTGCAATGGGGCTTGCTGCAAATCGCCATCATGTCACGATTTCGGCGCCAAAAAACCAACGCCCATACCTTTATCGCCAAACGCCATAAGACCGTTCATACCTTTTTTGACGAATTCTGAAAAAAATTTTCAGATGCTGGCATAAAAATATCTCGTAACAGTTACACCCTTGATACACGGGGGTGAAACACCCGCGTGCTATCAAATTGAAACTGTTCACAACTGAATAAATATTTAGAAATCTTTCATCCGGACGAAACTCACTCAGGAACTTCTCCTACGGCCAATCGCTCATAGTGCCGTAACGATTTTCCTGCCTACGGGCTGTGAGAGATGACTTACAGATGACAGCGGCAGGTATCCACTGCCCGCCCTGATAAATTCGACAGGTATAACGGGAACCCCCGAAAACCGTGTCCACGCAGGAGAGTAGCGTCCCTTACACATCGTCCTAGTGGTTGATTTCAAAGGATTTATCCACTTGAAAAAACAAGCACAGCAACGCGCCAAGTAGCGCATTGCAATAAAGACGGCTGCATTTCAGGGCACGTTTTTTAATTAATGGCTTTTTACTGCCAACTTTGAGTGCATAACTTTTTGCGCTCCGGATTTATTTTGCCTGCGCTCGGCGAAGTGTGCATTCGCCATGGACCCGTGCGCCCGAAAACTGATGTTAATCAACCCAGCCCGGCTCTCTGCGGAGGCGTCGGCGTGATAAACACATGAGGTGATAGCGATGCGTATCAGCATCTTTGGTTTGGGTTATGTGGGTGCAGTCTGTGCAGGCTGCCTGACGGCGCGTGGCCATGAAGTGATCGGTGTGGACGTGTCCAGCACCAAGATCGACCTGATCAACCAGGGCAAGTCGCCCATCGTCGAACCTGGCCTGGAAGCACTGCTGCAACAGGGCATCGCCAATGGCCGCCTGCGCGGCACTACCGACTTCGCCGAAGCCATCCGCGCCAGTGACGTGTCGATGATCTGCGTGGGTACCCCCAGCAAGAAAAACGGCGACCTGGGCCTGGAATACATCGAGTCGGTGTGCCGTGAAATCGGCTACGTACTGCGCGACACCACCCGCCGCCACACCATCGTGGTGCGCAGCACCGTACTGCCGGGTACCGTCAAGAACGTGGTCATCCCGATCCTCGAAGACTGCTCGGGCAAAAAAGCCGGCGTCGACTTCGGTGTCGCGGTCAACCCGGAATTCCTGCGTGAAAGCACCGCGATCAAGGACTACGACCAGCCACCGATGACCGTCATCGGCGAACTGGACACTGCCAGCGGCGACATCCTGCAAGCCCTGTACGAAGAACTCGACGCCCCGGTCATCCGCAAGCCGATCGAAGTGGCCGAGATGATCAAATACACCTGCAACGTGTGGCACGCCACCAAGGTCACCTTCGCCAACGAAATCGGCAACATCGCCAAGGCGGTAGGCGTTGATGGGCGTGAAGTGATGGACGTGGTCTGCCAGGACACGGTGCTGAACCTGTCCCAATACTACATGCGCCCCGGCTTCGCCTTTGGCGGTTCTTGCCTGCCCAAGGACGTGCGCGCCCTCACCTACCGTGCCGCCAGCCTCGACGTGCGCGCACCGCTGCTGGACTCGCTGATGCGCAGCAACGAATCGCAGGTGCAGAACGCCTTCGAGCTGATCGAAGCCCACGACAAACGCAAGGTCGCCCTGCTTGGCCTGAGCTTCAAAGCCGGTACTGACGACCTGCGCGAAAGCCCGCTGGTAGAGCTGGCCGAGCGCCTGATCGGCAAGGGCTACCAACTGGACATCTACGACGAGAACGTTCAGTACGCCCGTGTACACGGCGCCAACAAGGACTACATCGAGTCGAAGATCCCGCACGTGTCGTCGCTGCTCAATGCCGACTTCCAGCAGGTGATCGACAACGCCGACATCATCGTCCTCGGCAACCGTGACGAGCAGTTCCGCGCGCTGGCCCAGCAAGCGCCGGCCGGCAAGCAGGTGATCGACCTGGTTGGCTTCATGAGCAACCCGTCCTGCACCACCAGCCGTACCGAAGGCATCTGCTGGTAAGCCCTCGGCCGGGCGACGCAGGCGAGCCTGCGCCGCCCACCCTTTCCCGAATTCTCGACGGATGCTGAACATGCAAAGGCTCCAGACCGTGCTGTTGCAGTGCGCCGGGTGGCTGCTCTACATGAGCCTGCTCATGCTGATCGCCCTGGCCCTGCCAGCCGATATCTTCGACTCGCAATCGAAGCACTTCATCTTCCTGGTCGGCGCAGTCGGCATCTGGCGCTATTCCATGGGCGCCACCCATTTCATCCGCGGCATGATCTTCCTCTACGGCGTGTACCCGTACCTGCGCCGCAAGGTGCAGAAAATGGGCGATGCCACCGACCCGTCGCATGTCTACCTGATGGTGACCAGCTTCCGTATCGAGGCGCTGACCACTGCCCAGGTGTACAGCTCGGTGATCCGCGAAGCGATCAACTGCGGCTTCCCCACCACCGTGGTCTGCTCGCTGGTGGAGATGTCCGATGAACTGCTGGTGAAGAGCCTGTGGGCCAAGTACAACCCGCCGGCCCATGTGAAGCTGGACATCGTGCGCATTGCCGGTACCGGCAAACGCGATGGCCTGGCCTACGGTTTCCGCGCCATCTCGCGCATGCTGCCGGACGAAAACGCCGTGGTGGCCGTGATCGACGGCGACACCGTGCTGGCCGATGGCGTGGTACGCAAGACCGTGCCGTGGTTCAAGCTGTTCCCCAACGTCGGCGGCCTGACCACCAACGAGTTCTGCGAAGTACGTGGCGGCTACATCATGAGCGAGTGGCACAAGCTGCGCTTCGCCCAGCGCCACATCAACATGTGCTCGATGGCCCTGTCCAAGCGCGTGCTGACCATGACCGGGCGCATGTCGATGTTCCGCGCAAGCGTGGTGACCAACCCCGAGTTCATCGCCGACGTCGAAAGCGACTCGCTGATGCACTGGCGCCTGGGCCGCTTCAAGTTCCTTACCGGTGACGACAAATCCAGCTGGTTCAGCCTGATGCGCCTGGGCTACGACACCTTCTACGTGCCGGACGCCGCCATCAACACGGTCGAGCACCCGCCCGAAAAGAGCTTCTTCAAGGCCAGCCGCAAGCTGATGTACCGCTGGTACGGCAACAACCTGCGGCAGAACTCCCGTGCACTGGGCCTGGGCCTGGGTCGCCTGGGGCTGTTCACCAGCATCGTGCTGTTCGACCAGCGCGTGTCGATGTGGACCAGCCTGCTGGGGTTGACCGTGGCGGTGATCGCCAGCCTCAAGTTCGGCATGGCCTTCCTGCTGGTGTACCTGCTGTGGATCGGCATCACCCGCCTGATCCTCACCATCATGCTGCTGTGCTCCGGCCACAACGTGGGCCCGGCCTACCCGCTGATTCTCTATTACAACCAGATCATCGGCGCGCTGATGAAGATCTACGTGTTCTTCCGCCTCGACAAGCAGTCGTGGACGCGTCAGCCCACTGCCCTCAAGCGTGACCTCGCCAGCTTTCAACAATGGTTCAACACCTGGTCCTCGCGGACCATGACCTTCTCGGCTGCCAGCATCTTCGTTGCTGTGCTGTTCATGGTCGTGTGAGCCCAACCCGGATCGGATCTAACAGGAACAAACCACCATGAATACCGCCGTGAACGTCAATGTCGTGCATGAGTCCGAAGCCCAGCGCCAACACGCCCGGGTGCGCATTCCCGCCAAGCTGCGTTTCCTGGACGCCCAGCGCCAAACCCACGAAGTGAAGGTCGACGACCTTTCCGCAGGTGGCCTGAGCTTTCACACCAAGCAGCAACTGTCGGTGGGTGACGTACTGCGCGGTCGGCTGCAGTTCGTGGTCGACAACCTGGGCCTGTCGATCGACATCGAGTTCCAGGTGCGCTCGTACAACCCGAGCAACGGCCGTACCGGTGCGCAGTTCCAGAACCTTGAACCACGCGACATCGCCACGTTGCGGCACATCATCACCAGCCACCTGTCGGGTGAGCTGATCAGCATCGGTGATGTGCTCAGCACCCTGCAGCGCGACAACTTCACCAAGGCACGCAAGCAGAAGGACGGTGGTTCGGGCCTGAGCGCCTTCGGCCGACTCAAGGCGGTCACCGTTACCCTCGGCGTATTCGTGGTCGGCGTCGCTGCTTTCGGCTTCGTCGCCAAGTCGCTGTACGGCATGTACTTCGTCAGCCATGCCGAAGCCGGTGTCGTCGCGGTACCGACCACCACTGTCACCATGCCGCGCGACGGCACCGTGAGCAGCCTCATCGAAAGCGGTGGGCAGATCGCCAAGGGCGCACCACTGGCCAGCTTCACCACCAGCATGCTGGACATGCTCAAGGGCAACCTGGACGACGCGCAGCTGGAACCGGCGAAGATCGAGGAACTGTTCGGCAAGCAGCTGTCTGGCACCCTCACCAGCCCCTGCGATTGCGTGGTCGCCCGCCAGCTGGTGGACGATGGCCAGTACGCAGCCAAGGGCCAGGCGATCTTCCAGCTGATCCCGCGCACCACCACGCCGATGGTCGAGGCGCGCTTCAGCTACCGCCAGTTCGACGAGGTCAAGCCAGGTACCCGGGTCAACTTCCAGGTCGCCGGCGAAGACGAAGTGCGCACCGGCCAGATCGTCAGCAGCACCAGCCTCAACAGCGAAGACCTATCCTCCGACATCCGCGTGCAGATCAAGCCCGACAGCGGCATGCCCGCCGAACTCGCCGGCCGCCCGGCAGCGGTCAACAGCGACCGTGGCCCTTCAATGAACTGGCTGATCGACAAAGCCGTGGCCCGTGGCCTGTAAGAGGATCACCGCATGATTCCCTACAACAAGCGCGCAAGCCTGGGCCTGTGTGCCCTGGCTGCTGCCATCACCCTGGCCGGCTGTGCTGGCCTGCCCGACCAGCGCCTGGCCAACGAAGCCATGAAGCGCGGCGACACGGCATTGGCCGAGCGCAACTACAAGGCCCTGGCCGACCTGGGCTACAGCGAAGCGCAAGTGGGCCTGGCGGACATCAAGGTAGCCACCCGCGACCCGTCGCAAATCAAGGAAGCCGAGGCGACTTACCGCGCCGCGGCCGCTACCTCGCCCCGTGCCCAGGCGCGCCTTGGCCGCCTGCTGGTGGCCAAGCCCGACAGCACCCAGGCCGAACGCGAGGAAGCCGAAACCCTGCTCAAGCAGGCCGCGAAACAGGGCGAAAGCAATACCCTGATCCCGCTGGCCATGCTTTACCTCAGCTACCCGCAGAGCTTCCCCAAGGTCAACGCGCAGCAGCAGATCGACCAGTGGCGCGCCGCCGGCAACCCGGAAGCGGGCCTGGCCCAGGTGCTGCTGTACCGCACCCAGGGCACCTACGACCAGCACCTGGGCGACGTGGAGAAAATCTGCAAGGCCGCACTGAACACCACCGACATCTGCTACGTCGAACTGGCCACCGTGTACCAGAAGCGTGCGCAGGCCGACCAGCAAGCCGCCCTGCTCACCCAGCTGAAATCTGCCTACGCCCGTGGCGCAGTGCCGGCCACCCGGGTCGACAGCGTTGCCCGGGTACTGGCCGATCGCAGCCTCGGCCAGACCGATGAAAAAACCGCCAAGGACCTGCTTGAGCAGGTGGCCCCAAGCAACCCGGCATCCTGGGTCAGCCTGGCGCAACTGGTCTACGACTTCCCCGAGCTGGGCGACACCGACCAGTTGCTGGCCTACATCGACAAGGGCCGCGAAGCCGAACAGCCACGCGCCGAACTGTTGCTGGGCCGCCTGTACTACGAGGGCAAGACCCTGCCGGCCGACGCCAAAAAAGCCGAGCAGCACCTGCAAGCCGCCGCCGACGCCGGTGAAATCAGCGCCCATTACTACCTGGGCCAGCTGTACCGCCGCGGCTACCTGGGCAATGTCGAGCCGCAAAAGGCCGTCGACAACCTGCTGGCCGCCGCCCGTGGCGGGCAGAACAGCGCCGACTATGCCCTGGCTCAGCTGTTCAGCGAAGGCCACGGTATCCGCCCGCAACCCGGCAACGCCTGGGTATTCGCCCAGCTGTCGCAGGCCAACCCGACGCCGCAATCGGCTGAACTGCTGCAGCAGCTCGATCAGCAACTGACACCTGACCAGCGCAGCCAGGCCCAGCAACTGCTGGACCAGGAGAAGCGTGCACGCGGCAGCATGGCGCAGGGCGCAAATAGCACCCTGGCCCTCGAAGCCCTGCAGGACGACGAAAAAGAAGTAGACGGTGAGGACTCGCTATGACGCTCAATCCCTTCGTGAAAGCCGGCATCGGCCTGAGCTTCGCCCTGCTGTGGTCCTGCCCGACCCTGGCGGAAATGACCGCCGATAAAAACTTCGGCCTGGACGTGAAAATCACCGGTCAGTCGGAAGACGACCGTGACCTGGGCACCCGCCCTGGCGGCGACGTCAACGGCCTGGGCCTGGACCTGCGCCCATGGGTGTACGGCGAGCGCGGCAACTGGAGCGCCTATGCCATGGGCCAGGCGGTCGCAGCCACCGACACGATCGAAACCGACACCTTGCGCCAGAACGACGACGGCAGCACCACCGACACCGGCGAAGACAGCCGCCAGCCAGACAAAAGCTACCTGGCCATGCGTGAGTTCTGGGTTGGCTACAGCGGCCTCACCGCCTACCCGGGCGAGCAACTGCGCTTCGGTCGCCAGCGCCTGCGCAGCGACGATGGCATGTGGCGCGACACCAACATCGAAGCGCTGAACTGGACCTTCGACACCACCCTGCTCAAGGCCGACCTGGGCGTTGCCCAGCGCTTCAGCGAGTACCGCACCGACCTCACCGAGCTGGCCCCGGAAGACAAGGACCGCACGCACATCTACGGCAACGTCGCCACGCAGTGGACCCCTGGCCACTGGGTGGGCGTACGGGCCCACCACACCCATGACAGCGGCAGCCTGAAGAACCCGGGCGAAACCGTCGATGCGCTGGACAAGACCCGCACCGGCGACCTGACCTGGCTGGGCCTTGAAGCCAACAGCGACGCCTACAACTGGCGCAACGACCATACCGTCAACTACTGGGGCAGCGTCACCTGGCTGACCGGTGACCGTGACAAGCTCAGCAGTCAGGCCGTAGGCGACGACCAGGTTGCCACCGGCAAGCAGAGCGGCGACGTCAATGCCTGGGCCACCGACCTCGGCATCCGCCTGCGCCTGGACCCGCAATGGCAGGTCGGTGCGGCTTACGCCCGTGGCAGCGGCGGTGGTGGCGACGACGGCTCGAACAACTTCGAGCAGACCGGCCTTGAGAGCAACCGCTCCAACTTCACCGGCACCCGTTCACGCGTGCACCGCTTTGGCGAAGCCTTCCGCGGCGAGCTGGGCAACCTGCAGGCCGCCACCCTCTTCGCCTCCTGGCAACTGCGCGACGACTACGACGCCAGCCTGATCTACCACAAGTTCTGGCGCGTCGACGGTAACCAGAACATCGGTTCCAGCGGCATCAACGCAGCCGTCAACGACAACGGCATCAGCCGCCAGCTGGTCGACGGCGAAAAAGACCTTGGCCAGGAAATGGACGTGGTCGTGACCAAGTACTTCAAGCAGGGCCTGCTGCCGGCTTCGATGAGCCAGGCCATCGACGAACCGTCCGCCCTGGTGCGCTTGCGTGCCGGTGTGTTCAAGCCGGGCGATGCCTACGGCAAGGAAGCGGACTCGTACATGCACCGCGCCTTCGTCGATGTGATCTGGCGCTTCTGAGGCCGGTAGGGGACTGACCGTTATGAACCTTCACCCGCACTTACGACACAGCCTCTTGGCCAGCGCCTTGCTGCTGGCCAGCGGCCTGGTCGCTGCCGCAGAGCCCCAGGTGATCGCCAAGGAGCTGCAGCAGGCCAAGACCTACACCGTGGCCAGCGCACCGATCGAGCCGCTGCAGATGGACCCGCCAAAGCTGCCCGACCTGACAGGCTTCACCGCCGAAGCGGTGCAGAAGAAGATCGACCGCCGCCACAAAGGCAAGGTCAGCCTGCGCCGCATGTTCCAGGAAGACACCCTCAAGGAGTTCGTCGGCGGCGACAACAAGGCAGCCGAGTGGGTGCAGCGCCAGCACGGCATCCCGCAGGCAATCTTCGTCGATGACGGCCATATCGACCTGGTCGAGCTGAGCAAGAAGGTACCCAAGCAATACCTCAGCGAGGTCGAGCCAGGGGTTTACCTGGCACGCCTGCCAATCGTAGTCGGGCAAAAGGGCATCCTCGAGATCGACGGCAAGGTCAAGCAGCTGCGCCTGTCCCAGGAAGGCGGTTCGTTCCTGGTCAATGACGGCAAGCTGTTCGTCACCGATACCCAGGTGACCGGCTGGCGCGAAAAGGATAACGGCCCGGCCACCTTCCGCTCGCCCAAGGAATTCCGCCCGTTCCTGCTGTCGTGGGGCGGTACCGAGACCTACATCGTCAATACCAAGATGGCCAGCTTCGGCTATGCCAAGTCCAAGTCGTATGGCGTGAGCATTTCGCAGTACACGCCCAACATGGCCAAGCGCATGGGCCGCACGGAACCTACCGGCTGGATCATCGGCTCGGAGTTCAGCGACATGTGGTACGGCTTCTACTGCTACGAGACCCAGGACTTCGTGGTCAAGGACAGTACCTACCGCGACAACATCGTCTACGGCATCGACCCGCACGACCGTTCGCACCGCCTCATCATCGCCGGCAACACGGTATACGGCACCAAGAAGAAGCACGGCATCATCGTTTCGCGTGAGGTCAACGACAGCTGGATCATCAACAACAAGAGCTACGACAACAAGCTCTCGGGCGTGGTGATCGACCGTAACAGCGTCAACAACCTGGTGGCCTACAACGAGATCTACCGCAACCACACCGACGGCATCACCCTGTACGAAAGCGGCGACAACCTGATCTGGGGCAACAAGCTGATCAACAATCGCCGCCACGGCATCCGCGTGCGTAACAGCGTGAACATTCGCCTGTACGAAAACGTTGCCATGGCCAACGGCCTGGTCGGCGTATACGGCCACATCAAGGACCTGTCCGACACCGACCGCGACATCGCCCTCGACCCGTTCGACACCAAGGTGTCGCTGATCGTAGTGGGTGGCGAGCTGGCGGCCAACGGCTCCGGCCCGCTGTCGATCGACTCGCCGCTGTCGGTCGAGCTGTACAAGGTGTCCATGCTCGCCCCACGCAAGGCCAGCGGCATCAGCCTCAATGGTGTGCTGGGCGAGCGCCAGGACGAAATCCTCGACCTGCTGGTGCGCCAGCAAAAAGCTGTGCTGATCGACCCGGTCGAACGCCAGACCGAAATGATCGATTAAGGAAGCCCAGACCATGACCCCACACCTGATGAAACTGCTGGGCCTGTCCGCCGCCCTTCTGGCGATCAGCCAAGGCGTGCGCGCCGACGAAGTGAAGGCCCCCACCTTCAGCGCCGAACCTTGCTGCCAGCTGTGCCCCGAAGCGCACGATGCCAGCCGCTACACCACTCGCTACCAGCAGAACTTCACCACGCTGGTCCAGGCCAAGGGCGACTGGCTGTTCCGTACCCGCGAAGACCTGCGCACCGAGTTCAACACCACCCCGGCGGGCTACAAACGCCTGCAGCAAGTGCATGACGCGTTCAAGAAGCGCGGCGTGGAGCTGGTGGTGGTGTACCAGCCGACCCGTGGCCTGGTGAACCGCAACATGCTCAACCCAGCCGAGAAAGCCGCCTTCGACTACCAGAAGGCCCTGGGCAACTACCAGGCCATGCTCAAGCGCTTCGCCAGCATGGGCTACAACGTGCCCGACCTGTCGCCGCTGACCAACGAGCAACTGGCCGCCGCCGACCAGGGCAAGGACTTCTACTTCCGTGGCGACCAGCACTGGACGCCGTATGGCGCCGAGCGCGCTGCCAAAATCGTGGCCGACACCGTGCACAAGATGCCGGCCTTCGAAGGCATCCCGCGCAAGGAATTCGAGACGAAGAAGTCCGGGCGCATGGGCAAGACCGGTACCCTGCACAACGTTGCCGGCCAACTGTGCGGCACCAGCTACGCCGTGCAGTACATGGACCAGTTCGCCACCGAACCGAAAGGCTCGAGCGGCGGCGATGACCTGTTCGGTGACGGCGGCAATGCGCAGATCACCCTGGTCGGCACCAGCCACAGTGGCAAGAACTACAACTTCTCGGGCTTCCTCGAGCAATACATCGGCGCCGACGTGCTCAACGTCGCCTTCCCTGGCGGTGGTCTGGAAGGCTCGATGATCCAGTACCTGGGCAGCGAGGAGTTCCAGAAGAACCCGCCGAAGATCCTGGTCTGGGAATTCTCCCCGCTGTACCGCCTGGACCAGGAAACCATCTGGCGGCAAATCCTTGGCCTGCTCGATGACGGCTGCGACGACCGCCCGGCCCTGATGAGCGCCAGCACCACCCTCAAGCCCGGCAAGAACGAGCTGATGGTCAACGGCAAGGGCGGCGTGATCAAAGACCTGATCAACCGCAACCTGCAGATGGACGTCAAGTTCGAAGACCCGTCGGTGAAGGTGCTGCAGGCCACCCTCTGGTACCTCAACGGCCGCCACGAGGACATCAAGCTGGAGAAACCGGAAACCTCCGACACCGACGGCCGCTTTGTCTTCCAGATGCGCGAAGACGAAGACTGGGCCAGCCAGAGCCTGCTGGCGTTCGAGGTACAGGGGCCGGAAAACGGCACCCAGAAGGTCGAGGCCAAGCTCTGCAAACGCAACAACTTCGCCGTGCCTGCGCAAACCGCGCAGGCCGGCCAGTGAGGCGACCCATGACCATGCTCAAGCGAATCTCAAGCCCCGCCCTGCTCGCCTTGGCCCTGTTCGGCGGTGCCGCGCACGCCGCGCTGGTACCACCCCAGGGTTACTACGAGGGGATCGAAAAACTCAAGACCAGCGATGGCAACTTCCGCTGTGAAGCGGCGCCCAAGCCCTACACCGGCGCACTGCAGTTCCGCAGCAAGTACGAAGGCTCGGACAAGGCACGGGCAACGCTCAACGCTGCCTCGGAAAAGGCCTTCCGCAAGTCGACCGAAGACATCACCACCCTTGAGAAAGGCGTAAGCAAGATGGTGGGCCAGTACATGCGCGACGGTCGCCCGGCGCAGCTGGACTGCACCCTGGCGTGGCTGGGCACCTGGGCGCGGGCCGATGCGCTGTTGTCCACCGACTACAACCACACCGGCAAGTCGATGCGCAAATGGGCGCTGGGCAGCATGAGCGGTTCGTGGCTGCGCCTTAAGTTCTCCAACTCGCAGCCGCTGGCCGCGCACCGCGCCGAGGCCGAGCTGATCGAAAAATGGTTCGCCCGCCTGGCCGAGCAGACCGTGCGCGACTGGAGCGACCTGCCGCTGGAGAAGATCAACAACCACAGCTACTGGGCGGCCTGGTCGGTCATGGCAACCGCCGTGGCCACCGACCGTCGCGACCTGTTCGACTGGGCCGTAAAGGAATACAAGGTGGGCGCCAACCAGATCGATGACCAGGGCTTCCTGCCCAACGAAATCAAGCGCAAGCAGCGGGCGCTGGCCTACCACAACTACGCCCTGCCGCCGCTGGCGATGATTGCCAGCTTCGCCCAGGCCAACAACGTCGACCTGCGCAGCGAGAACAACTTTGCCCTGCAGCGCCTCGGCGAAGGTGTACTGGCCGGTGCACGCGACCCCAGCCACTTCAAGGCGCGCGCGGGTGAGAAACAGGACATGACCGACCTCAAGGTCGACGGCAAGTACGCCTGGCTCGAACCCTGGTGTGCGCTTTATCACTGTGTCGGCGACACGCTTGAGCGCAAGCAGCACATGCAGCCGTTCAACAGCTTCCGGCTGGGCGGGGACCTGACCCGGGTTTATGACCCGAGCGCAGAGAGCAAAAAATGAATTGAGCCCCATTGTGGGGGCGGAACCTGTGGGAGCGGGCATGCCCGCGAAGAAGCCACCGCGGTGCATGGCAAGGGCTTCGCCCGCTCCCACAGGGATCTAAGTTGCCTTCCAGTCTTGCACTGGGGGGTTTGGGGGGCGCTTTGCCCTGGATGCTGTGAACAAATTAGGAGAACCGGGATGGTCTTCTCGTCCAACGTGTTCCTGTTCCTGTTCTTGCCGATCTTCCTCGGCCTGTACTACTTGAGCGGGCAACGCTATCGCAACCTGCTGCTGCTGGTCGCCAGCTACATCTTCTATGCCTGGTGGCGGGTGGACTTCCTGGCCCTGTTCGCCGGGGTCACCCTGTGGAACTACTGGATCGGCCTGAAAGTGGGTGCCGCCGGCGTACGTACCAAGCCGGCCCAGCGCTGGCTGCTGCTCGGCGTGGGCGTCGACCTGGCCATCCTCGGCTACTTCAAGTACGCCAACTTCGGCGTCGACAGCCTGAACGCGATCATGACCTCGTTCGGCCTGGAGCCGTTCATCCTCACCCACGTGCTGCTGCCGATCGGTATCTCGTTCTATATCTTCGAGTCGATCAGCTACATCATCGACGTGTACCGCGGCGACACCCCGGCTACCCGCAACCTGATCGACTTCGCAGCATTCGTGGCGATCTTCCCGCACCTGATCGCCGGCCCCGTATTGCGCTTCAAGGATCTGGTCGACCAGTTCAACAACCGCACCCACACCTTGGACAAGTTCTCCGAAGGCTGCACCCGCTTCATGCAGGGCTTCATCAAGAAAGTGTTCATCGCCGACACCCTGGCCGTGGTCGCGGACCACTGCTTCGCCCTGCAAAACCCGACCACGGGTGACGCCTGGCTGGGCGCGCTGGCCTACACCGCGCAGCTGTACTTCGACTTCAGCGGCTACAGCGACATGGCCATCGGCCTGGGCCTGATGATGGGCTTCCGCTTCATGGAGAACTTCAAGCAGCCGTACATCAGCCAGTCGATCACCGAGTTCTGGCGGCGCTGGCACATCAGCCTGTCGACCTGGCTGCGCGACTACCTGTACATCACCCTGGGCGGTAACCGCAAAGGCACCTTCAACACCTACCGCAATCTGTTCCTGACCATGCTGCTGGGCGGCCTGTGGCACGGCGCAAACTTCACCTACATCATCTGGGGCGCCTGGCACGGCATGTGGCTGGCCATCGAGCGTGCGCTGGGCCTCGACACCAACCCGCAGCGCTTCAACCCGGTCAAATGGGCCTTCACCTTCCTGCTGGTGGTGGTCGGCTGGGTGATCTTCCGCGCCGAAAACCTGCACGTGGCCGGCCGCATGTACGGCGCCATGTTCAGCTTTGGCGACTGGCAGCTGTCGGAACTCAACAGCGCCCAGCTTACCGGCCTGCAAGTGGCCACCCTGATCGTCGCCTACCTCTCCCTGGCGTTCTTCGGCCTGCGTGATTTCTACCGCAATGCCAAGCCAACGCCCCAGGCCACACCGGTGCAGGTCAACAACGACGGTTCGATCGGCCTGGACTGGACCCGGGTGATGACCCGCGCCCTGGTGCTGCTGCTGTTCGTGGCCTCGATCCTCAAGCTTTCGGCGCAGAGCTACTCGCCGTTCCTGTACTTCCAGTTCTGAGGCCGATGACATGAACCGTACATTACGCATCACTTACTCCCTGTCGTTCCTCGGCTTGCTGGTGGGCATGGGCGTGTGGTCCACCGGTGGCCTGCAAAGCTTTCAGCGCACCGAGCAGATGACCCTGCTCAACGGCAAGCTGGCCAAGGCCGCCGAGACCCACTACGACGCCGAATTCCCGATCAAGCGCCTGGGCACCAACCTTTGGGCGGCCATGGACTTCAAGTTGTTCAACGAGGGCCGCCCCGGTGTGGTGCTGGGCCGCGACCAATGGCTGTTCAGCGACGAAGAGTTCAAGCCCACGGCTGGCGCCGAACAACTGATGCAGGAAAACCTGGCGCTGATTCGTGGCGTGCGCGACACCTTGCAGCAGCACGGTAGCCAGCTGGTGCTGGCGATCATCCCGGCCAAGGCGCGCCTCTATTCGGAATACCTGGGCAAGGAGCAGCCGGCCAGCCTGCACGATGACCTGTACAACCAGTTCCATGCCCAGGTGCGCCAGGCCAACGTGTTCGCCCCGGACCTGCAAGCGGCCATGGAACAAGCCAAGGCGCGTAGCCAGGTATTCCTGCGCACCGACACCCACTGGACACCGATGGGCGCCGAAGTTGCAGCCCAGGCCCTGGCCGAGGCTGTAAGCCGGCAGAACCTGCTCAACGGTGACCCGCAAACCTTCGTCACCGAAGCCGGCAGCACCGCGCCCTACAAAGGCGACCTGACCAACTTCCTGCCACTGGACCCGCTGTTCAGCAACCTGCTGCCGCCCCCGGACAACCTGCAACAACGCAGTACCCGCCCGGCGCAAGCCGAGGGTGAAGGCGACGACGCGCTGTTCGCCAACAACGAGATCCCGGTCGCACTGGTGGGCACCAGCTACAGCGCCAACCCGCACTGGAACTTCCTTGGCGCGCTGCAGCAGGCCCTGCGCAGCGACGTCGCCAACTACGCCGAAGACGGCCACGGCCCATTGCTGCCGATGCTCAAGTACCTGCAAAGCGATGCCTTTAAAAACGCCGCACCGCAAGTGGTGGTGTGGGAATTCCCCGAACGTTATCTGCCCATGAAAAACGACCTCAGCAGCTTCGATCCGCAGTGGATCGCCCAGCTGAAAAACACCCGTAAATCCGAAGAAAACCTGGCCTTGTCGTCCACCCGGACGAACCACTGAACGAAAGAGAGGAAATGCACATGACTACCAAGACTTCCATTGCCAAAGCCCTCACCCTCGCGGCCGGCCTTTCCCTTGCTTCGATGCAGGCCTTCGCCGGTGCCGACGCCGCCCTGTACGGCCCTAGCGCACCGAAAGGCTCGACCTTCGTGCGCCTGTACAACGCGGCCAGCGCACCGGCCGCCGCGTCGGTCGGCAACACCCAGATCAAGCAGGTTGGCGCCCAGGCCAGCAGCGACTTCAGCTTCCTGCCAGGCGGTGACTACACCGCCCAGGTCGGCGGCAAGAGCGTGCCGGTGAAGCTGGCCTCGGACAAGTACTACACCCTGGTCAACAGCGGCACCGGCAACCCGCAGCTGATCGAAGAACCACCGTTCAAGAACAAGCAGAAAGCCCTGGTGCGCGTGCAGAACCTGAGCGACCAGCAGCTGACCCTGAAAACCGCCGACGGCAAGACCGAAGTGGTCAAGCCGGTGGCCGCCAACGGCCGTGGCGAACGCGAAATCAACCCGGTCAAGGTCAACCTGGCGCTGTACCAAGGTGACAAGAAAGTGGGCGACGTGAAACCCGTCGCCCTGGAGCGCGGCGAAGCCGCCGTGCTGTACGTAACCGGTTCCGGCAACGCCTTGTCGCCGGTGTGGGTAACTCGCCCCGTGGCTAGCAACTGATCCCCTGCCTTTAACGACTATTGGAGAAACATGATGATCCCGGTAATTCTTTCTGGTGGTAGCGGTTCGCGTCTGTGGCCTCTGTCGCGCAAGCAGTTCCCCAAGCAGTTCCTGGCCCTGACCGGCGAACACACCCTGTTCCAGCAAACCATCGAGCGCCTGGCGTTCGAAGGCATGGACACGCCGATCGTGGTCTGCAACAAGGACCACAAATTCATCGTCCAGGAACAGCTGGCTGCGCTGAAGCTGGAAACCCAAGGCATCCTGATGGAACCGTTCGGCCGTAACACCGCGCCGGCCGTGGCCATGGCCGCCATGAAACTGATCAACGAAGGCCGCGACGAGCTGATGCTGGTGCTGCCTGCCGACCACGTGATCGACGACCAGAAGGCCCTGCAGCGCGCCCTGGCCCTGGCCACCATCGCCGCCGAGCGTGGCGAAATGGTGCTGTTCGGCGTGCCGGCGACCAAGCCGGAAACCGGCTACGGCTACATCCGCTCCAGCCAGGACGCCCTGCTGCCCGAGGGCGTGGCACGCGTGGCGCAGTTTGTTGAAAAACCCGATGAGAAACGTGCCGCCGAGTTTGTCCAGGCCGGTGGCTACTTCTGGAACAGCGGCATGTTCCTGTTCCGCGCCAGCCGCTTCCTCGAGGAGCTGAAAAAGCACGACGGTGATATCTACGACACCTGCGTGCTGGCCCTGGAGCGCAGCGAGGAAGAGGGCGATGTGCTGAGCATCGATGAAGCCACCTTCGCCTGCTGCCCGGACAACTCCATCGATTACGCGGTGATGGAAAAGACCCAGCGCGCCTGCGTGGTGCCGATGTCAGCCGGCTGGAGCGATGTGGGCTGCTGGTCGTCGCTGTGGGATGTGCACGAGAAGGACGACAACGGCAACGTCACCAAGGGCGACGTGGTGGTGCAGGACAGCCGCAACTGCATGATCCACGGCAATGGCAAGCTGGTGTCGGTGATCGGCCTTGAAAACATCGTGGTGGTCGAGACCAAGGACGCCATGATGATTGCCCACAAGGACAAGGTCCAGGGCGTCAAGCAGATGGTCAAGACCCTCGACGAGCAGGGCCGTACTGAAACCCAGAACCACCTGGAAGTGTATCGCCCGTGGGGCTCGTACGACTCGGTGGACATGGGCGGCCGCTTCCAGGTCAAGCACATCACCGTCAAGCCGGGTGCCAGCCTGTCGCTGCAGATGCACCACCACCGTGCCGAGCACTGGATCGTGGTGTCCGGCACTGCCGAGGTCACCTGTGACGAGAACGTGTTCCTGCTGACCGAGAACCAGTCCACCTACATCCCGATCGCTTCGGTGCACCGCCTGCGCAACCCGGGCAAGATCCCGCTGGAGATCATCGAAGTGCAGTCCGGCAGCTACCTGGGCGAGGATGATATCGAGCGCTTCGAAGATGTGTACGGGCGCACTTCCACGCCGGTCGAGCGTGGGGTATCGGTCAAGACCATTGCGCAGTAAGTAGACCCCGGGGCCGCTCCCACAAAGGTCACGCGATCTCTTGTGGGAGCGGCCTTGTGTCGCGAAAGGAGGGCAAAGCCCTCCCGCTTTTGAGCCCTCCCCCATTTCAGGCTACGATGGTCAGACCCCGCGCAACCTAGGTCTGCAAGCCCCATGATCATCGGCGCCTTCCTCATCCTCACCTGGCTGGTGCTGCTGCTGCGCTACCCGGCCAAGGCCCTACCGATCTCCTTGGCCGCCGTATGTGGCCTGGGCCTTGTAGCCCTGTTCGTCGCCTGGCAAGACAACCGCGAAACCTCGCAACTGGCCCGCCTGGACCTGCGCCTTACCTATGCCCCCGAACAATGCCCGGCCGACCGCGCGCTGCAGGTACGCATGAAAAACGGCAATAAGGCCCCGCTGACCGAGCTGCGCTGGCGTGTGGCGGCGTATGCGCCGGGCGACACTGTGAATTTGGCCGAAAGCACCTACAACGCCCCGCGCTACCGGGGGCCGGGTGACTTGCAGCCGGGGGCCGAATGGAAGGATTGCCTGCCGTTGCCACCGCTGCGGTCCGGGTACAGGCCGCAGACTCTGGAATTTCGTGCCGAGCACCTGCAAGGTACATTTGCCAATTGATGTTTTGCCTGTACCGGCCTCTTCGCGGGCATGCCCGCTCCCACAGGTACACCACAGTATTCGATAGCTGTGCAGAATCTGTGGGAGCGGGTTCACCCGCGAAAGGGCCGGCACAGGAAAACCAATCCTCCTCACAACAGGCCCCAACCATGCCCACCGTCCTGATAACCGGTTGTTCCAGCGGCATCGGCCGCGCCCTCGCCGACGCCTTCCGCGATGCCGGCCACCACGTCTGGGCCACTGCTCGCAAGGCAGAGGATGTTGAAGTGCTGAACGCCGCCGGCTACACCGCCCGGCAACTGGATGTGAACGACAGCGAGGCCCTCGCCCGCCTGGCCGAAGAACTCGAAACACTGGATATCCTGATCAACAACGCCGGTTACGGCGCCATGGGGCCGTTGCTGGACGGTGGTGTGGATGCCCTGCGCCAACAGTTTGAAACCAACGTGTTCGCCGTGGTCGGTGTGACCCGCGCGCTGTTCCCGCTGCTGCGCCGCTCACGGGGAACAGTGGTGAACATCGGCAGCGTCTCCGGCGTGCTGGTCACGCCATTCGCCGGCGCCTACTGCGCCTCAAAAGCGGCCGTGCATGCGCTGAGCGATGCCTTGCGTCTGGAACTGGCGCCGTTCGGTGTGCGGGTGATGGAAGTGCAGCCGGGGGCGATTGACACGCAGTTCGCCAATAATGCCCAGCGCCAGGCCGAGCAGGTACTGGCGGCGGACTCGCCATGGTGGCCGTTGCGTGAACATGTCCAGGCGCGGGCGCGGGCTTCGCAGGACAGGCCGACTTCGGCGGCGGTGTTTGCCCAGGGTGTGTTGGCGGCAGTCGGCAAGTCGCCGGTACCGGGGGTGGTGCGGTTGGGGAATGGCAGTACGGCGTTGCCGCTGATGGCGCGTTTGCTGCCACGGCGCTTGCTGGATTGGGCACTGCGCAAGCGCTTTGGCCTGCTGCGCCCGCTCTGAGATATCGGCAACCTGTACCGGCCCTATCGCCGGCACGCCAGCTCCCACAGCTATAGCGCTGTGCCTGAGGTCTGCACTGCACCTGTGGGAGCTGGCTTGCCGGCGATGGGCCGCATAGCGGCCCCTGCCTTTAGGCTTTCTTCGCAGGCTGCTCATCAAACGCCTGCCAGCCGCCCCCCAAGGCTTTGTACAGCCCCACCAACGCCTGCGACACCGCCGCCGAGCTGTCGATCCACTGCTCCTCGCTGGCCAACAATGCACCCTGCACTGTCAGCACATTGAGAAAGTCCACCGCCCCTTCCACATACTGGCGCTGGGCAGTTTCCAGGGCGATGCGGTTCTGTCGCACCGCTTCGGCCAGGTGGTCACGGCGCAATTGGCTGGCGTTGTACAGGCGCAGCACATCGTCAATCTCATGCCAGGCCCCCAGCACCACCTTGCGATAGTTCAGCGCCGCTTCCTGCTGCTGCGCCTCGCGCAACTCCAGGGTGCCCTTGAGCCGGCCGCCCTCGAAGATCGGCAACGACAACTGCGGCCCGAAGGCAAAACGGCGCGAATCCCAGCCACCGAAATCAGACAGCTGCATGGCCTGGAAGCCGACGCTGCCCGACAGCCGGATGCTCGGGTAGAAATCCGCCTTGGCCACGCCAATGCTGGCGGTGGCGGCATGCAGGCGGGCTTCGGCCTGGCGGATGTCAGGGCGGCGCTCGGCCAGCTCGGACGGCAAGCCGATGGCAAACTGCTGCTGCGGCGCAGGCAGCTCGCCGCCCTGCAGCAATTGGGCCTGCAAGCTGCGCGGCGGCTCGGCGGCGAGTAAGCTGAGGGCGTTGATCAGGTCGTCGCGCCGGGCTTCCAGGCTTGGCAAGCGGGCCTCGATCGACGCGACCTGGGCGCTGGCCTGGGCCACGTCCAGGCGTGTGGCGACGCCTTCGGCCTGGCGATTTTCAGACAGCTTCAGGCTGTGCCGGGCGACCTTCAGGTTGTCCTGCGTCACATCAATCGTGTGCTGCACCGCGCGCAGCTGGATGTAATTGCCGGCGGTTTCCGACAGCAAGGCCAGCAGCACCCCCCGGCGGTCGTTCTCCGCCACTTCGACGGTGGCATCGGCAGCCTCGACCTGGCGCCGCACGCGGCCCCACAGGTCCAGTTCCCAACCGGCCACCAGGTCGCCTTGCCAAAGGTTGTACGCCTCTTTGCCCGCCTTGCCAGACGGATCGCTCAGGCCTTCGGCGCTGTTGCGGGCGCGGTTGTAGCCGGCGTTTGCATCCACCGACGGCACTTCATCGGCGGCCACGGTACCGCGCAAGGCGCGGCTTTGCAGCAAGCGGGCGCTGGCCATCTGCAGATCAAGGTTGCGTTCGGCAACGCGCTGGATCAAGGCACTGAGCTGTGCGTCATGGAAGGTTTCCCACCAGCGCAGTTCCAGCGGTTCGGCCTGCGGCTGGCTGGCCGCCGCCTCGCCTTGCAGCGGCGCCCACTGCTGCGGTGCCTGGCTGTCGGGGCGCAAGAAGTCCGGGCCCATGGTGCAGCCGGCCAGCAACACGGCCAGCAGCAACGGGCTCAAGCGTAATGCCGGTTTCATCGTGCGCTTACCTCTTTGCCGTCCAGCTTGTCGCCACGGGTATCGATGGTCGCTTCTACCGACATGCCCACCCGCAGGCGGGTGAGCAGCGGCTGGCCGTCATCGAAGACAATCTTCACCGGAATGCGCTGCACCACCTTGGTGAAGTTGCCGGTGGCGTTGTCCGGTTTGACGGCGGCAAACGTCACGCCGGTGGCCGGGGCGATGCTTTCCACATGCCCTTGCAGCTTTTCGCCAGAGAAGGTGTCGACGCTGATGCTCACCGGTTGGCCAGGCTGCACGTGAGTCAGCTGGGTTTCCTGAAAGTTGCCCACTACATAGGCCTGCTGCAACGGCACCACCGACAGCAGCCGGGCACCCGGGTTGACGTAGGCACCTATGCGCAGTGCGCGCTCGCCGACCATGCCGTCCACCGGCGCAGTAATGCGTGTGTAGGACAGGTCGAGCTGGGCCTTTTCCACGCCCGCTTCGGCCCGTTTCAGCTGGCCATCGGCACTGGCCACCTGGGCCGTGAGAATGTCCACCTGCTTGCGCGCCGCCACTAACGCTGCCTGGGCATTCGCCAGGCGTGCGCGTGCCTGGTCTACACCGCTGCGCGCCTGCTGGGCGTTCTGCACGGTACCGGCGCCCTGCTCGGCCAGGCGGCTGTAGCGGTTGACCTCGTGGTCGGCGAACGCCGCTTCGGCCTGGGCGGCTTTGACAGCAGCCTCGGCCTGGGCAATCAACGATGCCTGGCGCTCAAGGGTGGCGCGGGCATCGGCGCTTTGCGCCTGAGCCACCAGCAACTGCGCCTGTGCGGCGTCCAGGGCGGCCTGGTAATCGCGGGGGTCGATGGTCGCCAGCAACTGGCCGGCCGTAACCTGCTGGTTGTCCTCCACCAGCACTTCCTTGATAAAGCCAGCCACCTTGGGCGCGACCACGGTGTAGTCGGCGATCACATAGGCGTCGTTGGTGCTCTGGCGATGGTCGCTGCCAAACATCCAGGGGCCGACGATGCCAGCCAGCACGGCCACGGCCAGCACCGAGCCAATGAACAGGGTTTTGCGGTTGTTGGTCATTTCAGGTGTTCTCGAATTCATCCAGGGTTCAGGCCACCGCACGCGGCGGATAGACCCGGGTAGGCACGAAAGGAATCAGGCAGATCAGGGCCACGGCGATGCAGGCCATGACCAGGTAGAGGTCGGCCGAGGTCAGTACCAGCGCCTGGTCGTGGATGCGCTTGGCCAGGCCCGCAGCGCTGTCGTCGACCAGCGGGGCGTTGCCCAGGCTGTCCACCAGGTGGTTGGAATGGAAGTGCCGGCGCAGGGTGCCAAGGGCGTCCAGCAGGCCACCGGCGATCACTGCAGCCAGGCCTTTCACGGTGTTGAACCAGCTGGAGGCGAACGGGCCTTCCTGCGGGGTCATGCCGTTGGTGGACAGCATCAGCAACGGCAGCACCGCCATCGGCTGGCCGAACACCTGCAGCAGGTAGAACGGGTAGAAGTCGCCACGGATCCACTCGCTGGTCAGCAGGCTGCTGCCGACACAGGACATCGCCAGCATCGCCAGGCCGATGCCCAGCACCCAGCGGCAGTCCACCGCACGGATGTTGCACAGCGCCGCGGTCAGCGGCAGGGCGATCAGCTGCGGCATGGCCACCAGCATCATCAGCGGGCTGGTCTGCGCCGGGCGGTAACCCTGGATCTGTGCCAGGTAGGCCGACGGGATGCTGCCCACGCCCGACAGCACGACCAGCACACCGGCCAGGGTCACCAGGGCAAAACTCAGGTTGCGCCGCTGCAGCATGCGCAACTGGAAGAACGGCAGCGGCTCGGACCACTCGTTGTACATGAACAGCACCAGCAAGAGCAGGCCACCGCCCAGCAACCAGCAGATCAGCGGCGAGTCGAACCAGCCCCAGCGGTCGCCCAGCGACAGGCCCAGCACAATGCAGCTGATGGCCGGCAGGCCAAGCAGCACGCCACGCCAGTCGAACTGTTTGAAGCGCTCCAGGCGCAGCGGGTCCTGCGGCAGGCCCCAACCGACGCAGAGCATGGCCAGCGCCGAAGGCAGGACGATCTGCCAGAACGCCCATTGCCAGCCGACGTATTCGGTCCACAGCCCCGCCAGTGGCGTGCCGAGGTTGGGGCCGAAGGTGGCAGTCAGGGCGTAGCAGGCCAGACCATAGACCTTGATACCGGGCGGCAAAAAGCGCAGGGCCACGCTCATCAGCATCGGCGGCAAGGCACCCGAGGCAAAGCCTTGCAGCACACGCAGCAACATCAGGCTGTGCAGGTTGGGGGCGAACGGTTGCAGCAGGCCGAGCACGGCGAACAGGGCGATGGCGCTCATGGTGAAGCGCCGCAGCGAGAAGGTGGTGGCCAGCCACGGCGCAAAGGCCATGGCCGAGACCGACGCGGCGCTGTACACGGCCAGCAGCCAGGCACCCTCGTCGGCACCGATGCCCATGGCACCGCGGATATCGGCAAGGGAAATCTTGGTGACCGACTCGTTGAGGCCTGCACACAGCACGGCCAGCAACACACCGAACAGCCCGACCACCACCTGCAGGCCAAACGCCGTCTGCGCAGGTGCGGCCGGCGCGGGGGCGGCGGCCAGCGCCGCAGAGGGCGCGGTCAGGGAACTCATGGGAATACATCTCCAGCAACAATTTCAGGGCTGGGGCAAGTTTAAGAAGGTCGAATGCTGACGAAAACTGACTTGTCGGTAGTTTTATATTGCGTCAGACGCAATCCATGCCTGAATCACGGATCTATGCGGCCACACGCTTTCAACGTCTGGCGCAACCAACGGTGCGCGGGGTCGTTGTCGAAGCGCGGGTGCCACGCCTGCATCACATTGACCTTCTCCAACGGCACCGGGATCTCGAACGAGCGCAATGGCAACTTCAACCGCTGCACACTGTTGAGGATATTGGCGGGTATCGGCAGGATCAGGTCCGAATCCGGCAGCGAGAACATCGCCGAGTGGAAGCTGGTGGTGATCAGGGCCACGCGCCGCTCCACCTTGTGGTTGGCCAACGCCACATCGATCGGCCCGTTGGCACGGCCGCGCCGCGATACGCTGATCTGCGGGTAGGCGGCAAAACGCTCAGGGGTGATAGGGGCGTCGAAGATCGGGTGCCCAACACGCGCCAGGCCCACGAAGTAGGTGTTGAACAGGCTCTGCACCTTGATTTCCGGGCCCAGCTCAATGGCCGAGCTGATGATCAGGTCGATATGCCCGTTGCGCAGCACTGCATCATCGTCACCACTGCCCTCCGGGACAAACCGCAACACCGTACGCGGCGCCTGGGCCAGCATCATGCGCAACAGCTGGGCGCCGTAGAGGGCAATGAACAAATCATTGGTGCGGATATTGAAGGCACGGTCCAGGTTGACCAGGTCGACATCGTCACGGCTGCGAAACACCTGCCCGGCCTGCTCTACCAGGCCATGCACCTGCTCGCGCAGGGCCAACGCGCGCGGCGTCGGCACCAGGCCACGGCCGGCGCGCACCAGGATCGGGTCGCCCAAAGCATCGCGGATACGCCCCAAGGTCCGGCTCATGGCCGCCGGGCTCAGGTTCATGCGCTGCGCCGCGCCCACCACGCTGCCCTCGTCGAGCAGGGCATCGAGGGCGACGAGCAGGTTCATGTCCGGGAGTTGCATGGCCGTTTTCCGTTACAGCTGTTGGAAACGCGATGGTAGCAGGTTGGTGGATTGCATCAGACGCAATGCGCTCTTGCGTGGTGGGGCATTTATTCACTGAGTGGACTGAGCCAAGAATGTGGCATGGCAGGTTCGCCCTCTTCGCGGGTAAACCCGCTCCCACAGGGACTGCGCAGGTTTGAAATACTGTGGAGTACCTGTGGGAGCGGGTTTACCCGCGAAGAGGCTAGAACAGGCACCCATTCAGCCAGCCTTGTACAAGGATCTTCAATGCCCAGCCCCATCCTGATCGCCATCGACGCCTCCCCCGCTTCCAGCGCCCTGCTCACCCTCGCCCGCCGCTACTGCCGCCCCGGCGAACACGAACTGCACGTGCTGCTGGCCATCGATTCCACCTTCGCCGTGCATGAGCAACCTGCGCCCTACACCGCAGAGGAACTGGAAGAATACCCCGCCGCCTGCGAGGAACAACAGCATGCCGACCACGCCGTAGCCGAGGCCGTGCGCGGGCTGCAGCAAGCCGGCTTCACCAGCCAAGGCTGCATGGTGGCAGGCCAGCCGGTTGAAGCGATTGTGGCCAAGGCGCAGGAATTGAACTGCGAACTGATCATCATGGGCCACCGCCACCTGTCGCGGTTGGGGCGGTTGCTGGACCCGTCGATCAGCGCGAAGGTGATTGATCGGGTGCAGGTGCCGGTGTTGGTGGGGGTAGCTTAGGGGGCTTTTGAACGGGTTGGGGTTGGTAGGTGCATGTCTCGAGGGGGGTGGCGCGGTTAAGATCGAGCGCCGCGCGGGCGGCGCTCGATCTCAAGGGCGCCACAACCCTCGAGACATGCACTTACCAGCCCCAACGCCACCCCAACTCACCCCTCGCCAGGCGTCACCACCACCGTACACGTCGTCCCCGCCGCCAGCAAAAACCCTTCCGGCACTTCATCAATGTGGATCCGCACCGGCACCCGCTGCGCCAACCGCACCCAGTTGAACGTCGGGTTCACGTCGGCGATCAGCTCGCGGCTTTGTGGGTTGTCGCGGTCGTAGATACCGCGGGCGATGCTCTCCACATGCCCTTTGATGCGCTCGCCGCTCATCATCTGCAACTCGGCCTGGTCACCCACCTTCACGTGGGGCAGCTTGGTTTCTTCGAAGAACCCGTAGACCCAGAACGAATTTTCGTCGACCACCGCCATCACCGCCTCACCCGTGCGCGCATAGTCGCCCTTGTGGATATTCAGGTTGGTCACGTAGCCATCCACCGTGGCGACGATATGGGTGCGCTTGAGGTTCAGCTCTGCTGCAGCCAGTTCGGCAAGGGCTTGCTGGTAATCGGCCTGGGCGGAGTTGGCGATGTTGCTGGCGTCGTCGCGGTTTTCCTTGGAGATCACCAGGTTGTCCATGTCGGCACGGCGCTTGGCGTTGACCTTGCGCATTTCCCAGGTGGCCTTGCGCGAGGCGACCATGGCCTTGGCCTGGTCGACCGCCAACTGGTAGTGCTCGGGGTCGATCTGGATCAGCAGGTCGCCCTTCTTCACCCGCTGGTTGTCCTTGACCGGTACGTCCACCACGTAGCCCGGCACGTCGGCGGCGACGTTGATGATGTCGGCGCGCACGCGGCCGTCGCGGGTCCATGGCGTGGTCATGTAGTGCAGCCACAGCTGGCGACCGATGGCCACGGCAGCGACCAGCACCAGCAGGGTGGCGATCAGGCTGAAGAACTTTTTCATCGAAGGATTCTCACCAGTAGACAGTCAGCGCCATGGCGCCGAACAGGCAGACGAACAGGCTCAGGCGCAACAGCGCCGGGTGCCAGAAGAAGCGGTAGCCATCATGGCTGGCAATGAACCGGTCCAGGCCCCAGGCCAGGCCCAGGGCGAACAGGAACATCAAGGTCATGGTGGGCATGTACACGCCATGGAAGGCGATCTCACGGGGCATGGTTCAATCCTTTCGCCGGTGCCAGTGGCGACTGTGGGTCGAGCAAGGAGGAACGGATGAAGTGCAGGTAGCTTTGCGCGCGGCGCAGTACCGAGGTGTCGAAGTGCCGGGCGAACGGTTCGTCGGTGGCCTGCACGCGGGCAATGGCATGGTCCACGGCGACCAGGGCGCGTTCGTGGTTGCTGGCACTGGGCTGCAAGAACAACCGCGTCAGGGCACGGCCCATGACGCGGATGGCCTGGCGCCACGGCTGTGACTCGGCGTAGGCCGGGTGCACCGGTGCGCGGGCTTGTTCCTTGCGCAGCTCGATCACGGCGTGGCCGATTTCCAGCACGGTGAACATCCAGCCCATCAGCTGGCTCTGCACCTGCGGCTTGCCGGCCGCCAAACCATAGGCCTGATGCAGCAGGTCGCGGGTGCGGCTTTCGAACGCCGTGCCGATGCCGCGCAGGCGTCCGCTGATGGCAAACAGCACCTGCTCGCGCAGCTCTTGCTCCAGGCGGCTCCACAACCAGCGGCTGTTGGGCGGCAGGATGATCGCCCCGGCGGCGGCGCAGACAAACATGCCGATGACCATGCCGATGTAGTCATTGATGAAGGTGTACGGGTCATACACCGTCAGGTTGTTGGGCACCGAGCCAATCGCAAAAAACACCAGCAGGCCGATGCCGTAACCGGCGTAGGCCGGGCGTGACGAGAGAAACGCGCCCAGCACGAACACCGGCGCCAGCACCATGCACAGGAGCGGGAAGCCGTCGATCCAAGGGAACACGAAGAAGGTTTCGAAAAAGCCGATGAAAGCACCGATGGCGGTGCCGCAGGCCATCTGGAACGACATGCGCTTGGGGTTCGGCGAGGCCGCCGAGAGGCCCACGGTGACGGTGGCGATCAGGGTCATCATGGCGCCACTGGGCCAGTCACTGAGCAGCCAGTAGCTGCCCAGCAGCAACAGCACCGCCGAGGCGCGCACACCAGCGGCCAGCGACACCAGCCAGCTGGTCTGCGCCACGTAGGGCTCGTCCCACTGCTCGCGCTCGTGCTTGTGCGCAGCCAGCGAGGCGTGGGTTTCGGCGTAGCTGTACATCTCGTCGACGAAGCGGTACAGCAGCTCGAACGCGGTGTGGAAGTCGAGCAGGTCTGATTCGCTGGGGTCGGTTGCCAGGTACTCGGCGCGCAGGCCGCGCACCTGGGCTTGCAGGCCTTCCTTGTAGGCCGCCAGCTCCAGGGTCAGGCGCAGTGCATCGGCGTCGGTCAACGCCCGGCCCACGTAAGGCTGCAGCAGCTCCACCAGGGTGTTCAGGCCCGGTTCGATGGCACTGACAATCTGCAGCGGGCCACGGGCACGCAGGCGCTCCAGCAAACGGTGCAGGGCGTTGAAGCGCGTGGTAATGGCCATGAACTCGCTGTTCATCCGTACCAGCCGGCCACTGCGGCGGCGCATGTGCGGATCCTCGAAAGCAGTGACGTTGCGCAGGCTCTCAAGGCCCACGGCCTCGGCCACGAAGCGCACGTTGCTGCTCTCGAAACGGTCCTTCTGGCTATCACCACGCAGGGCCTCGACCACTACCCCGGCAAACACGCCAAAGCGCTGGTACAGCGCGTTGCGCATGGCGGCACTGGCCGACTGCGGCAGGATTGCGGCACTGACGAAGGTCGACACCAGAATCCCCAGGGCAATCTCCAGCACCCGCCATACCGCCGCCATGAATGCTTGGTCGGGGTGCTGCAGCACCGGCAAGCCGATCATCGCGGCCGTATAACCGGCCAGCACGAAGCCATAGGCGCGGAAGGTGCGATAGCGCATGGCACCAGCCGAGCACAGGCCCACCCACAAGGCCAGGCTGGGTAGGAACAGTTCGGTGTTCTGCGGGAAGATGGCAATCAGCGCCACCATCATCGCCGAACCGGCGAGAGTGCCGAGCACCCGGTAGAAGCTCTTGGCGAACACATGCCCGCTTTGCGGCTGCATGACGATAAACACGGTGATCATCGCCGTGCGCGGTTGCGGCAGCTCCAAACGCATGGCCAGCCACAGCGTGATGAACGCGGCGGCCAGCACCTTGAAAATGTACACCCAGGTCACGCCGTCGGTGCGCGCCCAGGCAAAAAAGCCCCGGCGCCATTCCAGGCTTTGCAGCCAGCGCACGGGCAAACTGGAAGTGCTCATTCGGCGTTATCCGGCTTCTTGTCGAAAATGGCCAGGGTGGCCGGGGTTTTCGGCGCGGCCTGGCGTTCCTCTTTCGGCGCATCCTGACCGGCCTGCAGGCCACCACCCAGGGCGGTGACCAACTCAGCATGGGCGATCAGGCGGGCGGCCTGCACCTGCTGCTGCACCTGTTGCTGGCGGAACAGCAAGGTCTGCGCGTTGAGCACGTTCAGGTAGTCGGTGAGGCCGCGCTGAAAGGCGACCATGGCGATGTCGTACGTTTTCTGCGCGGCAGCAACCGACTCGGCAGCGAAGTGCGACTGCTCTTTCATCGACTCGCGGCGTATCAACTGGTCGGAGATGTTCTTCAGTGCCCCCACCACGGTCTGGTTGTAACGGGCCACAGCCACGTCATACCCCGCCGAGGCCACGCCCAGTTCTGAGCGCAGGCGACCACCGTCAAAGATCGGCAAGCTGATGGCCGGGCCGACGTTGTAGTTGAATTTGCGCCCGGTCAGGAATTCCAGCGGGCCACCGCCGGTGGCCATGAAGCCCAGGCTGCCGACCAGGTCGACGTTGGGGAAGAAGCCGGCATGGGCGACGTCGATGCCACGCGCCTGGGCAGCCACCTGCCAGCGGCTGGCGACCACATCGGGGCGCTGGCCAACCAGTTCGGCAGGCAGGTTCGATGGCAGCTTCAGCGGCGCGGCCAAGGCCAGGGCCGGGCGCTGCAACTGCGCACCTTCCCCCGGGCCCTTGCCGGCCAGTGCGGCCAGCTGGTTGCGGGTCAGGGCAATTTCTTCGTTCAGGCTGTCGAGCTGGCGGTGGGTTTCCGGCAGCGGCGCTTCGGCCTGGCTGACTTCGAAATGGGTGCCGATGCCGGCATCCAGGCGGCGCTTGGCCAAGGCCAGGATCTGTTCCTGCTGTTGCAGTTCGGCCTCGACGATATCGCGTTGGGCAAAATGCAGGCTCAGCTGTATATAGGCACGCACCACGTTGTTCTGCAGCTCCAGCTGCGCCTGGCGGGCTTCGGCCACGCTCATGTGCGCCTGGTCCACAGCCTGCTCGCTGGCATTGCGCTCGCGCCCCCACAGGTCGAGGGCGTAGCTGAAGCCGATGGCGGCGTTGTTGTCCCAGGTGTTGGCGCCCGACAGCGCGCCCGGGCCGTAGAACTGGTCTTCAGGCCAGTTGTGGCGCTTGAGCGTGGCCTGGCCATTGCCCTGGAGCTTTTCCGCCGACTCGACCACGCCAGCCATGGCCTTGGCCTCACGTACCCGCGCTGCGGCCATGGCCAGGCTCGGGCTGCCGGCTACGGCCAGGGTAATCCAGCGATCCAGCTGCGGGTCGCCATAGGCGTGCCACCACTGCTGGTCGGGCCAATGGGCGTCGGTCGCGGCTTCGCGTATGGCCGCGTCGGTGGTCAAGGTATTGGCTTGCAGCGTCTTGCTTTGCGGGGCGATGCCCCAGGTTCCGATACAGCCACTCAAGGTGAGGGCAAGGGCACAGGCACTGAACGCATTGAGCGTTCTGATGATGCGACGCGGCACAGCTGCGATTTCCCGAGGAAGAGGTGAAGGGGGCTGGGCAATTCTAGGGGGCGGCAGCACTGGCGATAAGCGCAGATTCCTGCGAATCTTTGTTACCAAAACAGCGATAATCCGCCTTTGGTCGAAGGCAACTTTTCAGCTTTTCTGCGTTACTTCGTGACACAATTTTGTCCTCTACATCGAGAGTGACCCATGGACACCCTGCAAAACATGCGTGCTTTCAGTTGCGTAGCCCAGCTTGGCAGCTTTACCGCTGCTGCCGCGCAACTGGATACGACCACCGCGAACGTGTCGCGGGCGGTCTCCAACCTGGAAGCCCATCTGCAAACAAGGCTGCTCAACCGTACCACCCGCCGCATTGCGCTGACCGAGGCCGGCAAGCGCTACCTGATGCGCTGCGAACAGATTCTTACCTATGTGGAAGAAGCCGAAGCCGAAGCCAGCGATGCCCATGCCCGCCCGGCCGGGCAGCTGAAGGTGCACTCGATGACCGGGGTCGGCCAGCATTTCGTGGTCGATGCAATCGCCCGTTACCGTGAATCGCACCCGGACGTGACCTTCGACCTGACCATGGCCAACCGCGTGCCTGACCTGCTCGACGAGGGCTATGACGTGTCCATCGTGCTGGCCACCGAACTGCCCGACTCGGGGTTCGTGTCCCAGCGCCTGGGCATCACCTACAGCATCGTCTGCGCCTCGCCCGACTACATCGCCCGCCACGGGGTGGCGCACAAGCCCGTCGACCTGCTCAAGCACGCCTGCCTGCGCATGGTCAGCCCAGTGATACCGCTGGAAAAATGGCTGTTCGACGGGCCGGAAGGCCAGGAGATGGTCAACATCACCAGCTCGCCGTTCATGGTCAATACCGCCGATGCCATGAAGACTGCAATCCGCAGTGGCATGGGCGTAGGTGTGCTGCCGATCTATTCGGCCATCGATGGCCTGCGTGATGGCAGCCTGGTGCGGGTACTGCCCGAATACCGCCTGCAAGAGCTGAACCTGTACGCCATCTACCCGTCCCGGCAGTACCTGGATGCCAAGATAAAGACCTGGGTCGAGTACCTGCGCAACTCGCTGCCGGAGATTCTCGCGGCCCATGAGGCGGACCTGAAAACCCATCAGGTGCTGATCGCCAACTAAAAAGCTGCTGCATTGCGGGGGTGGACAATGGTAGGTTGCTAACCATTATCCACCACCGCCTTGCAGAGAAGTTGCCCGATGAAAAAGACCGTCCTGGCCTTCAGCCGTATCACCCCGGCCATGGCCGAGCGCCTGCAGCAAGACTTCAACGTGATTTTGCCCAACCCCAAGCTGGGCGACATCAATGCCCAGTTCAACGAAGCCCTGCCTGAGGCCCACGGCCTGATCGGTGTCGGCCGCAAGCTGGGCCGTGCGCAGCTTGAAGGCGCGGCCAGGCTGGAGGTGGTGTCCAGCGTGTCGGTTGGCTACGACAACTATGACCTGGACTACTTCAACGAACGCGGCATCGCCCTGACCAACACCCCCGACGTACTCACCGAAAGCACCGCCGACCTGGGCTTCTCGCTGGTCATGGGCTGCGCCCGCCGCACTGCCGAACTGGATGCCTGGACCAAGGCCGGCAACTGGCAGGCCACCGTGGGCCCGGCCCACTTCGGCAGCGATGTACATGGCAAGACCCTGGGTATCGTCGGCATGGGCAACATCGGTGCCGCCATTGCCCGTCGCGGCCGGTTCGGCTTCAACATGCCGGTCATCTACGCGGGCAACAGCCGCAAGACCGCGCTGGAGCAAGAGCTGGGCGCGCAGTTCCGCAGCCTGGAGCAGTTGCTGGCCGAAGCGGACTTCGTGGTCATTGTAGTGCCATTGTCCGACGCCACCCGCAAGCTGATCGGTGCGCGTGAACTGAAGCTGATGAAGCCAAGCGCGTTCCTGATCAACATCGCCCGCGGGCCGGTGGTGGACGAAGCCGCGCTGATCGAAGCGCTGCAGAACGGCACCCTTCGTGGGGCAGGCCTGGATGTGTACGAGAAAGAGCCGCTGAGCGATTCGCCGCTGTTCAAACTGCCCAATGCGCTGACCTTGCCGCACATTGGCTCGGCCACTGCCGAAACCCGTGAGGCCATGGCCAACCGTGCGATGGAAAACCTGCGCGCGGCGCTGCTGGGTGAGCGGCCGCGGGACCTGGTGAACCCGCAGGTGTGGAAGGGCTGATAGTTATTCGTTGCCTGCACCGGCCTCTTCGCGGGCTTGCCCGCTCCCACAGGTAAATCACAGCCCTCAACACCTGTGCAGTACCTGTGGGAGCGGGCAAGCCCGCGAAGAGGCCGGTGCAGGCAATAGATTATCTATTTAGCCACCAAAATACCCTCAGCCACCTTGGCCTTGGGCTTGCGAAACACCAGCACATTCCCCGCCATCACCGCCACCAGCCCGCACAAGGCCGG
Organism: Pseudomonas sp. BP01; assembly: GCF_022760795.1. Taxonomy (NCBI): domain Bacteria; kingdom Pseudomonadati; phylum Pseudomonadota; class Gammaproteobacteria; order Pseudomonadales; family Pseudomonadaceae; genus Pseudomonas; species Pseudomonas sp. BP01. The sequence continues at coordinate 119,391 of NZ_JAFBKA010000015.1, forward strand.
CGCCGTCCACTGATACCCTTCGGCCACCGCCGACACATTCAACGCCACCAACGGGAACAGCACCGTGCAGTAGGCTGCCCGCTCCGGCCCCATGCGCCCGACCAGGGTCAGGTAGGCAGTGAAGCCGATCACCGAACCCGGAATCACCAGGTACATCAGCGAACCGATGTAGCGGGTGTTCCACTCCATGGTGAAAGGAATGCCGCTGAACAGGCAATAAACCATCAGCATGGCGGCCCCGTAGACCATGCCCCAGGCATTGGTGGTCATGGGCTTGAGCCCGGCCTTCTGCTGCATGCTCGACAGCATGTTGCCTGCCGAGAAACACAGCGTGCCGAGCAGGGCCAGGCCGAGCCCGAACAGGGTTTCGCGGCTGGCGGCATGGTGGGACAGCTCTGGCCAGAACAGCAGCCCCAGGCCGAGCAGGCCCAGGGCACCGCCGCCCAGCACATTGGCTGCGATCTTCTGGCCGAAGAACACCCGCGCGTTAAGTGCGTTCCACAGGGTTGCAGTTGAGAACACCACGGCGATAAGGCCACTGGCAATCCACTGGCTGGCAGTGAGGAAGCACATGAAATTGACGCAGAACAGGCACAAACCCTGGGCCAGGCAGATCTGGTGGCCGCGGCGGTTCATGGGTTGCAGGCGACGGGTAAGCAGCAGAATGGCGAACAGGATGAGGCCCGCCAGGGCGAAGCGATAGACGATCGAGACCGGGATGGCGACAACGCCCAGCTGGAGCTTCAAGGCGATCCAGGTGGTGCCCCAGATCAGGACGGTAAGCAGATAGAGTGACAGGTTCATGGGTGGGGCTCCTCAAGCGGTCGTCCATTCACACCGGGGCCGCTTCGCGACCTATCGCCGGCAAGCCAGCTCCCACAGATACAGTGCCGGGTTGAGGCAGATGCTGTACCTGTGGGAGCTGGCTTGCCGGCGATCGAGGGCGCAGCCCTCGCCAGTGCCACCAGTGTTTGCCCTGTGCGGCGCCTGGCGCTTGCACAAACTTGCGCTTTTCCTTTGCCGGTAGATGCCACTCGATGCAAGGCGCAGTAGGATGGCTGGCAAGAGGACCCGCCCATGACGCCACTCACCCAACTGCAAGTGTTCAACGCCATGCATGCCTCGCCCCATGCCAGGCTGGAACTGAGCGCGCACCTGGGCGATGGGCTGGCCGCGGCGCTGTGGAGCAACCGCGATGATGCCCGCGACTATCAGGCCCCGACCCACCATACCCTGTCGTGCTACATCGCCGATGGTACCGGCACCTTTCGCCGCCAGCGCCCGGCCGACAAGGGCGCGCCCGGCAAGCTGTGCGTGATGCCGGCCGGGCAGGAATCGAACTGGGTGGTCAATGGTGCAATCCGCCTGGCGCACCTGTATGTCAGCGAGGCGCAGTTTGCCCTGGGCTGCGTGCGCCTGCTCGATCGGGAACCGCGTGAACTGCAGTTGCAGGAAGCGACCTTTCTTGACGACCCGCAACAGGCCGTGCGCTTTCGCCAACTGATCACCCTGGCCTGGGACGAGCCCGGCGAGCGCTTGCTGGCCAGCAGCCTGGCCCACGAGATCGTCGACCATGCGCTGCTCAGCCAGGTGGGGCTACGCCAAGGCCTGCGCTTGAAAGGCGGCCTGGCGCCAAACCTGCGCCGGCAGCTGGTCGACTACATCGAGGCGCACCTGGACCAGCCGATTACCCTGGGTGAACTGGCCATGCGCTGCAACCTTTCCGAGTACCACTTTGCGCGCATGTTCCGCACCAGTTTCGGCTTGCCGCCGCACCAGTACCTGCTGGCCCGGCGACTGCACCGGGCCTGCCAGTTGCTGCAGCTGGGCGTGATGCCGCTGGGGGAGATTGCCCTTTTGTGCGGGTTTGCCAGTGCCAGCCATTTCAGCAACCGGTTCAGGCAGGCGCTTGGTGCAACACCTGGGGAATATCGCTCGGCATTCAATGCGTGAAATGGGGCTGCTTTGCAGCCCCAAATACCTAGAATTCGAAGGTGCTGGACAGGCTCACCTGCCGCGCATCCCCGATAGCCACGAAGTACTGGTTCACCGCCGAGCTGTAGTAAACCTTGTCGAACAAGTTCTTTACGTTCAGCTGCAAACGCACGTTGTGCTCATCAAGCTTGGTCTCGTAAGTGGCGAACGCATCGGCCACGGTGTACGACGGCAGGTCGAAGGTGTTGGTCGAGTTGCCCGCCCGTTCACCCACATAACGCGCGCCTGCACCTACACGCAGCTTGTCGCCACCGAACAGGCTGCCGAAGTCGTAAACAGCCGATAGCGAACCACTGTGTTTGGCCACGTTCTGCAGGCGGTTACCCTCAAGGTCCGGGTCTTTTGTAACCTTGGCATCGGTAAAGGCATAGCTGCCGATCAAGCTCCAGTGGTCGCTGAGCTGGCCGGTCAGGTCAAGCTCCACACCTCTTGAATTGACCTCACCGGCATTGCTGTAGGCAGTCTCGCCAGTCCCGCTGTCGAAATTGGCAACCAGCACATTACGCTTGGTGATATCGAACAGCGCCAGGGTACCGGTCAGGCGACCGGGAATGTCCAGCTTGGCGCCCAACTCCCACGACTTCCCCTCCTCAGGTGCAACGGACGCGTCCAGCACCACACCGCCAGTCAGCGGCGCAATGCTGGAATTGGGCTTGAACGACTCGCTGTAACTGCCGTAGAACGACAACTGCTCATCGACCTTGTAGACGATGCCCGCATGCGGCACCCAGGCCTGGCCGCTGTTATCGGTATTGGCCGTGAACGGGCGGCCGCGGCCGGCATACTGGTCGAACTGCTGGAAGCGTGCGCCGGCCACCAGGATCCAGTGGTCATCCAGGTGTAACGCGTCCTGCACGAACAGTGCATCGGTGCGCAGCTTGTCGGTCTGGTCGCTGTCGCTGGCACGCACCGTGCTGCCTTCCACTTCCTGGCCGTAGACCGGGTCCACATAGCTGAAAGTGGATTTGGCAGTCTGGCGAATCAGGTCGCCGCGATACACCTTGCGGTCTTCATGGTCGACGCCGAACAACAGATCATTCTGCATGCCAGCCAATTCCACATTACCGGCCAGGCTCAGGGTAGCGAACTGGTCACGGCTCATGGCGTTGTGAGTGCCGTCGATGCTGCGTGTCAGCGTGCCCTTGGCTTCGTTGACGCCTGTCACACGCACCTGGCTTGCGTCGTAGGTCTCGCGGTTGAAGCTGTAGCCAAAGTGCAGTTTCCAGTCATCGGCCAGCTGATGGTCGACCTCAAGGCGGTACAGGTCGGAGCGCCCCTCCATGTCGTTGAACGGCTCGTCCAGGCGACGCGTGGCGGGGATGTTCAGCGGGTGGCCATTACTGCCGAACGCGGTGCCCCGGTCGAAGGGGTAGAGAAACTCGCGGTGCTCGTAGGCCAGCACCACCTGGGTGTCTTCGCCCAGCCAGGCCAGCGAGGGCGCCACCAGCGATTCGCGGTGCACGCCGTAATTGCGCCAGTAGTCTTCGTCTTCATGGTCGACGATCAAGCGGTAGGCGAACTTGCTGTCGCCCAGCGCACCGGTAGTGTCGAGCCCGCCGCCACTGCCATTCTTGCCGCTGCCATAGCTCGAGCCGCGTACGGTCAGTGCATTGTATTGCTGCAGTTGCGGGCGCTTGCTGACCACGTTGATCACCCCGCCCGGGTCCTGGATGCCGTACAGCAGCGAGGCCGGGCCCTTGAGCACTTCGACCCGCTCGGTGCTGGCGTTGAGGCTACGCCCCTGCACGATGGGCATGCCATCGCGCATGATCGAGCCGTCGCGGTTGTCGCCAAAGCCGCGCTTCATCACCGTGTCGGAGGTGCCGCCAAAGTTGTTGCCCTGGGTAATGCCGCTGACGTTGGCCAGCGCATCGTCGAGGTTGCGCGGGGCCTGGTCGCGGATGACCTGGGCCGGTACCACGTTGATGGCCTGGGGGATGTCCTGGTTCGGGCCCTGCCCGCGCATGATCGAAGCACTGGCCGGGGGCTGGTAGCTGTAGTCGTCCAGTTGTGAGGTCACGTTGGTGGCCTGCAGGTTGAGGGCGCCTGAGGTGTCGGCGGTTTCGAGGGTCAGGGTGCGTGCGTCGACACGGCGCCAGGCCAGGCCAGCGTTCCCCAGCAGCTGTTGCAGCGCCTGCTCGGCGCTGAACCGGCCATTCAACGCGGGCGCTTGCACGCCCGGCAGTTCGAGGGTGTAGACCACGCTCTGGCCGGTGGTGCGGCTGAAGGCGTTGAGGGCCTGGGCCAGGGGTTGGGCCGGTTGGGCGAAGGCATAGGCCTGCAGCTGCTCGGCGGCGCTTGCCAGGGGGGCGACAGCCAAAGCCGGCAGCGCAGCAAGGCCGAGCCAGAGAGGGACGCAACGCGGGGAGAACTTCATGGACGCTGACCTGTGAGAGGGTGATTATTGCGAATGAATCGCACTTTCACTCATTACACGGATGCCACGTCCTGTTACCTCACCCGCTATCTGAAAATATTTTTCCTGTACCGGCCTCTTCGCGGGCACGCCCGCTCCCACAGGGATGGCACAAGTTCAACATCCTGTGCAGTACCTGTGGGAGCGGGCATGCCCGCGAAGAGGCCGGCACAGGCAACTACCGGATCAAGGTCAAACGCCCCAACACGGTCTGCCGCGAAAAGCCCATCACCTTACCCAGCGAATCCAGCGCCAGCAGCGGCTCGGCCACCGGGAAACTGCCACTGACCTTGCGCTGCCCCAGTTCGCCATCCAGCAACAGGATGCGCCCCGGGTAATAGCGCCCAAGGTCTTCGACCACCTGCGCCAGCGGCATCTGGTAATAGTTCAGCCACCCCTGGCGCCAGGCCAGGCGGTTTTCACTGTCCACCGCCAGGGTGTCGCCTACCCTGCCTGCGCTGTAGGCCACCTGCTGGTTGGCCGTCAGCTCACGCGCCAGAGTGCCTTGCGCAGGGCTCACGCCCACACGCCCGCTGCGCACCGTCACCTGGGCGCCCTCGCCTTGCTCACGCACCTCGAACTGGGTGCCGAGCACCCGCACTTCGCCACCGCCCGCTTCGACCAGGAACGGCTCGCCGGTATGAGTGACCTCAAAGAATGCCGCGCCATGCAGCAACCGTACACGGCGCTCACCCTGGGCAAAATCGACTGCAATGGCGCTACCTGCGTCAAGCGTCACCTGCGACTGGTCGGCCAAGGTCACCTGGCGAATCTGCCCGGCACTGCTGTAGTCAGCCTGCACGTCCTGCAACCAGTACCCCGGGTGCCAGCCCCCGGCAACGCCCACGGCCAGCACGAGGCAGGCCGCCATCGCCATTGCCGCCATCCACCGCCACGGGGCACGGGTCGGTGGCCTGGCCATGGTATCGAGGTAGTGCTGCAGGGCGTCCTGTTCTTCGTCCGCCAGCCGCGCCGCCGGGGTGGCGCTTTTCTGCCACAGCGCCTGGGCCTGTTGGTAGGCCTCACGGTGCCTGGGGTCGGCCAGCAACCAGCGCTTGAACGCAGCCCCTTCGGCTTGCGCGGGCTGCTCATTGATGCGGCTGAGCCATTGCAGGGCGGCCTGGGACTGCGCCTCGGTGATCGGGGGCAAACGGCTCATCGACGGGCACTCCCTGGCCGGCGTGGGGTGGGCGCGGGCTCGGCAACACTCGCCTTGCACGCTTCAAGGGCGCGCATCATATGCTTTTCCACGGCGCTCTGGGACAGCTGCATGGCCTTGGCAATTTCGCCGTACTTGCAGCCGTGGATGCGGTTGAGCAAAAAGATCTGCCGGGTGCGCTCGGGCAAGGCGCGCAAGGCGGCTTCGATACGCTGCAGGTCGTGGTCGACCTCCAGCGCCTGCTCCGGCGCCTGAGCCATGGTCGCTTCGTCCATTGGCAAAGCGGCTTCTGCCACGCGTTCGCGGCTGCCTTCACTGCGCAGGTGGTCGATAGCCAGGTTGCCGGCACAACGCAACAGGTAGGTGTCCAGCGCCTCGACCTTGACCTCGGGGCGGCGCCAGAAACGCAAAAACAGTTCCTGCACCAGGTCTGAAGCCGTGGCGCGGCAGCCAACGCGCCGGCTGACCAGCGCCTCCATGCGCGCCCGTTGGGCCAGGAACACCTGGACGAAACGTGCACGACCGCCACTGCTGTCGGCGTCGGGCTCGATGATATCCCCCTGCTCGCTCACAGGTTCACACGGCAAACACGGCCAGCAGCGGCCCCAGCACCACGCTGGCGACGGCCAGGCCCAGCAGCAGGCGCGGTTGGTAGGGCAGGCCAAACACCCACACGGTTACCCCGGCCATCATCACGGCGGTCCACTCCACCAGGCCATGGGCCCAGCCACGCACGTGCACGCTAAGCACCAGCGATAGCATCAGCAGCAGCCAACCAGCGACACGCAACAGCCGCAACTGCCCGGGGCGCGGCTTGCGCCCAAGCAAATCGCTGAAGTGCTTTTCCATGGCCAGGCACAGGGCGACAAACCCTGCGAATGCGATCAGTGCGTTACCCAGCATCAGCTCACCTGCGCCGTTTCAGTGCTGGTTTTTTTTGCCGCGCGTTGTCGCTTGGCTACCGGTTTGGGGCTGCGCAACATCTTGCCGGCCAGCCAGGCCAGGAACAGGCCAGTACCCAGGGCCGTGAGGTCGAAGCCGGCCATGGCCCAGTCACCCGCCTGCAACGAATGGTTCAAACCCCGGTCGGTGCTCCAGCCATTGAGCAGCGGCAACAGGGCAAAGGCCAGCGCCCCCAGTGCCAGTTGCTCGCTCCACGCCCGGCGCCCGCTGCGCAGCACGGCATGCACCAGTGACAAGCCCCAGGCGATGAAGAAGGCATTGACCTCCCAGTCGGCGCGGCCATCGATGCCCACCGGGATCAGGCGGTTGGCCCAGAAGAAGCCCGCCACCGCCAGCAGCAGGCCGCTCATGCTGGCGATATTGAGCACCTCGACCAGGCGCAATTCACCCGGCATGTGCGCGCTCTTGGCATGCTTGAGCTGGCGCTTGCCCAGCCACATCACCAGCCCGGTGCCGATCACCGCAGTGCCGGCGACGCCAAAGAAGAAATACAGCCAGCGCAGCCAGGGCCCGGCAAAATTGCCCATGTGCAACCCGGCAAAACTGAAGGCGGTCATCATCGCCCCGCTCTCTGGTTTGCCCTGGCTCAGCAGCGCGCCACTGGCGCCGTCGAACGTCCAGTTGGCGCTGCGCCGGTAAGCCACGTGGTCGGCAGCCGACTGGGTGAAGGTGACGCGGGCATTGCTGTCGCCCGGGTTCTGCACCTGGACGAAGCCGATACGCGCGCCCGGTTGCAGCTCCTGCACCTTGGCATACAGGCTTGGCAGCGCTACCAGCGGCGTGGCCACCTGGGCCGCTTTGGGCGCATCGTCGCGGCCGAACAGGTCGTTGAAGTACTTGCCGGTATCATTGCCATAGCTGGCCATGATGCCGGCCGGCATCACCATGTACATGAATAGCACCAGGCTGCTGTAACTGATCATCAGGTGGAAGGGCAGCACCAGCACGCCGATGGCGTTGTGCCCGTCCAGCCAGGAGCGCTGACCCTTGCCGGGACGGAAGGTGAAGAACTCCTTGAAGATCTTCTTGTGGGTGATGATGCCGGTGACCAGCCCCAGCAGCATGATGAAGGCGCAGAAGGTCGACAGCCAGCGGCCAAACGGGTGCGGCATCTGCAACTGGAAGTGGAACCGGTAGAAGAACTCGCCACCCCGGCTGTCGCGAGCTTCCACCGGCTGGCCGGTCTGCGTGTCGAGGGTTTTGTTGACGAAGCCACGCGGCCCGCCGTTGGGGTCGCGATAGCCCACGCTCAGGGCCGCCTCACGCTCGTTGGGCATGTCGATGAACCAGGAGGCGGAATGCCCGGCATTGTCCTGCAGGTATTGCTGGGCCTTGTCCAGGCTGAGGGCCGGGTCCAGGGTATGACTGCGCACCTCGGGCTGCGCCCAGTGGGTGATTTCATCCTTGAAGTACGACAGCGTGCCGGTGAGGAAGATGGCAAACAACAGCCAGCCAAAGATCAGGCCGGTCCAGGTGTGCAGCCAGGCCATCGCCTGGCGGAAGCCTTCTTTCATGGGTTTTTCATCCAGTAGGCAACACCGCTGATCATGCCCAACAGCAGGGTTGGCACCAATACACCCAGCCAGGCACGCCAGGCGCTGCGGCAGGCAAAGCACCAGATGAATGCCAGCAGGTAGAAGACGAACGACGACAGCAAGCCGGTCAGCGTGGCATCGACCGTTGGCAGCGGTGCCACCAGGGCAATGCAGACGCTGGCCATGGACGCCAGCAGGTAGCCACCCAGCAGCGCGGCCAGGCTGCGTGAGGCAACGGCCAGCCGATAGCTGAGCGAGAGGCCGGCGGTTTTGCGCGTCATGGCGAAGGTCCGGGCGTTTTTCGGGGCTGCAATAATAATGATTTCAATTCTCATAAGCAAAGCCCGAGCGATGTAGTACCACGAAGCGCCCGGCGCTCACGTCCGCGTACCTTCTATGCAGGCGTCGGTTGAGTTTTGACCCCTCGTACGGGGGCCGCTGGGCGGCCCTTCGCGGGCACGCCCCGCGAAGAGCTGCACAGCAGCCGCGATTTGCAACAAGACATTTATTTTCAAATAGGGCTTGAATTCATTCGACGGTTGCCTGACCTTAGAGTCAAGAGGCGCAGAAATTCCAAGGGTCTCAAGGACCTGAGCGCGTCTCCATGCGAGCAAGCTGAATAAGGATTGAATCATGCAAATCCAGGTCAACAGCAGCAACCATTTCGAAAGCAACGCCCGTCTCGACCAGTGGGTCCGCAGTACACTGCAGAGCTCCCTGGAACGTTACGAAGAAGACCTCACCCGTATCGAGGTTCACCTACGCGACGAGAACGGCGCCAAGCCCGGACCGCATGACAAACGCTGCCAGATGGAGGCTCGCCCCAAAGGCCACCAACCGATTTCCGTGACCCACACCGCCACGTCGGTGGACCAGGCAGTCGACGGTGCCGCCACCAAGCTCAACCACGCGCTGGAACACTTCTATGGCAAGCTGCGCAGCAAGCGCGGCGCCCTGGAACTGAGCGATCCGGAAGCCTGATTGACTTAGCCAAACGCCCGGCCTTGAGCCGGGCGTTTTCGTTTGTGCCGATCAATGGCGGTGAACCAACGTGCGAAGTTCCCGGTCAACTCCTGCACTCATTCACCGCAGAAGCAACACCATGAACAACCCATTCGAACGAATCAGTGCTGCATTCGCCCCCGAATACCGGGTCAACCTGAGCATCGCCAACCTCGACGGCAGCATCATGCTGACCCTGTCGGACGACGCCGGCGTGGTCGCCAAGCGCCTCATCACCCAGGCCCAGCGCAACGACCCGGTGCGCTTGCAGCGGGTCATCGACAGCATCCGCCTGGGCCTTGCCATCGAACTCAGCCAGAACCCCATGCAAGTGCTGGCCGCGCTCACCCGTGACGCCCGTCACGAGCCGCGACATTTCGTTGCCAACTGAGGGCTACTTGCCCTCCTCCACTTGCTTGCCGTTGGCATCCAGCACCTTGGTCGAGGGGTAGCGGTACGAGGCGTAGCGCACCACCAGGATCGAGAACGCCAGCAACAGGATGCCCCCGCACAGGTACAGCAGCCCCTCGTCCGGTGCCTTGTGGTGCGAGACATCGCCGATCAGCAGGCGCGTCAGCGCGGTGATGGCCACATACAGCAGGAAGCGGATCGGCATGTGGTTGGTCTTGAAGTAGATACCGACCATTGCCCCCAGCTCCAGGTAGATGAACAGCAGCAGGATGTCATCGACGCTGATCCCGCCCTTGCCCAGCATTTCCAGAAACGTCGCCACCGCCGCGTAGGCGGTGATCGCGCCAATGCCGAACAACGCCAGGTAATGGAACGCCTCGACGCACAGGTTGCCCAGCGAGTCGGCCGAGCCGTGCAGGCCCTTGCGCAGTTTTTCTGCCCATTTGATGTTCACGATGTTCCATTCCCCGATACGTCTTGAAGGATGATGCGTCACCGGTGTGACGCTTGTGCCATGCAGTTAAAGGGCCAGGCCCCTGTCTTGGAAGGCGACCGATTGCCGCAAGGCACTTTGGGCATGGCAAGTAGACAGGTCGCCTGGGCCGGCCCTTTCGCGGGTGAACCCGCTCCCACAGGTACTGCTTCCCTTGGCAACGCTACAATTTCTGCTTGCGAACCAACCAACATTGCCATTACTGTATATAGATACAGTAAGCCGCAACACAAACAGCAAAAAGGCATAGAGGTGATGAATGGCCGTCGAAGTGGTGTACCGCAGCAGCCGCGACCCGGAGCACTTGTTTATGGATAAGGCCGAAGCAGACCGTCACGACAAGATGCTCGAACTGGCCGAGCGCCTCGCTGAAGTGCTGCACAAGGCGGTGCCGTCGCTGACCGAGCAGCAGGTCGAGGAAGCCGGCATTTACATGGCCAAGAACCGCGATGTGTTCGCCCGCGCGTTCAAAAGCCAGCCGGATGCGTTGGCCGAACTGCTCGAAGCGCCCGCAGCAGAGTAAATACCTGCACTGGCCTCATCGCCGGCAAGCCAGCTCCCACAGGTACAGCGCACAGCCAAAAGATGGCACCCTCCCTGTGGGAGCTGGCTTGCCGGCGATAGGGCCAGTGCAAACAGCCCGAAGCCCATCAGCCGTACAGCAACCGCTCCGCCAGCATCTGCGCCACTCGCGCCGGCGAACGCTTTTCCGCCTGCGCATGGCCAAACACTTCGGTCAGCCGTGAAGGAATCCGCGCCAGGTGCGCAGTGATGGTGCCCAGGTCCTCGCCACGATGGGTCAGCGCCACGTAGATAAGCCCACCGGCATTGATCACGTAGTCTGGCGCATACAGTATTCCGCGGGACTCCAACTGGTCTGCCACCTGCAAGGTAGTCAGCTGGTTGTTGGCCGCCCCCGCCACTGCCGCACAGCGCAGCTGCATCACGCTCTGCCCGTTCAGTACCGGCCCCACGCCACAGGGTGCGAAGATGTCGCATGGGGTGCTGATCAACGCATCGTTGGTCACAGGTTTTGCATCGAACTGCTCCATCGCCAAGCGCACGCGCCCTGGGTCCAGGTCGCTGACCAGCAGCTCCGCGCCCACCGCATGCAGTTGCTCGGCCAGCGCATAACCAACATTGCCCAGCCCCTGTACCGCTACCCGCAGCCCTCTGAGGTCATCGCTGCCCAGCCGGAACGAGGTGGTGGCACGAATGCCGGCGAACACCCCCATCGCCGCATGTGGCGAGGGGTCACCCGAGGCCGTGGTGCTGGTCACATGGGGGGTACTCTGGGCGATGCAGTCCATGTCCAGGGTCGAGGTGCCGCTGTCTACGGCGATGATGAAACGCCCATGCAAGGTATCGATGAAGCGGCCAAACGCCTCGAACAGCGCGGCGCGGTTCTCTACATGCGGGTTGCGCATGATCACCGCCTTGCCCCCACCCAGCGGCAAGCCCGCCAGCGCCGCCTTGTAGCTCATGCCCTGGGCCAGGCGAATGGCGTCGGTCATGGCGCTTTCGTCATCGGCGTAAGGCAGATAGCGGCAACCGCCCATGGCTGGGCCCAGCTGCTCGCTGTGGATCGCCACAACCGCTTTCAGGCCCGTCGCCGGGTCGTTGAACAGGTGCAGTGACTGGGTACGGGTGCTTTGCATCAGTGCGAACATCGACAGGCTCCCCCACGAGGTGCTCCTTCCAGTATAGGCACGGCCCCGAAGCTGGCGTGGCCGCCGGACCACTGGACGAAACCGCCCGCCACAGCTAATACTCAAGCGTGTGTGGAGATACCCCATGAAGCCACGTCAAGCCTGCCTGGCCTGCCTGGAACGCGAGCCTGTCGCCCTGCTGGAAGCCGCATTGTGGATGGCCGCCGAGCACGACCGCAGCGTCGAGCCCGCGGCCAGCCTTGCCATGCTGCATGACCTGCAGCGTGAGATCAGCGCCAACCTGCCGATGCTGCCACTGTGCGAACTGGCCCAGCCACTGCTGCGCCAACTCAATGCCTTGGGCTTTCAGCAGGATGAGTACCACCCCCTGCGCCCGCAGGCCGCGATGATGGACAAGGTGCTACAACGCCGCCGTGGCCAACCACTGACCTTGGCCATCCTTGCCCTGGAGCTGGCCCAGCGGCTGTCCATCCCGCTGGAGGGTGTGGGCTTCCCTGGCCATTTCCTGCTGCGGGTGCCAGGTGCCGACCACCTGCTCGACCCCTGTGGTGGCCGGCGCCTGTACCCCAATGATTGCCGTGAGCTGCTGGCGCGCCAGTTCGGCCCGCACGTTGCGCTGACGGCAGAGCACCTGCGCAGTGCCAGCCCGCTACAGATGCTGCAGCGGCTATCACGCAACCTGCGCCAGTTGCACATCAGCAACGACAACCACCTGGCGGCCTTGATCGATGCCGAGCGGATCATGCAGCTGGGCCCGGTTCAAGTCAGCGACTACGTGACCCGCGCCTCGCTGTACCAACACCTGGACTGCCCACAGGCCGAGCGCTTCGACCTGGAGCATGCGTTACTGCTCACGGAAGACCCGATCCAGCGCCTGAAGCTGTCCGAGCGTATCGGCAAGCTACCGACGGCGAACCGTTCGCTTCACTGAGCCGGGCTGTCCGGCTGCTGGGCAGGGTGGGCCTTGGCGAATGCCGGGTGCCCGGCCGCCAGTGCGGCAACCCGAAGGATGCGCGGGTAGCTGTCGAGGTCGATGTTGAAGCGCTCGGCGGCATACAGCTGCGGGATCAAGTACACATCCGCCAGCCCCGGTTGGTCACCAAAACAAAAGCCCTCATCACCAATCAGTTGCTCCACCGCCGCCAACCCCTGGCTGACCCACTGGCCGATCCACTGGTTGACCTGGCCCTCATCCTGGCCGGCTTGGCGCAGCCGGTTGAGTACGCTGACGTTGTGCAGCGGATGAATGTCGCAGCCGATGATTGCCGCCACGCCACGTACCTTGGCGCGTGCTTGGGCCGTGGCCGGCAGCAGTGCAGGCTGTGGATAAACTTCTTCCAGGTACTCGATGATCGCTGGCGACTGCACCAGCAATTCTCCGCCGTCGGTGCGCAAGGCCGGCACGCGGCCCTGCGGGTTGATGGCGACATAGTCCGCACCGCGCTGCTCACCCTGTAGCAGGTTGACCGGCAAGGACTGGTAGGCCAGCCCCTTCAGTGCCAGGGCAATGCGCACCCGGTAGGACGAGGTGGAACGGTAATAGGTGTACAGCTCCATGCCCCTGCCTCCTCAGTTGGCCGCAATGACCGTGCCACGGCATTCGCCGAAGCCGATGCTGGCCACGCCGTCACGCGTGCAGCGGGCACGCAGGATGATCTCGTCGCCGTCTTCGAGGAACTTGCGCACCTCACCGCTGGCCAGTTCAACTGGCAGCTTGCCGCCTTCGGTGATCTCCAGCAGGCTGCCATGCGAACCCGGCGTGGCGCCCGACAATGTGCCCGAACCGAACAGGTCGCCCGGCTGCAGTTGGCAGCCGTTGACGCTGTGGTGCGCCACCAGCTGCGCCACGGTCCAGTACATGCTGCGGGTGTTGCTCAGGGTCAGGCGGTGCGGGGCAGCGCCCTGCTCGCGCATGCGCTCGGTCAGCAGCAGCACTTCGAGTTCGATATCGAATGCACCGGCGGCCTGGTCGCGCTTGTCCAGCAGGTACGACAGTGGCTGCGGGTCGCCATCCGGACGTGCCGGCTGGGCGCAGCGGAAGGGTTCCAGCGCTTCGGCAGTGACCACCCAAGGCGAGATCGTGGTAATGAAGCTTTTGGACAGGAACGGCCCCAATGGCTGGTATTCCCAGGCCTGGATATCACGCGCCGACCAGTCGTTGAGCAGGCACAGGCCGGCGACGTGCTCGGCAGCATCGCCAATAGGGATCGCCTGGCCCATGTCATTGCCCTGGCCAATCCAGATGCCCAGTTCCAGTTCGTAGTCCAGCCGCGCGCAAGGGCCGAAGCTCGGCTCGCTGTGCCCGGCCGGCAAGGTCTGGCCCTTTGGCCGGCGCACATCGGTGCCGGACGGGCGGATGGTCGAGGCGCGGCCGTGGTAACCGATCGGCACGTACTTGTAGTTGGGCAGCAGCGGGTTGTCGGGGCGGAACAGCTTGCCCACGTTCTTGGCGTGCTCGATGCCCACGTAGAAGTCGGTGTAGTCACCGATCTGCGCAGGTACATGCAACTGGCAGGCGCTGGCCGGGTACAGCGCGGCCTGCAGCGCCGCCTGGTGTTCGCTGTGTTCGCCAAGCAGCACCTGCAAGCGCTCGCGCAGGGCGACACGGGCGCTGCGGCCCTGCGCAAAGAATGCGTTCAATGCCCCACCGCGGGTGGCTTCGACGGCGGCCTTGGCGGCTCCGTCGAACAGGCCGGCGGCCAGCACCGCCTCCAGGTCAAGGATCGCGTCGCCGATGGCCACGCCACAGCGCCTGGCTTCACCCGGCCGGCTGAAGATACCCAATGGCAGGTTTTGCAGCGGGAAGTCGCTGTGCCCGTTGGCGTGCTCGACCCAGCTACGGGCATTGGCAGTGTGGTTCATCGGTTATCTCCGGTTCGGGTTGAAGGTGCTCGGCAAGGTGGCCCAGCAACTGTCGTAGTCGGCCTGCAATTGCGGGCACTCAAGGGCCTGCTGGCTCGGGCGCAGCACTTGGCTGGTCTCGAACATGAAGGCCATGGTGTTATCGATCTTGTGCGGCGCCAGGTCGGCGGCAATGGCTTTTTCGCAGGTTTCGGCATCGGGGCCATGGGCGCTCATCACCCCGTGCAGCGAGGCGCCACCGGGCAGGAAGCCCTCGGCCTTGGCATCGTAGGCACCGCTGATCAGGCCCATGAACTCGTTCATCAGGTTGCGGTGGAACCATGGCGGACGGAAGGTGTTCTCGGCCACCATCCAGCGCGGCGGGAAGATCACGAAGTCCATGTTGGCCAGGCCATGCACGCTGGTCGGCGAAGTCAGCACGGTGAAAATCGACGGGTCCGGGTGGTCGAAGCTGACCGTACCGATGGTGTTGAAACGGCGCAGGTCGTATTTGTACGGCACGTTGCTGCCGTGCCAGGCAACCACATCCAGCGGTGAGTGCTGCAGTTCGCAGGCCCAGTGCTCGCCAAGGAACTTCTGCACCAGTTGCACCGGCCCTTCGGCCTCTTCGTAGTGCGCCACCGGGGTGAGGAAGTCGCGCGCGTTGGCCAGGCCGTTGCTGCCAATCGGGCCCAGTTCCGGAATACGCAGCGGTGCACCGTGGTTTTCGGCGATGTAGCCACGGGCCTGGCCGTCGAGCAGTTCGACGCGGAACTTCATGCCACGTGGAATCACCGCGATTTCCAGCGGCTCGACCTCGAGCACACCCAGTTCGGTGGCAATGCGCAGGCGGCCCTGTTCCGGCACCAGCAGCAGTTCACCGTCGGCGTTGAAGAACACCCGCTCCATGGAACGGTTGGCGCGGTAGATGTAGATGCTCACGCCGGCCGGTTTTTCCGCGGCGGCGTTGGCCACCATGGGCAGCCAGCCTTCGATGAAATCGGTCGGCTCGGCAGGCATCGGCTGGGGGCTCCAGCGCAGGCGGTTGGGGTTGATAGCCCCCAGCGGGCCGCTCAGCGGCTGGCGTGACAGGCGCTCGAAACGCGGGTGCAAGGCAGACGGGCGAATACGGTACAACCAGGTACGGCGCAGCTCGCTGCGGGCCATGGTGAACGCCGTGCCCGAGAGCAACTCGGCATACAGCCCATAGGGCGCCTTCTGCGGCGAGTTCTGCCCGACCGGCAAGGCACCCGGCAGCGCTTCGCTGGCAAACTCGTTGCCGAAGCCGCTGAGGTAGAGAAGGTCGGGTGATGTGTCGCGAGTCATCGATGCCTCCGGGCTCTGACCGAGCCGTTGCTGGCAGCTGGCTGCTGGCCCGATGCGGGGTGACAGCGCGTCTGCATTGTTTTTATCGTAATCAGATTACGAATAACGTAATTTGCTACGCGCATGGCGTCAAGCTATAAAGGCGCGACTCGAAGAATCCGGAAGCAGATGTCCATGACCAAAGCCAGCTCCTCCGCCGACAATGGCAAGCAGAAAGTCCGCTCGGCGGAGGTTGGCACAGACATCCTCAAAGCCCTTGCCGAACTCTCCCCCTCCACCTCGCTGTCACGCCTGTCGGAACATGTGCAGATGCCGGCGAGCAAGGTGCACCGTTACCTGCAGGCGCTGATTGCCAGCGGCTTTGCCGAGCAGGATGCTGCCACCAACCATTACGGCCTGGGCCGTGAGGCACTGCGGGTAGGCCTGGCGGCGCTGGGCAGCATCGATGTACTGAAGATTGCCGCACTGCCGCTGTCGCAACTGCGCGACGAGCTGAACGAGAGCTGCTTCATTGCGGTGTGGGGCAACCAGGGCGCAACCGTAGTCAGCATTGAACCCGCAGTGCGTGCAGTCACCGTGGTCACGCAGATGGGCTCGGTGCTGCCGCTGCTCACCTCGTCCACCGGCCTGGTGTTCGCCGCCTACCTGCCTGAGCGCGAGACCCTGGAGTTGCGTGACCGGGAATTGGCTGCGCTGCGCCAGAGTGCAGACGATTATCAGGAGGTACTGGCGGGCATTCGCGAACGCGGCCTGCACCATGTGCACGGGCTGCTGATGCCGGGCGTGGATGCACTGTCGGCGCCCGTGTTCAATGCCATGGGGCAGGTTGCGGCG
This sequence comes from Pseudomonas sp. BP01, assembly GCF_022760795.1. Classification (NCBI taxonomy): domain Bacteria; kingdom Pseudomonadati; phylum Pseudomonadota; class Gammaproteobacteria; order Pseudomonadales; family Pseudomonadaceae; genus Pseudomonas; species Pseudomonas sp. BP01. The sequence goes on from NZ_JAFBKA010000015.1 coordinate 136,036, forward strand.
GTGATGACCGTGGTCGGGCCGACGTCGATCTTCCACGCCGACGAACATGGCCCTGCGGCGCAACGGCTGCTGGCAGCTGCGCGGGAAACCAGCTGGCGCATGGGCTATTCGCCCGCTGCCTGAGCGCCTGCGGCACTATTGCCCGATACGTAAAGGTGAATGTCATAAGCCGCTATTTTTCCTACGGGATCAAGCGCTTATTCTTAACTCACTGGCCGGCATGAAGGGCTCTCCCCCCGCTTTTCATGCCTGCGAGGTTCACCGACGTAGATTTTGAAGCTCCTTGATCTGACGTCTCGATTGGCCGCTGCGGCTTGCAGCGGCCTTTTTTTTGCCCTGAAAAATCTTCCGCCTGTGCTGGCCTCTTCGCGGGCTTGCCCGCGAAGAGGCCAGCACAGGCAATAAAAGTTCAGCTCAGCGGGTACTTCTGCAGGTTCGCCATCATCTGCTGCAGCGCCTGCAAACTGTCCTGCGGGTGCACCGCCCCCTCAAAGTCACCGATCCGTGCCCAGTTCTCGGCCACCTGCTCCGGGGTAAAGCCCTCGCGCGGATCAAAGCCCACCCCCAGGCTGCGCTCCCAACGCACCTTGCCCACCCAGCCGCCGCCTACTTCGAACAACTCACCCGTGCCCTGGCACTGCTCGCTGCCCAGGTACACCACCAGCGGGCTGACCAGCTCGGGCTTGAGCCGCTCGAATACCTGGGGCGGGATCAGCCCTTCGGTCATGCGGGTGCCGCCTGTTGGGGCGATGGCGTTGACCAATATGCCGTGCTTGCGCCCTTCGATCGCCAGGGTGCGGGTCAGCCCGTACAAGCCCAGCTTGGCCATGCCGTAGTTGGCCTGGCCGAAGTTGCCGTAGATGCCAGAGGTAGAAGCGGTGAAGATCACCCGCCCCCAGTTCTGCTCGCGCAGGTGTGGCCAGGCAGCCCGGGTGACTTTGTAGGCCCCTTCGACATGCACCTGGTAGACCTGCTCCCAGTCGCTGTCGTCCATCTTGTGGAACGTCTTGTCACGCAGGATACCTGCATTGTTCACCACCACATCGACCCGGCCGAAGCTGTCCAGGGCCTGCTCGACGATGCGTGCGCCCTGGCTGACCGAGTCGTGGTTGGCGAGGGCGATGCCACCGGCGGCGCGGATCTGCTCCACCACCCGGTCGGCGGCCGAGGCGCTGGCACCTTCACCGTGGGCAGTGCCGCCGAGGTCGTTCACCACCACCCTGGCGCCACGTGCGGCGAACAGCAACGCATGGGCACGGCCCAGGCCACCGCCGGCTCCGGTGACAATCACCACGCGATCTTGCAGACGGACAGGCTCGCTCATGCTCATGGCTCCAGGCAGGTTCAGGTAAGCCGAGTGTCCGCCGCCAGCAACGGGCGGACAATCAAGCTCACGCAGGCTGAATGCCTGGCAATAACGCAGGGCGATGAGGCCCGGTCAGGACCACGCCACTTTCTGCGGGTAGAAGCTCACAAGCTGCTCACGAAAGGCCAGGTAGTGACGCAGCACCTGCACTGGCGCTTCAGTGTGCGGGTAATGGCCGATGCCGGGTAGCTGCACGGTGTCCGGCTCCGGCACCAGTTGCCGGTAGCGCTCGAGCATGTGCGCGCCGGAAAGCGGGTCGACCACACCATTGATCAAGCGCAGTGGCACGCCTGTGCGCTGCATTGCCCCGACCCAGCGTTCGCGATGCAATCTGCGCTCGGGCATGTAGCTCGCCAGCTTGTGCAGGATGCGTGTGCCCCGGTTGGCGGTGATCAGGCTCCAGAAATCATCCAGGGCACTTTCGCTGGGGTGGGTGCAAGGGCCGTAGACTTGGGTGACGCTGCGCACCAGGTCGTCACGCCCGAACGAACGCCCGACCAGCCAGCCGAACCGGCTAAGCAGCAGCTTCTGGATCAGCAGCATGCGGCAACTTTCGGGGAACAGCCCGCTGTTGAGGAATACGCAGCTGGCAATGTCGGCACGCTGTTCATGGTGGCGCGCCAGCAATTCCTGGGCAACGCTGCCGCCGTAGTCGTGGGCCAGCAGGTGCACCGGCTGGTCGACCTGCAGGTGGCCAAGCAAAGCCTGCTGCAAGTCCGCCTGCTCCATCAGGCTGTAGGCGTGATCGACCGGCTTGGCCGAATCGCCAAAGCCGAGCATGTCGCAAGCGATCACCCTGAAGCGTTGGCTCAAAGGCCCCCACAGGTAGTGCCAGTCCCAACTGGCGGTGGGGAAACCGTGTAACAGAAGCAGGGGCTCTCCTTGCCCTGCGGTCCAGTAGCGGATGCTCTGGCCCCGGAAAGTGAAACTCTGTCCCCGGGTACGCCAGACGCACAATGGAATTTCGGCCATAGGCATCAGAACGGTCCCGGTGAAGTGGTGTTGGCGGAATAGGGCAAGGCTGCGGTCATTGCATGTCACCTCGGCACATACATGTGCTCTCTATGTCGAGGCAGAGTCTAGCCAGCAGCCCAAAGCCTGAAACTTGCGTTGCCAGCCAGCTTGATGACTGAGCGAGTCAGTGGCACGAACGGTCAGAGCAGCATGGCCAGCAGCGGTGCCGCGAACAGGTTCAACAGCCCGGTCAGGACCATGACCAGGCCGGCCACCGAGCCTTCCTCACGGCCCACCTCCTGTGCCCGGCTGACCCCGGCACCGTGCGCCCCAACGCCAAACAGCGCACCCCGTGCCAGGGGCGTGCGCAGCGGCAACCAGCGCAGCAGCACGCCACCGAACATGGCGCCGAGCACGCCGGTGAACATCACGAACACCGCCGTCAGCTCCGGCACGCCACCCAGGTCATGGGCCAAGGGCATGGCAAACGGCGTGGTGATCGAACGCGGCACCAGCGACAGGCTGGTTGCACTGTCCAGCGCCAGCAAGTGCGCAAGGCCCCAGGAGCTGGCGATCGAGGCACTGCTGCCAGCCACCATGCCCACCATCAAGGCCGGCCAATGGCGCGCCAGCATGGCCCGCTGCTGCCAGATCGGCACCGCAAAGGCCACGGTCACCGGGCCAAGCACGCTCATCAACCAGTGGGTGTTGCGGGCATACTCGGCATAGGCGGTATGCAGCGGCACCGCCACCGCCAGCAGCAACACGGGTACCAATATCAACGGCGACAGCAGGTAGCGCTTGCTGCGCCGGTACAGCCAGCGGCTGCCCAGGTATGCCAGCAAGGTCAGGGCCAGCCAGAACAGCGGCATGGGTTCAAGGCTCATGGCGCACACTCCAGCGGCACACCAGCTCCACGGTCATGGCAGTGACCACCATCACCATCAGCGTGCTAACGGCGATCACCAGCAAGATGCGCCAGCCCTCTTCACGGATGAGCGAGCCGTAATCCAGCAGGCTCATCAGCGCCGGGATGAAAAACAGCAGCATCTCGGCCATCAGCCAACCGGCGCCCAATTGCAGCATGGCCGGCTTGAGCACACCCGAAGCGAACAGTATCAGCAACAAGGCCAGGCCCATCACGCCGCCGGGGATCGGCCAGCCCAGCCAGGTGGCAAGCTGGCCACCAAGCAGGAACAGGGCACAAAGAATTGCCAGCTCGACAAGCAGGCGCAGGGCTTTTTTCAATAACGCGGGTTTCATGATGCGGGTTCCTCGACAGGCCCTCATTTTAAGATTCGGCTGCCTAGGCCAGAAGCGAATTGTTAGACTTATTGCCATTCCAGAATGGAATTCAGAGCATGGAATTCAAACAGCTGCGCAGCTTCATCGAAGTGATCCACCGCGGTGGTTTTACCCAGGCGGCCCAGACCCTGCACATCAGCCAGTCGGCCGTGAGCAAGCAGGTGGCCCAGCTGGAGCAAGATGTGGGCCAGCCACTGCTGGAGCGCCAGGCCTCGCAACTGCACCTGACGGCTGCCGGGCGCATTGTGCTGGAGCGTGGCGAGGCCCTGCTGCGTCAGCGCCAGGCACTGCTCAACGAGCTGGACGACCTCAGCCAGATGGAACGTGGCGAGCTGCGCCTGGGCTTGCCGATGCTGGGCAGTGACGCCTTGTTCGCCGGCTTGTTCGCCGAGTACCGGCGGCGTCACCCGAACATTGCGATCCAGTTGCTCGAAGGCGGCAGCCGTAGCGTCGAACAGGCAGTCAGGAGCGGCGAACTGGAACTGGGAGGCAGCCTGACGCCCAGCGACCAAGCGTTCGACTACCAGCCGTTCTGCAACGAACCGCTGGATGCCCTGCTGCCGGCTGGCCATGCCTTGGCGGGCCTGGACGGGGTGGACCTGGGGCAACTGGCCGATACCCCGTTCCTGCTGTATCAGCGCAGCTTCGTGCTCAACGACCGGCTGCTGAAGGCGTGCCAGCAGCAAGGGTTTACACCGAAGGAAGGCGGGCGCAGTGGCCAGGCGGATTTTTTGGCAGCGTTGGTGGCGGCAGGCCAGGGCGTGGTGTTGCTGCCCCGGGTGGTGGCAAAAGCGCTTGAGCGCCCCGGGGTGGTGCGTTTGCCGCTGCGTTCGCCGCAGGATTTGCGTTGGGATATTGCCTTTATCTGGCGGCGCGGGGCATACCTGTCACGGGCGGCGCAGGCGTGGTTGGCGTTGCTGCGCGAGTGGCCGGTGCCGCGCAGTAGCTAATGATTGAGCCAGTGCCGGCCCTTTCGCGGGTGAACCCGCTCCCACAGGGACACCACAGTTTGGGAAAACTGCGCCCTACATGTGGGAGCGGGTTCACCCGCGAAGAGGCCAGGACAAGCGAAAATGCCCCGTCAGGCTTTCAACGCTTGAAGCAGCTCCGCCAACCACGGTTCGGCATCGGCTTCCGGGGTCACGGTCTCGCTGGCATCCAGGCGCAGCATCGGCAGCACTTCGCGCACGCCCAACTCGGCAAACAGCTCGCGCATTTGCTCGCCACCACCACAGTAGGTGTCACCGTAGCTGGCGTCGCCCAGCGCAATCACTGCACCCGGCAGGCCACGCCATGCCGCAGGCAGGGTGTCACGAATGGCGCAGTACAACGGCATGAGGTTGTCCGGCAGCTCGCCCATGCCGGTGGTCGAGGTCACGGCCAGCAGCGCGTCTGGGGCAAAACCTTCAAGATCCTGCAACGTAGCACGCGCCGCATGCCAGGCCTCCAGGCCAGCTGCCTTCAGCAGCGATTCAGCATGACGGGCGACTTCTTCGGCGGTGCCATAGACCGATCCGGAAATAATGGCGACTTTCATCGGGTAGAGGATTCCGAAACTGAGTGAAAACGTAGGATACTAGCATTCAGCGCTGGCAAAAGGCCGCCTCTACCAAAGCGGGCCTATCATAGGTATTCAGAAAAGACGTCATCCGCCAGGTCGCGGAGCGGGAACGGGCCTAACTGCGCGTTGGTCTGAAAACCGACGAACGTGCCTGAACCAAGTACGCCACGCACGGTCAATTCCGTTGAAGAAATCGCCACCACCGAGTTCGATCATGCAAGCAGACGCGCTCCTGACCCAGGACGAGCTGGATTTCATCCAGAGCATGCAGCATTCGCCGCAGTTGAACCTGGCCGACTCCATGTCGAGCCTGCTGGTCAATGGCGACCGTCGCATCCAGAGCTTGCTGACCCGCCTGGTGGCCAACGAACAGGTGACCTTGCAGGCCCAGTTCAACAACCAGCAGATCAGCTTCCCGCTGCAACTGGTGGAAGACGAGTTCCACGCCCTGCACTTGCAGCTGGGTTCACCGGAAATCTACGAAGACGGCCCCATGCTGCGTGCCTGGCGCCTGTCGATGGAAACGCCCAGCCCGCTGCTCGATAGCCACGATCAGCAAAGCGGCCTGTGGGTACGCGATATTTCGTTCAAAGGCGTACTGGTGGAGATCCGCGGCTTGCCAGCAGCGCCCACCCGCTTCGAGTTGCACTTCGCCCCGGGCGACATCAGCCCGATCGAATTGCATGGTGTACTGGGCCGGCGCATCGGCCCGGACCTGGCGGCCTACGACCTGGGCCAGAGCCCGGCCGAAGAGATCGACCGCCTGCGCGACTATATCCTCCAGGCCCATCGCCGGGCGCACCCCGAACTGCACACTCAGGTATCGAGCTGACCGGCCAGAAACTGCCGCAAGCGCTGGCGCATCACACTACCCTGCGCACCCAGGCAGGCGACCAGGCTGCCCGCCAGGTGGTCCTGTGCCACTTCCGCCGCTTCACCGGCCAGTAACAACGGGCATTCCAGCACCGCAGCCAGGCGCACCAGTTTTCGGGTGAGTTCCGCCGTGGGTGGCTGGTGGGAAAACAGCACCAGGGCATCCGGCTTCAGGCGTTCGCAGACCAGCGCCAGCTCCTGCAACGGCTGCCCGCTCGCCAATGGCGTCACACCAATCTCGTCGCTGCCCAGGTGCAGGCCGGTCACCAGCAACTCCAGCTCGTGGCATTGCCCCGGCAACGCGGCCAGCAGCACCGCGCGATCACGCGGCACGTGGGCAAGCTGCAAACGCGCAAATACCCGGCCACGCAGGAACTGGTCGAGGAACAGCCACTCGCTGGTCTGCCCATAGCCGCGCTGGCCAGCCGCCAGGTCGTGCCAAACCGGCATGAACACTTCGGCGAACACCTGGTCGACGGTGCTGGCGGCAAACACCTCATCGAACAGGCGGTCCAGGCCTGCCATGTCAAAACGCTGCACGGCCTGCCGCGCCTGCCGCTGCCAGGTCAACCAGGTGTCCGTTGCACCGCTGCCCTGTACGGCTAGGGCATGGCCGCGAGCGAGGATGCTGGCCACCCTACTCACGGCCACACCGCGCTCTAGCCAGCCGACGATACGGCGAATGTCATCGATGTCGGCCTGGGAGTACAGGCGGTGACCACTGTCGGTGCGGGTTGGCTGAATCAGCCCGTAGCGGCGCTCCCAGGCACGAAGGGTCACGGCATTGACGCCTGTCAGACGGGAAACTTCACGGATCGGAAAAAGCTCCTGCTGCTCAAGACCCACTTCGATCAGCGGATTACGTCCCTGTTCGTTCATCTGCACGGGGTACCCTGAGTGCGGAAGTTGAACGCTCATTCTACTACGTCAACACCGATCCCAGGGTGCAACCGTTTGCCGGCTGACATTTGCCGAAGATCACACATGCGCGATAATCCGCGCCCGATTCTTGCATGCACACCTGCGTTGCCCACCACCCCGGGCCACGCAGCCAAAGGGGCCAGCTACCCGCCAGCCCCGTTGCCAGGAGATACACGATGTCTACCCCACCCGTCACCTTGATGGTGTCGCGCCGCGCCGCCCATGGCCGCTACCAGGACCTGCTGGCCTGGCTGCATGAAGGCGAGCAGCTGGCCACCGACTTCCCCGGCTACCTCGGTTCAGGCATCCTCGCCCCGCCCCGCGATGGCGACGAATTCCAGATCATCTTCCGCTTCAGCGACGAACCCACCCTGCATGCCTGGGAGCATTCCGCCTCGCGCCGGGCCTGGTTACAACGCGGCAACGGGCTGTTCGAGCGCCCCAAAGAGGCGCGCGTCAGCGGCATCGACGACTGGTTCGGCACCAATACGGTGCAAAAACCGCCCCGTTGGAAGCAGGCCGTGGCCATCTGGCTGGCGTTCTTCCCGGTCTCGCTGGCGTTCAACCTGCTGTTTGGACCCTGGCTGGCACCGCTGGACCTGCTGCCCCGGGTAATGCTCAGCACCCTGGCCCTGACACCGGTCATGGTGTACCTGTTCATCCCCTTGTCCACCCGCCTGCTGGCCAGTTGGCTGCATGCCTCCCCGGCCACCAGTGGCGCCTTGCGCAGCCGCTGAGGCCAGGCCATACAACAGGGAAACAGTTCGGGTATGCTGGGCGGCAACCAAAGGACAGACAAGTTGACCGCCCCGAACATGAACAGCCCCATTCTCGTTACCGGAGCCAGCCAGCGCGTCGGGTTGGCCCTGGCCCTTGAACTGGCACAGGCCGGCCATACGGTGGTCAGTGCCAGCCGCAGCATCCAACCACAGACGGCGCACCCGAACATCGTGCAGTTCCAGGCCGACCTGTGCATGGCGGCCGACCGCCAGGCCCTGATCGACCACTTGCATACCCATTACGACGGCCTGCGCGCCATCATCCACAACGCCTCGCTGTGGCTCGATGACGGTCTCGACAACCTCGATACCATGTTCCGCCTGCACGTCGAAGCGCCCTACCACCTCAACCTGGCCCTGGGCGACATGCTGGCCAAGGTGGACAAGGCCGACATCATCCATATCTGCGACGAAACCTCTTCGCGCGGCAGCAAAAGCCACATTGGCTACGCCGCCACCAAGGCTGCGCTGCAGAACATGGTGCTGTCGTTCGCAGAAAAATATGCGCCCAAAGTGCATGTGAACGGTATCCTGCCCGGGCTGCTGATCCTCAAGGAAGGGGGCGACGAAGCCTACCGCCAGCAAACCCTGAAAAAGGCCCTGCTGGAGTTCGAACCCGGCGCCGGCCCGCTGATCGAGACAGTCAAGTACCTGCTCGCCAGCCAGTACAGCACCGGCAGCCAAGTGGTCATCAACGGTGGCCGCCACTTGAAGAACCGCATGACCTGAGAGAAGCCCATGACCCCACAGCAACAGCTAGAACTCGAAGCCGCCGCGTTCCGGCGCCTGGTCGAACACCTGCAAAAGCGCACCGATGTACAGAACATCGACCTGATGAACCTGTCCGGTTTCTGCCGCAACTGCCTGTCCAAGTGGTACAAGGCCGCAGCTGACGAGCGCCAGCTCGAACTGAGCCTGGATGACGCCCGCGAAGCGGTGTACGGCATGCCCTATGCCGAGTGGAAAGCCCAATACCAGAAAGAAGCCAGCGCCGACCAACAAGCGGCGTTCGAAAAAGGAAAACCTCGTGACTGATCTGAACTCCCTGCGCGCCAGCCTGGCCAGCGGCCAACATGTATTTGCCGATACCTTGGCGTTCATTGCCGACAACTACAGCTACCAGCCGCAGGCCTTCAACAACGGCGGCGTGGAGAATGCGGCCGGGCAGAACGAAGGTTCGTGCAAGACCCTGGGGCTGGCTTTGCTGGAAGGGCTGAGCGACCAGGAAGCGTTGCTGGCTTTTGGCGAGCATTACCGTGATGTGGTGGCCACGCCTGAGGGCAGCGACCATGGCAATATCCGTGCGCTGATCGAGCATGGTTTGGCCGGTGTGAAATTTGCCGGGCAGCCGCTTTCGCGCAAGGCTTGAGATAGCTGGGGCCACTTTGCGGCCCTTGCGTCGCGCAAGGGCTGCAAAGCAGCCCCAAAACATCGAATCCATCCTCAATCCATAAGGGTGCCAGGCCCACCTTCTTCCAGCTCTCCCTGCATCAACCACTGCAAGGCCACCGGCCACAGGCTCTGGCGGAACCGGTCATGGAAAAACGCGAAATGGCCAATCTCCTCGACCGAGATATCCACAGGCGCGATACGCAGGTGCCGGGCACCCTGTAGATAACTCAGCAACCGCTCGGTCGCCGCCACAGTGCCAAACGGGTCATCGGTCAAGCTGATGGCCAGCGTCGCTGCCTGGACATGTGCAAACGGTACCCTCTCCAGCCGGCGCCCACTTGGCCGGTGCTCATAGCGTGGCGTACGGGTGGTCCAGTCATTCACCACCCCCGCCGGGGTGTCTTCCATCCAGCCCAGACGCTTGCCGGGGAAGTAGCCCAAAGCGCGGGTAAGCAAAGGCATCACCACATGCCATTTGCCGAACAGCCGCCAGCGTTGATCAGCCGCGTAATCGCGCCAGTAGGCAAACTGTGCGCCTACCATCACTACTCTGCGTATCTGGCCGGCCGACGGTGCCAGGCCGACTGCGCAACCGCCGAAACTGTGCCCCACCACGTCTATTGGCTGACCGGGGAAATGCGCGGCCGCATGCGCCAACATCGCTTCGAAATCCAGACGGCCCCAGTCGCTCCACGATGCCTGGAAGCCACGCAACGAAGCCGGGCGGGATTCACCGATGCCACGGTAGTCGTAGGTCAGCACATCGCAGCCTTGGGCAAACAGGTAGTCGGCAAAGCGGGAGTAGTAGCGGCAACGTACCGAAGTGGCAGCGTTGATGATCACCAGCGGGCGCTGGGGGTCAGGCTGGGCGTGGCGCCAGATAAAGCCGCCGAGGCTGTAGCCGTCGGCTGTGGCTTGGCGAAAGTGGGTGGCGGGTTGGGTGAGGCTGCTCATGGCGCATTCCCTGTTGTTGTGCGCCAAAACTAGCAAAAAATCTTGAGCCTGTACTGGCCTTATCGCCGGCAAGCCAGCTCCCACAGGATTCCACAGGTCATGAGGCTTGTGGTGTACCTGTGGGAGCTGGCTTGCCGGCGATAGGGCCAGCGCGGTTCAGCTTACAACTCGATGCAGTCGAACTTCACATCGGTGGCCACGTCTTCGTCATAGTTGACGTCAGCGCGCTCGAAGCCGAACAGGTTGAGGAACTGCTTCTTGTAACCGGCGTAGTCGGTCAGTTCGAACAGGTTCTCGGTGGTCACTTGTGGCCACAGGGCCTTGCACTCGTTCTGCACGTCGTCGCGCAGTTCCCAGTCGTCCAGGCGCAGGCGGCCCTTCTCGTCGACTTCGGCCGGCGCACCATCGGCGCGATACAGGCGGTCGCGGTACATGCGGTCCAGTTGGTTCTGGGTGCCTTCGTGAACGCCTTTCTCTTCCATGATCTTGAAGACCATCGACAGGTACAGCGGCATCACCGGAATGGCCGAGCTGGCCTGGGTAACCACCGACTTCAGCACGGCCACGTTGGCGCCGCCTTTCACTTCGCCGGCCAGCTTCTGGTCCAGGCGCAGGGCAGTTTCGTCCAGGTCCTGCTTGGCCTGGCCCAGTGCACCGTGCCAGTAGATCGGCCAGGTGATGTCGCTGCCGATGTAGCTGAAGGCCACGGTGCGAGCGCCTTCGGCCAGCACGTTGGCGCCTGCCAGAGCGTCGATCCACAGCTGCCAGTCCTGGCCGCCCATGACGGTCACGGTGTCGGCAATTTCCTGCTCGGTGGCCGGCTCGATGCTGGCCTCGATGATGGTGTCCTTGTTGGTGTCGATGGCGGTCGACTTGTAAGGCTCGCCGATCGGCTTCAGGGCCGAGCGGATGACTTCACCGGTCTGCGGCAGTTTGCGCACAGGCGAGGCCAGCGAGTAGATGACCAGGTCGACCTTGCCACCCATCTCGTTCTTGATCAGCTCGATGACCTTGGCACGGGCCTCGTCGGAGAAGGCGTCACCGTTGATCGACTTGCTGTACAGGCCCTCGGCCTTGGCAAACTTGTCGAAGGCAGCGGAGTTGTACCAGCCAGCAGTGCCGGCCTTGGTTTCGGTGCCTGGTTTTTCGAAGAACACGCCCAGGGTGTCGGCCTTGAAACCGAACGCTGCGGTGATACGCGCTGCCAGGCCGTAGCCACTGGAAGCACCGATGACCAGGACCTTCTTCGGGCCATCCTCGCGCACGCCCAGCTTGCGGGTGGCTTCGATCTGGTCACGGACGTTGAGCTCGCAGCCCTTCGGGTGAGTCGTGGTGCAGATGAAACCGCGAACCTTAGGATGAATGATGGCCAATGTCTGTACCTCGTCAGGTTTATGCCGGGGAAACGCCGCTTGGGGCGATTCCGATTGATCAGAGGGTGAGACTACCCCCGCAGGTTATCCGACACATATTACGGGGTGATCAAAAGGATGCAAAACCAAGGTTCTCCTGTGCCGGCCTCTTTGCGGGCTTGCCCGCTCCCACAGAGGGTTCACAACCTCAAGGCCTGTGCAGTACCTGTGGGAGCGGGCAAGCCCGCGAAGAGGCCAATACAGGTCCCCTCAATCGCGACGCCGGCGACGCCCGGTGATCATCGACAACGGCAGGTTCTCGCGCAGGCGCACGCTCTCGACGATGGCCGCGAGCACATGGATACACACCAGCGCCAACACCGCATCGGCCAACCAGCTGTGCAGGTCGGTCGGCCAATCGGCGCCCCACAGTGCATCCACTTCCTGGGACGCCCACCCGGTCAGGACCAGGCCTGCGATACCGGTCAGCATCAGCAGCATCACCAACGCGCCAATCGGCGAATGCCCCAGGCGGTGACAAGGCTCGCCGCGCAGCAGCGTGCGGGCATGCCCGACCAGCCGCGCCGGGGTCGGCCAGAAGTCGGCCCAGCGCGCGCTGGGTGGCCCGATAAAGCCCCAGACTACGCGCACCACGACACAACCCAGCGCGTAATAGCCCAGCCACTGGTGCCAGTCGTCACCTTCTTCGTTGAAAAAATAGTCAGCGAAAAACACACCGGCGATGGAGAGATGGCACAGCCGCAGGAGCGGGTCCCACAGCTGCACCGTGCCGTCACTGTTCAATCGTGATACTCGGACTTGACCGCCTTGCCAGTCACCGGGTCATGGTAGATCTCGACCTTGCGGCCATCCTTGTCGAAACCATAGATCTCGTAGCAGTTGCCCTTGGTAACCTTGAACTTGTTGATCTTGTAGCCCTGTTCCTTGAGCTGCGCCTGGAACTTATCCTGGTCTTGCCAGGTGCTTTTGTCTGCGGTGGTGCATTGGGTGGCGGCGAATGCTGTGCTGCTGCCAATCAGAAGCGTCAGGGCGATCAGGATGCGCATGGGTATGGGCTCCATTCAGTTGAGTGAAACAGCACGAAATTCAGCTTAGTTGGATAGAACGCCGAGCGCCCATTGATTTGTTTTCCACATCAATCCGAAAGAAAAACAAACTTAACAAATGAGCCAAAGCCACCGATGCTTGAAGCATTACGCCCATCGCACGGAGAACAACAACATGAACGACGTGGTCATCGTCGCCGCTACCCGTACCGCCATCGGCAGCTTCCAGGGCGCCCTGGCCGCGGTACCCGCGGTCGACCTCGGTGCCGCCGTGATCAAGCGCCTGCTGGAGCAGACCGGGCTGGACCCGGCGCAGGTCGACGAAGTGATCCTCGGCCAGGTGCTCACCGCCGGCGCCGGGCAGAACCCGGCACGCCAGGCCGCGATCAAGGCCGGTTTGCCTTACAGCGTACCGGCGCTGACCCTGAACAAAGTCTGCGGCTCGGGCCTCAAGGCCTTGCACCTGGCCGCCCAGGCCATCCGCTGCGGTGATGCCGAGGTGGTGATTGCCGGTGGCCAGGAAAATATGAGCCTGGCCCCCTATGTGATGCCTTCGGCCCGAACTGGGCAGCGCATGGGCCATGGCCAGCTGATCGACAGCATGATCACCGATGGCCTGTGGGATGCCTTCAACGACTATCACATGGGTATCACCGCCGAGAACCTTGTGGATAAGTACGGCCTCAGCCGTGAGCAGCAGGACGCGTTCGCCGCCGAATCGCAGCGCAAGGCCGTGGCGGCCATCGAGGCTGGCCGCTTCGTTGATGAAATCACCCCGATCGTGCTGCCACAGAAAAAGGGTGAACCCAAAGTGTTCGCCCAGGACGAACAGCCACGCCCGGACACCACCGCTGACTCCCTGGCCAAACTGCGCCCTGCCTTCAAGAAGGACGGCAGCGTTACCGCTGGCAACGCCTCCAGCCTGAATGACGGCGCCGCCGCCGTGCTGCTGATGAGTGCCGCCAAGGCCAAAGCCCTGGGCTTGCCAGTGCTGGCGAAGATCGCCGCCTATGCCAGTGCCGGGGTAGACCCGGCAATCATGGGTATCGGCCCGGTTTCAGCGACTCAGCGTTGCCTGGACAAGGCCGGTTGGCAACTGGCCGAACTGGACCTGATCGAAGCCAACGAAGCCTTTGCCGCACAGGCGCTGGCGGTGGGCAAGGTGCTGGAATGGGATGCTGCGCGGGTCAACGTGAATGGCGGGGCGATTGCTCTGGGCCACCCGATTGGCGCTTCCGGGTGCCGGGTACTGGTGACCTTGCTGCACGAGATGATCAAGCGGGATGCCAAGAAAGGGCTGGCTACCTTGTGCATTGGCGGTGGGCAAGGGGTGGCGCTGGCGATCGAGCGCTGATCACCGAATGATTTCAGCAGGCCCGGCCTATTCGCGGGTTTACCCGCGAAGAGGCCGGCACAGGCAGCCGATGATCAAGCCGCAGCGCGGTTCTGTTCCAGCGCAGCAGCCAGCACCGCCACTTCCTGGCACTTCTGCACAGCCAGGTCCAGCGGGCAGCGCAGCAGCGCGCAAGATGGCGCCAGCCACAGCCGCTCTCCCAAACGCTCATGGGCATCGTGCAGCAGGTCCAGGGTGTGGCCCAGGTTGCAAGGCGCGGCGTTGACGCCGTCGACCAGGCCCAGTGACAGCACTTTGTAGGCCGGCAGGCGGTCGAGAATGGTCACGTACTGGTCGGGCGCCTGAACCAGGTCGATGTGCAGGCCATCGACCGGCAGGTTCGCGGCCAGGCCGAGGTTGCCGCCGAGGCCACCCGAGTAGGTGGCAATCAGCTTCTTCAACGGCGCGCGCTGAAGGATGTTATAGACGCGTTCGTAAGCGTTTTTCCAGTCCTGCGGCAGGTCTTCGGCGAGGGCCGGCTCATCGATCTGCACCCACTCGACCCCCAGGGCAGCCAGGCGGTTGAGATGCTGGTCATACAGCGGCAGCAGGCCGTCGAGGCGCTCCAGCTTGTCGACGCTGCCGTTGGTTTCGCCCTGCCACAGATAGGTCAATGGGCCGATCACCACTGGCTTGACCGCATGGCCCAAGGCCGTGGCGTGCGCCACTTCGTCGAAAAGTTGCGCCCAGCTCAGGTCGAACGGTTGGTCAAACCAGGCGAAGTCGCCAACGGGCAGCAGTTCGATACCGGCGTCTTTCTGCACCTGCCAGTGGCGGGCACGCAGTTCATGGTCGCGGCCGATGCGTGGAAAGCCCAGGTTGTGTGCCAGTGCCATGTCTTGTCCCTTCAGCATGCATAAATGAATGAGGGGATTGTCCGGTTGACACCGGTTTGAGACAAACTCATTAAATTTGAGATGAACCCAAGATTTTTTCATGATCATGGTGATGTCTCATTCAGAGCACCACCCTGCGCATCCGGACATGACCCCGCCCGCCTTCTGCCGCACAATGCCAGCCTGACCACACCAGGTGCCCGGCCACATGAGCCTGCTGAAAACCGCGCTGCGCGAACAGAACTTCGTCTGCGTCATGGAGTTCGTCCCCAAACCTTCCGCAGAACGCTTCGCCGCCATGGAAGCGATCATGGCCCGTACGCACCTGTGCGGCTGGCCGATGACCGTGGCCATCGGCGATCGCGTCGGCAGCCCGCTGGACATGTCGCCGCTGGACGCCCTCGCCTCTTTCAGCAACCCGGTACCTGCCCTGCCGCATTTTTCCGGCAAGGACCGCGAGCGTCACCACCTGCTCGGCCAACTGCAGCGCATGGACGCCGCGGGCCTCGACCAGCTGTTGCTGCTGACCGGCGACCGCCTGCCCGGCCACGAGCCCGGCCAGCGCCCGGTGCGCTACCTGGAATCGGTCGCCGCCCTGCAGATCGCCCGCCAGGCTTGCCCGCACTGGCTGCTGGGCGCTGCATTGAACCCGTTCAAGTACTGTGAGGAAGAAGGCGGCGCCCAGTATTTCAAGGCCGAGAAAAAGCTGACAGCAGGCGCCGACTTCCTCACCCTGCAACTGGGTTTCGATGCCGCCAAGCATCAGGAAGCCATGCACTGGATGGGCCGCCAGCCCACACCCAAGCCCATGCTGGCCTGCCTCATGAGCCTCACCCACGGGCGCGCGGCAATGCTTGACCATGTGGCCGGCGTTACCGTAACGCCGTCCATGCGTGACATGCTCGAAGCGGAGACCGCGCAGTCCAAGGCCTTTGCCCAGGCACGCAGCGTCGACCGCCTGGCCTTGCAGATCATCGGTGTAAAACTGATGGGCTACGCCGGTGTGCACCTGTCGGGGGTTCACGAACTCAAACAGCTGCTGGCCCTGGAAGCCCGTATCGAGCACTGGCAACCCCAGATCCACACGCTGGAGCAGTGGGCGCCCGCCTGGCAGGCCAGTTGGCAGATGCCCGGCCTGCCGGCAGTGATCTTCCACCCGCCACAAGCGGCCTGGCGCCAGGGCGAATTACGGGTCGATGCTTCCTTCAAAGAAAAAGCACGCTATCACCTGCTGCACGGTATGCATTCGCTCCTGTTCAGCCGCCGCAATGGGCTGAGCAAGGCATTTGGCTGGGCGGTACGCCGGCCGCTGTGGGCTACGCGCGTTGGTGCCCAGGTGCTGCATACAGTGGAACGTGCGGTGAAACGACCACTAGTGGGTTGCGATACGTGCGGCCGCTGCCGGCTGGAAGACACATTGTACGTCTGCCCGGAAACCTGCCCCAAAGGCCTGGCCAACGGCCCCTGCGGCGGTACCGCGTTGAACCGCTGCGAATTCGGCGACCGCGAGTGCATCCACAGCGTCAAGTACCGTACCGCCAAGGCAGTGCGGCAAACCGCTGTGCTGAGCGAGCGCCTGATCCCGTGCATCGATGTCGAAACCCGCCACCGCAGCTCGTGGCCGCAGTGGTTCCAGGCCGCAACGCCGCGCCGGCTCAGCCCGCAGCCAGCGCCTCGAAGCCAGCCCGAATCGTAGCCTCGGGCAGGTCATCGGCGATGAACACCATTACGCTCTCGCGGGCTTCACCCTCGGCCCATTCTGCGTCCCAGTCGAAACCGTAAAGCTTGAGCACGCCCTGAAACACCAGCTTGCGCTCCTCACCGGCAATGTTCAGCACGCCCTTGTAGCGCAGCAGCTGTTTGCCGTGGGTTTCCAGCAGCTCGTTCATGAAGCCGCTGAGGCGGTCGATGTCCAGCGCGGTTTCCGTGCGCAGCACCATGGTGGAGATACGGTCGGGGGTGGCGGGCTTGAGCACCGGGCGAAGCATCGGTTTCAGGTTCGCGCCCAGGTCGGGGTTGAGATTGAAACCACGCACATCCAGTAGCTCCGCCAGGTCGATACGGCCGTGTTCGACGACGCGGATGGCGGCCCGGCCATTGATGCGCGCCAGGCGCTCGCGCAGGGCCTGCACCGCAGCCGGCTCGGCCAGGTCGGTCTTGCTCAGCAGCAGGCGATCGGCAAAGCCGACTTGAGCCTGGGCGATGGTCTGGGTCAGGTGCAGTTCGGCATGAACAGCATCGACCAGGGTGATGATGCCGTCGAGGATGTAGCGCTCACGCAGTTCCTCGTCGATGAAAAAGGTTTGCGCCACCGGCGCCGGGTCGGCCAGGCCGGTGCATTCGATGACCAGGCGCTCGAAGGCGATCTCGCCTGCGTCCAGGCGTTCGAGCAACAGGTACAAGGCGCGCGTGAGGTCACCGTGGATGCTGCAGCACACGCAGCCATTGGCCAGGGTCATCACCTGCACCGGCTCGTCGCCCAGCAGCTGGCTGTCGATGCCGGCCTCGCTGAATTCGTTTTCGATCACGGCAATTTTCAGGCCGTGCTCGGCCTTGAGCATGTGCTTGAGCAAGGTGGTCTTGCCAGCACCGAGGAAGCCTGTGAGTACGGTTACGGGAATAGGCGTCTGCACGCAGAACATCTCCTGTGCGGAAAAAACAGTGGCCCCATCGCCGGCAAGCCAGCTCCCACAGGTACTGCACAGACCTTGTGGCCTATGCAGTACCTGTGGGAGCTGGCTTGCCGGCGATGAGGCCGGACAGGTCAACGCTTAGGGTTCAACAGCACTTGGGCCCGGACTTGCCGCCGTAACGGGCTTCCTGGCGTTCGCGGAAGAACGCCTCGTAGCTCATCACCGGCTTGTCCGGGTGCGTCTTCTGCATGTGTTCGACATAGTTGTCGTAGTCGGGCATGCCGACCATCAGGCGGGCTGCCTGCCCCAGGTATTTTCCCAGCCGACCCAAGTCGTTGAACATTATTGCAGTCCTCTCGATTACGCGTCAGGCAAGGCCTGGAACGGGGTTTCCTTGTCGCTGCGCTCCTTGCGGCCCCAGGCGGCGTAGCCAACCTTGATGGCGAAGAACAGGATGCTGAAGACCACCAGCAGGAACAGAATCGTCAGGCCCGCGTTGGTGTAGGCGTTGAAGATCACGTGCTGCATCTGCCCGATGTCCTTGGCCGGGGCCAGTACCTGACCGGCGTCCAGCGCAGTGCTGTACTTCTTGGCCAGGGCCAGGAAGCCAACGGCCGGGTTCGGGTCGAACAGCTTGATCAGGCCTGCAGCAGTGGTGCAGATCAGCAGCCACACGGCCGGCACCAGGGTGACCCAGATGTAGCGTTGACGCTTCATCTTGATCAGCACCACAGTACCGAGCATCAAGGCGATACCGGCCAGCATCTGGTTGGAGATGCCAAACAGCGGCCACAAGGTGTTGATGCCACCCAGCGGGTCGATCACGCCCTGGTACAGCAGATAACCCCACATTGCCACACAGCCAGCGGTGGCGAGCAGGTTGGCACCCCACGATTCGGTGCGTTTGAGCGCCGGCACGAAGCTGCCCAGCAGGTCCTGCAGCATGAAGCGCCCGGCACGGGTACCGGCGTCCACCGCAGTGAGGATGAACAGCGCCTCGAACAGGATCGCGAAGTGGTACCAGAAGGCCATGGTGTTTTCACCCGGCAACACCTGGTGCAGGATCTGCGCGATACCGACTGCCAGGGTTGGCGCACCGCCGGCACGGGCCAGGATGGTGTGCTCGCCAATATCACGGGCCACGGCTTCGAGCTGCTCAGGGGTAATCAGGAAGCCCCAGCTGCTGACCGTCTGCGCCACCGACGCAACGTCTGCGCCCACCACGGCGGCCGGGCTGTTCATGGCGAAGTACACGCCCGGCTCGATCACCGAAGCAGCGACCATGGCCATGATGGCAACGAACGACTCCATCAGCATGCCGCCGTAGCCGATGTAGCGGGCGTTGGTTTCGTTGTCCAGCAGCTTGGGCGTGGTCCCCGAAGAGATCAGCGCATGGAAGCCGGACACCGCACCACAGGCAATGGTGATGAACAAGAACGGGAACAGGGTGCCCTTCCACACCGGGCCGGTTCCGTCGGTGAACTGGGTCAGCGCCGGCATTTTCAGCTCGGGTGCGATGATCAGGATACCGATGGCCAGGCCAACGATGGTGCCGATCTTGAGGAAGGTCGACAGGTAGTCACGCGGCGCCAGCACCAGCCACACCGGCAACACGGCGGCGACGAAGCCGTAGCCCACCAGCATCCAGGTAATCTGCACGCCGGTGAAGGTGAACGCCGGGCCCCAGACCGGATCCGCAGCGATGACGCCACCCAGCCAGATCGAGGCCAGCAGCAATACCACGCCAACAATCGAGATCTCGCCAATGCGGCCCGGGCGGATGTAGCGCATGTAGATGCCCATGAACATCGCGATCGGGATGGTCGCCATGACCGTGAACATGCCCCACGGGCTCTCGGCCAGGGCCTTGACCACGATCAGCGCCAGCACCGCGAGGATGATGATCATGATCAGGAAGCAGCCGAACAGGGCGATGGTGCCCGGAATGCGGCCCATCTCCTCGCGCACCATGTCGCCCAGCGAGCGGCCGTTGCGGCGGGTAGACAGGAACAGGACCATGAAGTCTTGTACCGCACCGGCCAGCACCACGCCGGCGATCAGCCACAGCGTGCCGGGCAAATAGCCCATTTGCGCAGCGAGCACCGGGCCGACCAAGGGGCCTGCGCCAGCGATGGCAGCGAAGTGGTGACCGAAGAGGATGTGTTTGTTGGTCGGGACGTAGTCCAGGCCGTCGTTGTTGAGCACCGCCGGGGTAGCGCGGCGCGGGTCCAGTTGCATCACCTTGGTGGCGATGAACAGGCTGTAGTACCGGTAGGCAACCAGGTAGATGGCCACTGCCGCGACCACGATCCACAAGGCGTTGATTGCCTCACCCCGACGCAGGGCAACCACACCCAGCGCACAGGCCCCTATGACTGCCAGCGCCAGCCACGGAATGTGGCGTAGCAGGCTATTATTGTTGTTCATGGTTAGCTTCCAGCTGGTGGATTGGAAAGACCGCCCACCGAGTCTAGGGCGAGTCATCGCGCATTGCCACACTTGCTTTGGTCTAGAGCCTCTGCAGCCAGATTGCGGTACCTGATGCACATAGCATTCTAACTATAGTCAGGATGTCACTTTAGGACGTAAACGAGGATCCATGCCATGAGCGATCACGACGAACGCCGCCGTTTCCAGCGTATCCAGTTCGACGCCCCGACCAGGCTGTGCCAGGGCGCACGTTGCTGGGAGGTGAAACTGCTCGACCTGTCCCTCAAAGGCCTGCTGGTCGAACGCCCTAAACCCTGGGATCCCGACCTGAGCCAGGATTTCGAAGCCTACATCCTGCTCAACGACGAAGTGACCGAGGTGCAGATGCAGGTCGAACTGCGTCACGAAGAACCGGATCGACTGGGCTTCATCTGCCTGTACATCGACATCCATTCGATGAGCCATTTGCACCGTCTTGTGGAATTGAACGTGGCCGACAGCACCGAAATGATGCGTGAGCTGCGCGAACTCATCGAATAATGAAATCTCTTAGCTAGCTAATAGCCTCCCCACGTTGTGTTTCTTGTCTACCCAGACAGCTTTAGGCCTGGGTAGCAACGCTTTGTACACACCCCTCTAATACAGCTTTTGCCGAGTTGGTACGCCTTCTGCATTGGGTTTTCGCACATCCGGCGACCGCCCCTGTGCGCGCTCCGATCAAAATATTGTATACAATTCTTGTGGTAATCATTTGCAGGAACTGTCTACAGTAGCGACACAAAAATAAACAGAGAGCCTGCTCCATGACTACGTCCCCTAGCACGTCTCCCGCCAAGCGCCCCGAGGATGAAAACCTCGGCCTTGGTGCCAACCTGGCTTACGGTCTGCAGCATGTGTTGACCATGTATGGAGGGATCGTCGCGGTACCCCTGATCCTGGGGCAGGCCGCAGGCCTCAACGGCGCCGAAATCGGCATGCTGATTGCCGCCTCGCTGTTTGCCGGTGGCCTGGCCACCCTGCTGCAAACCCTCGGCCTGCCGTTTTTCGGCTGCCAGTTGCCCCTGGTGCAGGGCGTGTCGTTCGCCGGTGTGGCGACCATGGGTGCAATCCTCAGCAGCGAGGGCGGCGGTGGCCTGCCCGGCGTGCTCGGCGCGGTCATGGCAGCATCGCTGATCGGTTTTCTGATCACCCCGGTGTTCTCGCGCATCACCAAGTTCTTCCCGCCGCTGGTGACCGGTATCGTCATCACCACCATCGGCCTGACCCTGATGCCGGTGGCCGCCCGTTGGGTAATGGGCGGCAACAGCGCCTCACCGGAGTTCGGCAGCGTGGCCAACATCGGCCTGGCGGGGCTGACCTTCGCCATCGTGCTGCTGCTGAGCAAGCTGGGCAGCGCAACCATCTCGCGCTTGTCGATCCTGCTGGCCATGGTGCTCGGCACACTGATTGCCTGGGCGCTGGGGATGACCGACTTCAGCAAGGTCACCGAAGGCCCGATGTTCGCCTTCCCCACGCCGTTCCACTTCGGCATGCCGGAATTCCACATCGCCGCGATCCTGTCGATGTGCATCGTGATCATGGTCACCCTGGTGGAAACCTCGGCCGACATCCTCGCCGTGGGTGAGATCATCGATACCAAGGTCGATTCCAAGCGCCTGGGCAACGGCCTGCGCGCCGACATGGCATCGAGCATCCTGGCGCCGATCTTCGGCTCGTTCACCCAGAGCGCGTTCGCCCAGAACGTCGGCCTGGTGGCCGTGACCGGGGTCAAGAGCCGTTACGTGGTGGCCACGGGCGGTGTGATCCTGGTGGTGCTCGGCCTGCTGCCGGTCATGGGCCGGGTAATTGCCGCGGTACCAACCCCGGTACTGGGCGGCGCGGGCATCGTGTTGTTCGGCACGGTGGCGGCCAGTGGTATCCGCACCCTGTCCAAGGTCAGCTACAAGAACAACGTCAACCTGATCATCGTCGCGGCTTCGCTGGGCTTCGGCATGATCCCGATCGCCGCGCCGAACTTCTACCACCACTTCCCCAACTGGTTCGAGACCATCTTCCACTCGGGCATCAGTTCGGCGGCGATCATGGCCATCCTGCTGAACCTGATCTTCAACCACTTCACCACCGGCAACTCGGAAAACCAGTCCGTGTTCGCCGCAGCTTACGAGCGCACCATCCAGTACTCCGACATTTCCGCGCTGCGTGATGGCGACTACTTCAAGGATGGCAAGCTGTTCGATGCCGAAGGGAACGAAGTGCCGTTGCTGGAGCTGGACGAGCATGGCAACCAGACGGTCAGGCGTGCGGCAGTTGCCGAGCATTGATCGCTGATTGAGCGGTGAGAGGGGGCCGATGCGCATCGTCGGCCCCTTTTTCGTTTGCCTGTACCGGCCCTATCGCCGGCAAGCCAGCTCCCACAGGTACTGCACAGGATCTGCAAACTGTGGTCCTCCTGTGGGAGCTGGCTCCCACAGGTGCTGCACAGGATCTGCAAACTGTGGTCCTCCTGTGGGAGCTGGCTTGCCGGCGATAGGGCCGGGCCTGGCTACGAATTACTCGAACAATGCATCCAGGGCCTGTTCCAGGCGGGTGACGGCAATAACCTGCAGCCCCGCCGGCGACTCTTTCGGCGCATTGCCCTTGGGCACGATGGCGCGCTTGAAGCCATGCTTGGCCGCTTCCTTCAGCCGCTCCTGGCCACTGGGCACCGGCCGCACCTCGCCCGACAGGCCGATCTCGCCAAACACCAGCAGCCCATGGGCCAGTGGCCGGTTACGCAAGCTGGACATCACCGCCGCCAGCAACGCCAGGTCCGAAGCCGTCTCCAGCACCTTCACACCGCCCACCACGTTGAGGAACACGTCCTGGTCATGGGTGGGAATACCGCCGTGGCGGTGCAGCACCGCCAGCAACATGGCCAGGCGATTCTGGTCCAGGCCCAGGGTTACCCGGCGCGGGTTGGCCAAGTGGCTGTCGTCTACCAGTGCCTGTACCTCGACCAGCATTGGCCGGGTGCCCTCCCAGGTCGCCATCACCACACTGCCCGGCACTTCTTCCTGGGTACGGTTAAGGAAGATCGCCGACGGGTTGGACACCTCTTTCAAGCCCCGGTCGGTCATGCCGAACACGCCCAGTTCGTTGACCGCGCCAAAGCGGTTCTTCACCGCCCGCAACAGCCGCAGGCGGCCGTCGGACTCACCTTCGAAGTACAGCACGGTATCGACCATGTGCTCCAGTACCCGCGGCCCGGCCAGCGAACCTTCCTTGGTCACGTGGCCGACCAGGAATATCGCCGTGCCGCTCTGCTTGGCGTAACGCACCAGCAGCGCCGTGCTCTCGCGCACCTGGGCCACGCCGCCAGGTGCCGACTGCAACTGCTCGGTAAAGATGGTCTGGATCGAGTCGATCACCATTACCCGCGGTTTCTCGACCCGCGCCGTGGCAATGATGGTTTCGATGCAGGTTTCGGTCATCACCTTGAGCTGGTCCTGGGGCAAGCCCAAGCGCCGCGAGCGCATGGCCACCTGCTGCTGCGACTCCTCCCCGGTGACATACAGCGCCGGCATGCCAACGGCGATGTTGCACAAGGTCTGCAGCAGGATGGTCGACTTGCCGATGCCAGGGTCGCCACCAATCAGCACCACCGAGCCATCCACCAGGCCGCCGCCCAACACACGGTCCAGTTCGGTGCTGCTGGTGGTAAAGCGCGGGATTTCCTCGACACTGACTTCGGCCAGGGTCTTGATCTGCGCTTGCTGCCCGGTCCAGCCGGCGCGACCGCTACTGGGCGCAGCGGCACCGCCGCTCTCGATCATGGTTTCGACCAGCGTGTTCCAGGCCCCGCATTCGCCGCACTGGCCGGCCCATTTGGGAAAGGTCGCGCCGCACTCGGTGCAGCCATACAAGCGCTTGGCCTTGGCCATGGGTGAGGTCTCCTGGAAAAAACCGCCATGATAGCCGAGCAGGACGTGTCTCGAACGCCTCGGGATGCGACAAAACTATTCGTTCTAACCGCAGTCACTAACCCTGAACACGACGCATGAAGCGTTTAAGTGGCTTACACTGCGTTAACCTTACCTTTTGTTACAAGGAACCAAACATGGGCATGATCAGTGAGTTCAAGGCCTTCGCGGTCAAAGGCAATGTCGTCGACATGGCGGTCGGTATCATCATCGGCGCGGCCTTCGGCAAGATCGTCTCGTCCTTCGTCGGAGACGTGGTCATGCCGCCACTGGGCCTGTTGATCGGGGGGGTGGACTTCAGCGACCTGGCCATTACCCTGAAGGCTGGCGAAGGTGACATCCCGGCAGTGGTGCTGGCCTATGGCAAGTTCATCCAGACCGTGATCGACTTCCTGATCGTTGCCTTTGCCATCTTCATGGGCGTGAAGGCGATCAACAGGCTCAAGCGTGAAGAAGCCGTGGCGCCAACTGTGCCGCCTGTGCCTTCGGCTGAAGAGACCCTGCTGACCGAGATTCGCGATTTGCTCAAGACGCAGAACCAGAATCGGCTGCCTTGAGGTTGCTGGGGCCGCAAAGCGGCCCCAATAGCATTACCAGTAGTTTTCCACAGCCACCTGCCCCGGCCGCTTGCTCAGGCTCAGTTGCAGGTCACGCGCCTTCAGCACCTTGCGCGTCTCGTCGATCATCTCCGGGTTACCGCACAGCATCACCCGCGAATGCTCCGGCGACAGCTCCAGCCCTGCTGCCTTCTCCAGCTCACCATTCTCGATCAGCGTGGTAATGCGCTCATTCAGTGCCCCCGGGTGCTGCTCACGGGTCACCACCGGAATGAACTGCAACTTGCCCGCGTACTCGGCCAGGTAATCACGCTGTTCCAGCCCGGCAATTTCATCCACGTAGGCCAGCTCTTTCGCTTCACGCACCGAATACACCAGCTTGATGCTGTCAAAACGCTCCCAAGCCTCGAAGTCCTGCAGGATCGACATGAATGGCGCAATACCGGTCCCGGTTGCCAGCAGCCACAGGTCGCGCCCACCCACGAAGCGGTCAAGGGTAAGGAAACCGAAGGCCTGGCGGTCGATCAGCAAGGTATCACCTGCCCCCAGCCGGCTCAGCTCACTGGTGAACTCGCCCCCTGGCACCACGATGGAAAAGAAGTCGAGGTGTTCGTCATGGGGTGCGCTGACCATGGAATAGGCGCGCCACACCACGCTGCCATCGGCCTTGGTCACGCCAAGGCGGGCGAACTGGCCGGAACGGAAGCGGAACCCCGCATCGCGCGTAACCCGCAGGCTGAAGAGGTTCGGCGTGAGCGGCTGAACATCGAGCAGGGTCTGGCGGGTGAACTTTTCGGCGCTAGCGGTCATATCGGGCTCCAGGTTTGACGTGCGCACAGTGTCGCGCAAAGTGACCCGGATAAAAACCACTGCTTTGTAGGGCCTCATCAAGGGTGATCGCGCCGAAGTTGCAGAAAACTGTGAGCGCTATAACAAAAAATCCCAACGCCATGGTAGGTCTTTTCCTACAATGTTCCGGGTACCCAAATGGATTGGATCCGACACCCCGAGGAGCTTCAGATGCTTCACTGGAATCCCGAACACCTTCAGGCGTTCGTCAACGAACGCAGCCCACGGAAGCTGTTCGACATCGCAGTACATCTGGCACAAGACCTGGGCATGGACTACCTCGGCTTGAACCTGCGCATCCAGATCGCCACGCAGACACCCAGGGTGTACCTCTACAGCAACTACCCAGATGAGTGGATCGAGCGCTACCAGCGCGATGAGTTCTACAAGCAGGACCCGGCCGCCAACGTCAGCCACAGTTCGACCATGCCGGTGCTGTGGACCGACGAACTGTATCGTGAAGCCCCGCAATTTCGCGAAGCGGCCTGCCTGCACGGCTTGCGCCATGGCTGGACGCAATCACTGCACGACCTGCAGCACAACGAAAGCCAGATCAGCGTGGCCAGGCCAGCCGAAAAAATCGACATCGTCGAGCTTTACGACAAGGCCGGCAGCGTTCAGTGGCTGTGCCATACCCTGCATGCAGTACTCGGCGAACACCACCTGAACGCACTGTGCCCACCGCAACCTAAAATGAGCGAGCGAGAACTGGAAGTCCTGAAATGGTCGGCCGCCGGCAAGACCGCAGCCGATGTGGCGTGCATCCTCTCACTGTCGCAGAGCACGGTGAACTTCCATATCCGCAGCGTGATTACCAAGACCAACGCCGCCAACAAGGCCGGCGCCATCGCCATCGCCGCCCTGCGTGGCTGGATCTGACCCTCAAACCTGCGACCTTGGGCAAAGCCCTGTAGAATTGCCCGGCAAAGCCCGGGGCGAACCGCAACGGGCAGTTTCATACCCGAGCCAGACGCCATGCCCCTGTTGACCACCCCCTACGCCGAACTCGACCTGATCCGCCAGCCGGAACAGGCCAACGACCCACTGCAGGCTTTCGATGCCGCCGACGAGTACCTGCTTGCGCAGTTGCACGCACAGGCACCCGACGCCAGCTGCCGGGTGCTGGTGCTCAATGACAGCTTCGGTGCCCTGGCCGCCAGCCTGGCAGGCCGGCTGCAGGTGGTCAGCAGCGGCGATTCGCACCTGGCGCACCTGGCCCTGGAAAAGAACCTGGTGCGCAACGGCTTGCCGTTCGACAGCGTGCCCTTCGTGCCGGCCAGCGAACATTGGCAAGGCCCGTTCGACCGGGTGCTGGTGCGCGTGCCCAAGACCCTGGCCCTGCTTGAAGAACAGCTGATCCGCCTGCAGGGCCACCTGGCGCCTGGCGCGCAAGTGATTGCCGGGGCAATGATCAAGCACTTGCCCCACGCAGCCGGCGACCTGATGGAAAAGTACATAGGCCCGGTGCAGGCTTCGCTGGCGCAGAAAAAGGCCCGCCTGCTGACCGCAACGCTGGCCGAACGGCCGGCCGCAAGCTCGCCCTACCCTAGCCGCTACCGCCTCGACGCGCCGGCGCTGGAACTGGTCAACCACGCCAACGTGTTCTGCCGTGAAGGCCTGGATATCGGCACCCGGGCGTTCCTGCCGCATTTGCCACGCGACCTGGGCAACGCACGGGTTGCGGACCTGGGCTGCGGCAATGGCGTGCTGGCAATTGCCAGCGCTCTGGCCAATCCGGATGCCCAGTACACGCTGGTCGACGAATCGTACATGGCGGTGCAGTCGGCGCAGGAAAACTGGCAAGCCGCGCTGGGCGGACGCCCGGCGACCTTCATCGCAGCCGATGGGTTGGCCGGGGTGGAGAAGCAGTCGCTCGATGTGGTGCTGTGCAACCCGCCGTTCCACCAGCAGCAGGTGGTGGGCGATTTCCTTGCCTGGCGCATGTTCCAGCAGGCGCGCGAAGCGCTGGTGGTGGGTGGGGCGTTGTATATCGTGGGTAACCGCCACCTGGGCTATCACAGCAAGCTGGCGCGGTTGTTCCGGGGTGTGGAGCAGGTGGCGGCGACGCCCAAGTTCGTCATCCTCAAAGCCCGTAAATAAGCCTGTACCGGCCCTATCGCCGGCAAGCCAGCTCCCACAGGTGCAGCGTTGCCCAAGGGCAGTAGCTAACCTGTGGGAGCTGGCT
>NZ_JAFBKA010000160.1:0-228 GCF_022760795.1 Pseudomonas sp. BP01
ACGGTGCGCTGGTCTCACCGGCCTTGATGGTGACTTGAGCATTGTTGCTCAGGGTCACGACCAGGTCGTGGCCCAGCGGTTGGTTGATGTGCACGGTGAACGTCGGTTTGACGTTTTCCGCCACCGACGTCTGGTCGGCGGTGATGGTGACCTTGACCAGGTCGCCTTCATTGCCCGGGGTGCCTGGCTCATCGGTGACCTGGGTGCTGACCGGGGTCTTGTCCAGGT
>NZ_JAFBKA010000161.1:0-227 GCF_022760795.1 Pseudomonas sp. BP01
GGCCCATGGCGGGTGCATTCGGGCGGAATGTGAAGGTGGCTGGACACGGTTCGTGATCGAGTTCAGCCAGGATCGGTGAAATTGGGGCTGCTTCGCAGCCCATCGCCGGCAAGCCAGCTCCCACAGGTATCGCGCAGGCTCTGGACTTGATGTGTTCCTATGGGGGGCGGCTTGCAGGCAATGGGCAGCACAGCAGCCCCGGCTCCCACAGGTAACGCGCAGGCTCT
>NZ_JAFBKA010000162.1:0-226 GCF_022760795.1 Pseudomonas sp. BP01
AAGCGCCACCTTTGAAAATGAATGTTGACCGCATTGTTGATGCCCGCACCTGAAAGCGAACAGCGAAACAGCGCTGGTTTTTAGCTCGCGCATAGGCCATTTGCGATGGCGACGCTGACTCACCTTTTCGCCCTTACGGCGAGTCACTTTTTGTCAAACGCGACAAAAAGTAACCAAAAAACGCTGCGCTCCCATCATCCGGCCCCTGCGCTGCGCTCCGGGGTTC
>NZ_JAFBKA010000163.1:0-223 GCF_022760795.1 Pseudomonas sp. BP01
AGCTCCCACAGGTGCCGAGCAAGCCCATGGGCTTTGTACAAGCCAGAGCTTGTCTAAGCCGAAAGCATGAGCTCGGGCCGGCACGGTCAAGGTGGGAGCCCATCGCCGGCAAGCCAGCTCCCACAGGTGCCGAGCAAGCCCATGGGCTTTGTACAAGCCAGAGCTTGTCTAAGCCGAAAGCATGAGCTCGGGCCGGCACGGTCAAGGTGGGAGCCCATCGCCG
>NZ_JAFBKA010000164.1:0-221 GCF_022760795.1 Pseudomonas sp. BP01
GGGTGAAGTCGTAACAAGGTAGCCGTAGGGGAACCTGCGGCTGGATCACCTCCTTAATCGACGACATCAGCCTGCTGATGAGCTCCCACACGAATTGCTTGATTCATTGTAAAAGACGATGCTGTAAACGCGACCCTGTTATAGGTCTGTAGCTCAGTTGGTTAGAGCGCACCCCTGATAAGGGTGAGGTCGGCAGTTCAAATCTGCCCAGACCTACCATT
>NZ_JAFBKA010000165.1:0-220 GCF_022760795.1 Pseudomonas sp. BP01
GCGCCAGACAGCCCGAGCAACCTGGCCATCGATGCCGACGGCACCACCCTCACCGGTTCCGCCCCTGCGGGTACCCGCGTGGAGGTACACGATGCCAACGGCACCCTGATCGGCAGCGCCATCGCCAATGCCGATGGCACGTTCAGCATCGAGCTGAATCCTGCTCAAGCCAACGGCGAACTGCTGGATGTCGTTGCCATCGATGACAGCGGCGTTTCTT
>NZ_JAFBKA010000166.1:0-219 GCF_022760795.1 Pseudomonas sp. BP01
CGCAGATTGCGGTGGTGAAGATGACACGAACCGAAAGTTCGCAACAAACCACAAATATCGCATATCCGAATTCGCTGGGCTGTCCATCTGGGCATTCTGGCTACAGAATTTCTTGACGACCATAGAGCATTGGAACCACCTGATCCCATCCCGAACTCAGCAGTGAAACGATGCATCGCCGATGGTAGTGTGGGGTTTCCCCATGTGAGAGTAGGTCAT
>NZ_JAFBKA010000167.1:0-219 GCF_022760795.1 Pseudomonas sp. BP01
CGAAGGGAGGTGACGGGCATGGATGCCCGTCAAGCGCTGGGCCCCAGGATGGGGCCTGCAGCGCGGTCCTCCCGGGAGCGAGGCCGGAGTGAGGGAACCCCGGAGCGCAGCGCAGGGGCCGGATGATGGGAGCGCAGCGTTTTTTGGTTACTTTTTGTCGCGTTTGACAAAAAGTGACTCGCCGTAAGGGCGAAAAGGTGAGTCAGCGTCGCCATCGCA
>NZ_JAFBKA010000168.1:0-216 GCF_022760795.1 Pseudomonas sp. BP01
GCGCATGCGCAAGCCGGCATCGTCCCTGGCGATGATTTTGCTCAGCATCGAGTAAAGCTTGTCGCTGTCATTCCAGTTGATGGTTTCGGCAGCAGAAAAGCTGGGAAGCAGGCCAGCCAACAACGTATGGTCGCGCATCAGCAATGCGCGGTAGGGTGGGCTGTCTGGATCCTCTAGCCATTTCAGCCAGAGGGTTTCGCTGGTGCCGGCCGCAGG
>NZ_JAFBKA010000169.1:0-215 GCF_022760795.1 Pseudomonas sp. BP01
CNNGCAACCTGGCCATCGATGCCGACGGCACCACCCTCACCGGTTCCGCGCCTGCCGGTACTCGCGTGGAGGTGCATGACGCCAACGGCACCCTGATCGGCAGCGCCATCGCCAATGCCGATGGCACGTTCAGCATCGAGCTGAATCCTGCTCAAGCCAACGGCGAACTGCTGGATGTCGTTGCCATCGATGACAGCGGCGTTTCTTCGCTGCCG
>NZ_JAFBKA010000016.1:0-153218 GCF_022760795.1 Pseudomonas sp. BP01
CCCCCGTGTCACCCCCGCCTGCCCCTGAGCCTGCTCAGCCTGGGCCTGGCCCTGCATTGCCCCCATGTACTCGCCGAAGACAGCGTGGTGCTGGCCCCGTTGCAGGTGTCCGATACCTATGCCAATGACGGCTACCAGGCCCGCCAGGCAGCGGTGGCCGGCTTCCAGGCAGCGCCCTTGCTCGACACCCCCGCCTCGGTCAGCGTTTTCAGCCAGCAACTGCTGGAAGACCGCCAGGTGCGCAAGCTCAGCGAAGTGCTGCAAAGCGATGCCTCGGTTGGCGAAAGCTATGCCCCCATCGGCTACTACGAAAACTTCAACGTACGGGGCTTCGAGCTGAATGCCGCCAGCAGCTACCGCATCAACGGCCAGACCATCGCCGGCGAACAGAGCGTGGCCCTGGAGAACAAGCAGCAGGTAGAGCTGCTAAAGGGCCTGTCGGGGCTGCAAAGCGGTGTGTCGGAGCCGGGCGGCCTGATCAACTACGTAACCAAACGCGCCGAGGATGTGCGCAGCGTCACGGTGTCGACCAACGAACAAGGCGAACGCTACCTGGCCACCGACCTGGGTGGCTGGTTCGGCAGCGAAAAACAGTTCGGCCTGCGCGCCAACCTCGCCCATGAAGACATCCGCTCCTACGTCGAACAGGCAGATGGCAAACGCGACTTCGCTTCGCTGGCCTTCGACTGGCAGATCAGCCCGGATGCCACCCTGCAGCTGGATGCCGAATACCAGCACCGCGAGCAGCGCTCGGTGCCGGGTTATCAACTGCTGGGTGGCACCGAAGTGCCCCACGGCATCGACCCGGACGACCGCCTGGCTTACCAGGATTGGGCAAAGCCTGTGCAAAACGACTCGCTGAACCTGGGCGGGCGCTTCGAGTACCGCTTCAACGAGGCCTGGACCGGCACCTTGAGTGCCTCGCGCAGCCAGGTGGTGATCGACGATTACAGCGCGTTTGCCTGGGGTTCGAGCGAAGGCGCGTTCTTTGGCAGCAACGGCGACTACGACATCTACGACTTCCGCAGCCCCGACGACACCCGCCGCACCGATGAGGCCCAGGCCATGCTCAACGGGCACTTCGATGCGCTGGGCGTGGGGCATGAGCTGACCGTGGGTACCAGTGCTCAGCGGCGCACGCTGGATCAGCGGCCGTACTACAACGAGTGGCTGGGCACTGGCAACATCTACACCGGGGCCCCTGCCTTCGATCCGTCCGACAAACCCGTCGGCGCCAGTGAACGCCGACTGGACAGCCGCCAGTATGGCCTGTTCGTCAGCGACCGCATCAGCGTCAACGAACAGTGGCAGACCGTGCTGGGCGCCCGTGAAGTGCGCCTGGATGAAAAGACCTGGGACGAAAACGGTGTTGCCGGCCGCCATACCCGTCAATACCAGTTGCTGCCCAATGCTGCGCTTATCTACAAGCCGCAGCCAGACACCACGCTATACGCAAGCTACGCCAAGGGCCTGTCTGCCGGCGGCACGGCACCCTGGTTTGCCAGCAACGCCGCCGAAATCCTCGCGCCCACCACCTCACACCAACTGGAGCTGGGCCTCAAGCACGACTGGGAAGGCTTGAGCTTCAGCGCTGCGCTGTTCCAGATCCGCCAGGCCTACCAGTACGCACGCCCGGACGGTGCTGGCAATTTCACCTACGTGCAGCAAGGCCAGCAGAAAAACACCGGCCTGGAGCTGGGCGCCAGCGGCTGGGTGAGCCAGAACCTGCAAGTGCAAGCCAGCGCCGCAGCCATTCGTGCACGGGTGCAAAACAGCGGTACCGAGGCCTATGAAGGGCACCAGGCGATCAACGTGCCCAAGTTGCGGGCGGCGCTGCAGGCGCAATACACCCTTCCGGTACCGGGCTTGGCACTGCTGGGCGGGGCGCGGTACAGCGCCAGCAAGTATGCGAGCCAGGCGGGGAACGTGGAGGTTGGCGGGTATACCGTGTTCGATGTGGGTAGCCGGTATCAGCGGCGCATTGGCGGATATGACACGGTACTGCGCCTGACGGTGGATAACGTGTTCGACAAGCGTTACTGGCGCGATGTGGGGGACTACCTGGGGGATAACTATCTGTTCCAGGGCGCGCCGCGTACCGCTCGGCTTTCGGCTTCGGTCAACTTTTGAAATCTTGGGGCCGCTTTGCGGCCCCAAAGGCCCAAAAACAAAAAGCCCCCGGACTTTTCAGCGCGGGGGCTCTTCGTAGAATGTGGCGGTGAAGAAGGGATTTGAACCCTTGATACGATTTCTCGTATACACACTTTCCAGGCGTGCTCCTTCGACCACTCGGACACTTCACCGTTTCTCTTCAAGCCTTGCGGCCCGTCGAGGTGCGCTAATTTAGTGAAAGACATTCCCTTTGGCAAGCACTTTTTTCAAATTTTTCATGTATTTGCATTTGCGCTGCGTTGAACGCTGACCGACCAGTCAGCCTTGCTGCTTTACCTGGCCTCTGGCGCTGGGTAACGTCATCGCCACGCCAACAAAAGGACTCTGCCATGAGCGAGCTGATTACCTACCACGCCGAAGACGGCATCGCCACCCTGACCCTGAACAACGGCAAGGTCAACGCCATCTCGCCGGACGTCATCACCGCCTTCAACGCCGCGCTCGACCGCGCGATCGAAGACCGTGCAGTGGTGATCATCACCGGGCAGCCAGGCATCCTGTCGGGGGGTTACGACCTCAAGGTAATGACCAACGGCCCGAAAGAGGCCATCAGCCTGGTCACCGCCGGCTCCACCCTCGCCCGCCGCCTGCTGTCGCACCCGTTCCCGGTGGTGGTCGCCTGCCCGGGCAATGCTGTGGCCAAAGGCGCCTTCCTGCTGCTGTCGGCCGATTACCGCATTGGCGTCGAAGGGCCGTACAAGGTGTGCCTGAACGAAGTGCAGATCGGCATGACCATGCACCATGCCGGTATCGAACTGGCCCGCGACCGCCTGCGCCGCTCAGCTTTCCACCGCTCGGTGATCAATGCCGAAGTGTTCGACCCACACGCGGCGGTTGATGCCGGCTTCCTCGACAAAGTGGTGCCGGCCGAGCAGCTGCAAGAAGCGGCACTGACAGCAGCGCGTGAATTGAAGAAGCTGAACATGCTGGCGCACAAGAACACCAAGCTGAAAGTGCGCAAAGGCCTGCTGGAGGCGCTGGACAAGGCGATCGAGCTGGACCAGCAGCATATGGGCTAGGCGCACCGGCCTCTTCGCGGGCACGCCCGCTCCCACACGAAAAACCATAATCTTCAGGCATTGTGGTAATCCTGTGGGAGCGGGCGTGCCCGCGAAAGGGCCGGCCCAGACCTACACCAAGGTTTGCCCGAATCAGTGCACACCCGTACACTCCGGCGACTGTCTGGTGTGAGTCGTACCATGCTTTATTCCTTGCGCATGCTTCTGCTGGCGCTGCATTTCCTTGTGGTTGGCGTCGTGGGCCTGGTCATTGGCCTGTGCCGCCCCTTCAACCCCGACAACAGCCGCATATTCGCCCACCTCTACAGCCGGCCGGCTACCTGGCTGATGCGTATCAAGGTCAAGGCCGAGGTCGGCCCGCTATGGGACCAGCCCCCCGGTTGCGTGATCATCGCCAACCACCAATCCAACTTCGACCTGTTCGTGGTGGGCCAGGTAGTGCCACAACGCACCGTGGCCATCGGCAAGAAAAGCCTGGGCTGGGTGCCGCTGTTCGGCCAGCTGTTCTGGCTGGGCGGCAACGTGCTGATCGACCGCAAGAACAGCTACCAGGCACGCAAGGCGCTGCAGAAAACCACCCGCGTGCTGCAGGACGACACCTCGATCTGGGTGTTCCCCGAAGGCACACGTAACCCTGGCGAAGACTTGCTGGCATTCAAGAAAGGCGCGTTCCACATCGCCATCGAGGCGGGTGTGCCGATTGTGCCGGTGTGCGTCAGCCGCTACGCCAGGCGCATGGGCCTGAACAGCTGGCGCCAGCGCACGGTGGTGGTGCGCTCGCTTCCCCCCATTGCCACCACCGGCATGACCCAAAGGGACATCCCGGCGCTGATCGAGCAGTGCCGGATGCAGATGCAGCAATGCATCGACCGCATGGAACACGAGCTGGCCTGAAGCGGGTTGCTCTTGGGCCGGGTACGGCCCAAGCTGTACCCCGTGTTCAACCGGAATAAGCGGGCAACCATGGGTCGAGTCGTGGCATCGGCGGTGTACAGCGCCGGCAGAAAGGTCACCAACATCAGCATCGACGAAGGCAGCGAGTGGGCGCGCAAGCCGGGGCACTTTGTGTGGATCGGCCTGGAAGAGCCCAATGCCGAGGAACTGGCCAACCTGCAATGCCAGTTCAACCTGCACGAACTGGCCATCGAAGACGCCCTGGAAAAGCACAGCCGGCCCAAGCTGGAAACCTTTGGCGACGCGCTGTTCATCGTCACCTATTCGCCAGTGCGCCATGAAGGCAAGCTGGAGTTCATCGAAACGCATATCTTCGCCGGCAACGGCTACATCATCACCTGCCGTAACGGCCACTCCAAATCCTACGCCCTGGTGCGCCAGCGCTGCGAGGCACGGCCGCTGCTGCTGGAGCACGGTGAAGACTTTGTGCTGTACGCCCTGCTCGACTTCGTCACCGAGAACTACCAACCGGTCAGCGAGGCCATTCATGGTGAGATCGAAGAGCTGGAGCAAAGCGTGCTTGGCGGCTCGTTGCAGGAAGATGATATCCGCCGCCTGCACAGCCTGCGCCGCGACATCCTGCGCCTGCGCCGCTATGTGGCGCCCATGGTGGAGATAAGCGAGGAATTGCAGCGCCTGAGCTTCCCGTTTATCGACAAGAACATGCGCCCTTATTTTCGTGATGTGCAGATCCACGTGACACGGCAGATGGAAGACCTGGTCAGCATCCGCGACATCGCCAGCCAGACCATCGAAATCGGCATGCTGCTGGAGTCGTCACGCCAGAGCATCGTGCAACGCAAGTTTGCGGCCTGGGCGGCGATCCTGGCGTTCCCTACGGCGATTGCGGGGATTTACGGGATGAACTTTCAGAACATGCCGGAGCTGGGGTGGCACTACGGGTACTTCGGGGTACTGGGAGTGATCGTGCTGGGGTGTACGGGGCTGTTTGCCAGCTTCAAGAAATCTGGCTGGCTCTGAGATTGCCGGCGAATGGGCTGCAAGGCAGCCCCCGCCACTACGCCGCGTTATGCTTCCTCGTAGGCTGCTGGACAAAGCGCATCATCCACTCCCCCACCAGGTCGCCTTGGTGCTCGGTGGCCAGGCTGGCCACGGCCTTGTGGTACACCTCATCCCCCAGGTACTCCTGGCGGGCATCCAGCAGGGCGCGAGAGTAGTCGTGCACGAACTCCGGGTGGCCCTGGAAGCACAGCACCTGGTCACGAATGTGGTACGCCGCATTCGGGCAGAAATCGCTTGAAGCAATGACCGTGGCGCCTTCGGGCAATTCGGTCACCTGGTCCTGGTGGCTGATCAGCAAGGTCAGCTCCGACACCTCCGGGTCCATCCACGGCGCATGGGCCGCCAGCGAGTAGCGATGGATGCCCACGCCCCAGCCCTTCTCTGCCCGCTCGGCCTTGCCGCCCAGGGTCAATGCCAGCAACTGATGGCCAAAACACACACCCAGCAGCTTCTCGCCACGCTCGTAAAGCTTCAGCAAGTAAGCCTTGAGCGTCTGGATCCAGGCATCGGTACCAAACGAATCGGCCTTGCTGCCCGTCACAAGGTAAGCATCGAACACTTCATTGTCGGCGGGGTAGTCGCCGTGCATCACGTTGTAGACACAAAATTCGGCGGCGATCGGCTGACGCGAGAAAAGCTGCTCGAACATCCTGCCGTAGCCCTGGTACTGCGCCGTCAACTCCGGTCGCAGGACATCGGTTTCAAGGATGCAGATGCGTAACGACATAGGGGTAGTCCTGAACGACATGGGTGGGAATCTGCTGTAGAGACTGACGCGAAAGACACGTACAAGCAAGTAGGCTGCACTGACGAACGGTCACATTTTGTGGGTACCTGGCTGGCGCCTGCGCCACTGTCTAGTCAGAGCATGCCAGCCAGATAGCACATGGCCTCATAGCCAATGGCAATCATAGAGCCACACAATTAGAACAAAGGGTTCTCAAACATGGATCACACACACCCTACTGTTGGTTGTATATCCACTTTCAAGAGGCAGGCAGTCAAGGCGCCACGCGGTGCCACTGTGATCGACCCGAAGCGCGACAAGGAAGCCAACGGGTATTCAGGAATAACAACAAGAAGGCGGTCCGCCATGTTCAGACAATCGAAAATTCGCCAAGCTGGGCTCATTCTCTTTGCCACCACTTTACTGTTGATCTTGCCGAACCTGACACGTTTGTTCGGCTGACAGTGGCGGTGGCGCCAATGGGCAGCGCACAGGTAACCTGCCGGCCTTGATGGTTGGAGATTGCCCATGCGCCACTGCCTTGTCCTACTTGCGTTGTGCCTGAGCCTGCCGCTTTCGGCGGCGCAACTGCACCTGGAATTGGGCGCCAGCACGCGCCAGTGGAGCAGCGCCGAACTGCTGAGCCACCCGCAGGCCGAGGAAATCAGCGTCAATCAGGATGTTTCGTACAAACGCCCCATGCACTATCGGGCGGTGCCATTGGCCACGCTCCTGGAAGGCGTGAACGCTGGCGATCATCTGCAGGCTGTGGCATTGGACGGCTTTGCCGCCGAAATGCCCGCCGCACCGTTGCTGCAGCAAGGGCCGGCACGGGCCTGGTTGGCCGTAGAGGACCCCGGCAAGCCGTGGCCGGCACTGGGCAAGGGCAAACCCAGCGCGGGGCCGTTCTACCTGGTGTGGACCCAGCCACAGGCCAGCGGCATCCGCCCGGAGCAGTGGCCGTTCCAGATTTCCACCCTGCGTAAACTGGCCGCTGTCGAAACACGGTTCCCGGCCTTGCTGCCCGACCCGAAGTTGCCAGCCGACAGCCCCGTGCGCCAGGGCTTTGCCTTGTTCCAGCAAAATTGCATGGCGTGCCACCGCCTGAACGGTGCTGGGGATGCGCAGATGGGGCCGGATTTGAATGTGCCGCACAACCCGACCGAGTATTTTCAACCGGGTTATCTGCGCAAATTGATTCGCGCCCCGCAACGCCTGCGGCAGTGGCCACAGGCGAAGATGCCGGGGTTTACTGAAAGTGTGCTGAGTGAACAGGAACTGGATGCGTTGCTGGCCTATCTGGGGCATATGGCCGGGCGCAAACCGTAAGAACAGCGTGTGCTTTTTCGCGGGCTTGCCCGCTCCCACAGGATCACCACAGGGCTAGACATTGTGAGATACCTCTGGGAGCCCCGCGAAAAAGGCAACGGATACCTTCAGGCGGTC
The DNA here is from genome assembly GCF_022760795.1 of Pseudomonas sp. BP01. Lineage (NCBI taxonomy): Bacteria > Pseudomonadati > Pseudomonadota > Gammaproteobacteria > Pseudomonadales > Pseudomonadaceae > Pseudomonas > Pseudomonas sp. BP01. The sequence continues at coordinate 7,342 of NZ_JAFBKA010000016.1, forward strand.
TGCCGTTCGTGCTTGACGCCCCACCCTTCCACCTCCCCCCCATAAGGTGTCACCAGCTGCTCAAAGGTCTCTTCAAAGTCACCAATACCGCCATAGGTGGCGTACATGACCTTGCTCAGTTCAAGGTGCCAGGCACCGTCGCCCAGCTCCTTCACCTGGGCATTGAGCGATTCGCCACGAAATTGCCCGGCGGCGCGGCGGGCCCCTGCCTCGTCGGGGAATACGGCATAGAACTCGATGGGGTGGATCTGGGTGAAGTCGAAACCGCCTGCCTTCATCTGGCGCAGGACGTTGCTGCTGATATCGTCGTTCTGGCTGCTCATGAATCGTCCTCCTGAATAACGCAATGGATAGACTTTCCGTGCACTACGCACCTGCCGGCAATCAATGGCCGAGCAGTTCGAGCTGATGCAAGACGCGAATTGAAGCGGTGCCAACCCGCAGAATAGGGGGGCACCTTCACTCATCGTAGCGCCTGAACAGGCGCCACGCAAACGTGTGGGTCAGGGCGCTTCGTGAATGCTGGTGATGGTCACCCCGCTATGCTCCTTGAGCCAGCGGGCGGTCGGGGAAATGGTGCGGTCCTGGAAGTCGTTGAGGTCCAGCTCGTCCATTACCGGGAACAGTTGCGAACGGATGGCCCGCGCGGCTTCCTCTTCGCTGGGGCGCAGCTCAGCCCGCAGCACTACGGTGGACGGTTCGCCTTTTTGATCGGCAAAGGTGACTTCCCACGCTTTCATTGAACAAGTCCTCCCAATCCAGAGACACCAAGGTGTGATGCCTGATCAACTGACCTTGGGGCTGGGAGAATGTTCAGTCTGTAAGGGCCTCTTCGCGAGGTAAGCCCGCTCCCACAGAGATATCAACGGCGGGATTGCGATGATATCCCTGTGGGAGCGGGCTTGCCCCGCGAATGGGCCGCAAAGCGGCCCTTTTGCAGCCTTACTTCGGCGTGCCGTGCACCACACCGGCTGTGTTATCCAAAAGGCTCTTGGTCGCCGTCTGGATGTACGCTTCCAGCTTTTTCAGCATTTCCGGCTGGTCCGGGCTTTCGATCAGTTCGGCCTTGAACTCGCTGCCCAGCTGGTAGCGATACATGCGCGGGGTCATGTCCTTGGACTCGATCAGGATGCGGTCGCCTTGCACCAGGCCAACGATCTGCTCGCTGCCCGACGGCTTGATCATGCCCACGCCCTGGTCGCCCTCAGGGAGGTTGAGCAGGTCGCGGCCCCAGCACTGGTGGCGGGCCGCGCCACCCAGGCGGCCCATGATGGTCGGAACGATGTCGACCTGGGTGCCCACCGTGTGGTTCACCGCACCAAACTTCTCCTGAATGCCCGGGGCAATCAGCAGCAGCGGCACGTTGAAACGGCCCAGGTCCAGTTCGGTGACCTGCTGGTGGTTGCCAAAGCCATGGTCGCCGACGATGACGAACAGGGTTTCCTTGAAGTAAGGCTCTTTACGCGCCTTCTCGAAGAACTGGCCCAGCGCCCAGTCCGAATAACGCATGGCAGTGAGGTGCTCGTCCAGGCGGCCTTGCCCGGTGACCTTCTCGACCGGCAGGTCTTTGGGCAGCGCATACGGGGTGTGGTTGGACAGCGTCTGCAGCAGCGCGTAGATCGGCTTCTTGCCGTCGTGCTTGGCCAGTTCCTCGTTGCCGCGGTCGAACATGTCCTGGTCGGACACGCCCCAGGTCGGGTCGGAGAACACCGGGTTGACGAAGTCGTTACGGCCAATGAAGGTGGTCATGCCCTGGTTGCCGAAGAACCCGGACTGGTTGTCCCAGGCAAAATCACCGTTGTAGACGTACACGTCGTCGTAATCACGGGCGCTGAGCAGTGCCGGCAGGCCAGACAGCTTATGGCCGCCTTCCGGGGTCTGCATCAGGTATTCGAAACCTGGCAGGTTGGGGAAGCACGCCATGGTGGCGAACATACCCTGGTGGGTATGGGTGCCGTTGGAGAAGAAGCGGTCGAACAGCAGGCCTTCTTTGGCCAGCTTGTCGAAGTACGGGGTGATGTTGTTGGGGCTGCCCAGCGCACCCACCGAGTGGCCGGCAAAGCTCTCCATCAGGATCACCACCACGTTCTTGATCGGCAGGGTGCGTTCGGCCGGCGGCAGGAAGTCGCGGCGGATGGCAGCCTCGTCGGCATCGACCAGGGTGTCGTTGGCGGTCAGCAGCTGTTCGCGCACGCTTTGCGTGGCCACGTTCTGCTCCAGTACCGGCTTCCAGATGTTGGCGCGGTCTTCGCCGAAGCGGCTCTTGGCGGCGTCGATCAGGGTCAGGGTGCCGTTCAGGCCCAGCTGGTTGACGAAGTTGGAGTCGGTGGTAAAGGCATCACCCCAGCGCATTGGCGGGCCTTGACGCAGGGTGCCACGGGCAGCGACCACGGCCACCAGCAGAATCACCATGAACACCGCCAGGCGGTTGTACCACGGGGCAGCGCGGTGCAGGCCATCGCCACGGGTGGCGCGGTCGATACCTTTGAACAGCAAGCTCAGCAGCCAGGTGCCGAAGGCCCAGGCCAGCAGGTAGCGCACGACAGGGAAGCCGTACCAGAGCATGCTCATGACGGTTTTCGGGTCTTCCTTGATGTACTGGAACACCAGGCCGTTGAGGCGTTGGTGGAACTCGCGGTAGAAGTCCAGTTCCATCAGGCCGAGGAACATCACCACGCTCGAGGTGAGGGTCAGCCAGAAACGGAACACGCCACGCCGGGCCATGGCCCAGGGGCTGAGGATGGCCAGCAGCAGCGGGATGCTGAGGTAAACCACTACCCGCAGGTCGAAGCGCAAGCCGTTGAGGAAGCCTTCGGCGACAGTCGAATAAGGGGTATCGCCGATCATGTCGCTGTTGTAGACCAGCAGCGCCAGGCGCACCAGGCTGAGCATCAGCATGATCACCAGGCCGCTGAGCAGCGTGTAGGCCAAGTGGGATTTCAGGGTCGGCGAAAACGACGTTCGCGCGCCCTGTTGCTTCAAGGCGTCCGTGTTAGCCATGAATGGGAAGGTCCTAGGATTGCGGTTTGCGAAGAGGCGCTGGTGCTAGACCAACGCAGCATTGTGCGGGTGCGGATTCTGTTTAAACCAATGTGAAAATTTTGTCACTGGGATGTTGCGGCTTTTGTCTGTGCCGGCCTTTTCGCGGGCTTGCCCGCTCCCACAGGAGCCCCACAACTCTTGAGAGCGGCGCAGTACCTGTGGGAGCGGGCAAGCCCGCGAAAGGCCGGCATAGGCGTTCAGATGCGCACATTCCCCCGCGGCCCGGCAATCGCCCAGATCACCAGCCCCACCACCGGCAACAGGGCGATCAACAAGATCCACAACACCTTGATACCCACCTCGCTGCCACTCTTGATCACATTGAGGATGGCCCAGATATCCAGCGCCAGAATGATCAGCCCGACCAGGCTGTTGAATGTAGACCCCATGCCTAAACTCCTGTCCAGAGGCTTTGCTGCACAGCATAGCCAGCTATCGCACCAATAGAAGGGAATCCTTGGCCGTTGGCGCAGGTCCCTGAGTAGACTGACTGCATTAATTGATTCGAGGTTCGCATGCCCCCCGCACACAGCCAAAGCGCCGCCCCACCTTCACTGCTGCACGCCTGGCGCCAGCAGGTTGCCAACACGCCCTGGCTCAGTGCCGGCCTGGGGTTGAGCCTGCTGGCGGTGCTCGCATTGCTGGCGGCCAGCTTCTGGAACGCGGTGAACGGCGACCATGCCGATAACCTGCACCTGGCCGTGCTGGGTGGGTTGTCCGGCTTTGGCGCCACCGCGCTGGGTGCGGTGCTGGCCGTGGTGCTGCGCGATGTCAGCGCCCGCAACCAGGATGTGATGCTGGGTTTTGCCGCCGGCATGATGCTGGCCGCCAGTTCGTTTTCGCTGATTCTGCCGGGCCTGGACGCCGCCCGCGAGATCACCGGCAACGGCCCCGCAGCGGCCTTTACCGTGGTGCTGGGCATGGGCCTGGGCGTGTTGCTGATGCTGGGCCTGGACCGTTTCACCCCGCATGAGCATGAAAGCACCGGCCCGTGCGGCCCCGAGGCCGAGCGTATCAGCCGGGTGTGGCTGTTTGTACTGGCGATCACCTTGCACAACCTGCCCGAAGGCATGGCGATCGGCGTGAGCTTCGCCAATGGCGACATGAACATCGGCCTGCCGCTGACCAGCGCCATCGCCATCCAGGACATACCCGAAGGCCTGGCCGTGGCCCTGGCCTTGCGCGCCACCGGGCTGTCGAACATGAAAGCTGCGCTGGTTGCCATAGGGTCTGGGCTGATGGAGCCGCTGGGGGCGGTGATCGGCCTGGGGATCTCGACCGGTTTTGCCCTCGCCTACCCGATAAGCATGGGGCTGGCGGCGGGGGCGATGATCTTTGTGGTAAGCCACGAGGTGATCCCCGAAACCCACCGCAACGGGCACCAGACAGCGGCCACGCTGGGCTTGATGGGTGGTTTTGCGGTGATGATGTTTCTGGATACCGCGCTGGGTTGAGTGTTTAGGTTGCCTGTGCCGGCTTCTTCGCGGGCTTGCCCGCGAAGAAACAAACGATGAAATCAGATGTGTACGGCGACTTTCAGGGCTTCGAGGGCTGGCTCGACCTTGATGCCCAGCTCGGCACCCAGCTCCAGCACCCGCGCCAGGTCGTTCTGCCCCACCATCACCACCTGCAACTCGTCATCCAGCAACTGGCTGAAGTTGAGCAACACATAACCACCGGCCTCTTTGTTCAATGCGCCCATCTGCACCTGAATGCGGTTGAGCGCAGTCAGTGGCTCGGTGCGGGCCAGTTGCTTGGGCTTGAGGGTGAATGGCACGCTGCTGTCGAACGAGTCGCTGATCTGCTGGAACAGGTCCTGATAGCTGTCAGCCTGGAACACCACAGTGTCCGGCAGGCTGCCCAGCACCACCCATTCGCCCAGCGGGATGGGGAAGCTGTCGTCGTAGTTGATGTCGGGGTTGGCGGCCAGGAAAGCGGCCGGGTCGGCGTAGGCCTGGGCGGCCTCGTCGGCGACGCGCTCGATGTCGGCCTCACGCATGCAGCCGGCGCCAATGAGGCTGATGAATTCGAGCAACTGAGTTTTCATGAAAGGGGGCCTGCGACGGGTGAAAAGTCGCCAAGGATAGCCGCAAATGCCCCCTGGCAGTTAGCCGGCCAGCGCTTGCAGGCGCGCGGCAGTGTCCACCGCGCCCATGGTTTGCGCCGCCATCAGCGCGGTGGCGCCGCGGGCATCCTGGCGCGCCGGGTCGGCGCCCTGGGCCAGCAGGTAGTCAAGGATTTCGCAGCGATTGAACATGGCCGCCAGCATCAGCGCGGTGCGCCCGTCCTGCGCAGCGGCGTCCACCGGCACGCCGTGCTCCAGCAGCAGGCGGATCATCGCCATGTCACCCTTGAAGGCAGCACCGGCAATAGGCAGCTGGCCGTTGTCGTTGGCTAACAGCGGGTCGGCGCCCTGCGCCAGCAGCACCCGCACCGCGTCGTGGTGGCCGTGGTAGCTGGCCAGCATCAGCAGCGTGTCGCCCTTGTGGTTGCGCAGGTTGGCCGGCAGGCCACTGGCAAGCAGGCGCCCGAGCATTTCGGCGTCGCCCTGGCGGGCACGCTCGAACACTTGCTCGGCGAATGCAGCGGTTTCGTCGTCGGTCATGGTGGCGGGCGGGGTTTGGCTGGACATCGGGAACCTCCTGGCATAAATGATTGCCCAAGTGTTTGTCAGGCACGCCATTGCGGTCAAAGGTTCAGATTCTATAGGGCCGATAGCCAACGCCCGATCCGTGCAAAATGCACTGTGCAAAATGCACGACCATGCAACCTGCACGGTACCGCTGCTGCAAATACCTCATAACTGCCTGTATTTATTGGGTTTTTCTTAAAATCAATTTCTGGCACGGTCGCTGCAACCATCAACTCATGTCTGCCACACCACAGTCAGGAGTTGATATGGACCTCATCCAGCAAAAGTTCGTTTCGGTATTTCCGGCCTATCAGGTGAGCACCCAGGCCCGCCCTGATGGCGGCGTGCTGTTGACTCTGCGTGCCGCTGACAACAAAGTCACCCGCCGCGTGCTGACCTATTCGCAACTGCACAATGCCGAGCAACTGTCCTGGGCGATCAGCGCCATCCGCCGTGACCTGGCTGAACAGGCCAGTGAATTGCCAGTGATTACCATGCTGCAAAGCCAGCAACGGTTTGCCCTGCCGACCTATCGCTGAGTTTGATGGTGTTGCTACTGGCCCCATCGCCGGCAAGCCAGCTCCCACATTGACCGCGTCGGTCTCAAGGCCTGCGCACAACCTGTGGGAGCTGGCTTGCCGGCGATAGGGCCGGCCAAGCAATTACAGCTCGTCAATCCCCAGAAACGCCCGCGCAGTCACATCCCCGGTGAATCGCGCCTGCACGCCCTGCTCGCTGCCATACAAACGCAACGCCAGGCAAAACGGCGTAGCGCCAAGCTCTACCCAGCGCCGCGTCCCAGCCGGCACCACCAGCTGGTCACCTTTCTCGCACAGCACCGAATACACCCAGTCGCCCAACCGCAGGCCAACCTGCGCACGCCCGCTGACCACGGCAAACACCTCGTCGGCATCATGCACATGCTCATCGCGCACATCGGCCTGCACCGGGTCTTCACCGTCGCGGTTCAACACCACGAAGGCCTTGCTGCCGTGTGCAGTCATCAACTGGTCCAGATGCTCACGGCAGGTGTCCAGGACCTCGGCCTCAGCCGTGCCAGGGCGCACCCGCAGGCCATGCTCGCGGTGGGTAAAATGCACGCCCTGCTCGGCCAGGGTTGCGGCGATATCGGCGTGGTGGGTCAGCACCTTGTTCGGCAGTGCCGGGCTGGCGGGGTGGAAAACGCAGAGAATGCTCATCAGGGGCGGGTCCTGGTCGGTTGCGAACAAAGGGCAATGATAACGGCTGCAGCCAAGGCTGCGGCACTGGCCATACCAAAGGTGAAGGTGGGGCCCAGCAGGTTCCAGCTGTAGCCCGAGTACAATGCCCCCAGCGCACCGCCGGTGCCCGACAGCGCCGCGTACAGCGCCTGGCCCTGGCCCTGTTGGCGGGCGCCGAAACTGGCCTGCACGAAAGCGATGCTGGCAGCGTGAAAGCAACCGAAGGTGGCCGCGTGCAGCAGCTGGGCGAAGATCAGTACGGCCGGTTCCTGGGCCAGGTTGCCCAGCAACAACCAACGCAGCGCCGCCAGTAGAAAGCTGACCAGCAATACGCGTTGCACACTGAAGCGCGCGAACAGGCGGCTCATGACCATGAACATCAGCACTTCGGCCACCACCCCCAGCGCCCACAGCAGGCCGATAGCACCGCGGCTGTAGCCCAGGTGCTCCAGGTGCAGAGTAAGGAAGGTGTAATACGGCCCATGGCTGAGCTGCATCAGCGCCACGCAGGCGTAGAACGCGAGCACCCCCGGGGCACGCAACTGCTGCACAAAGCCACCCGCGCCGCTGCGCTCCCCCTGCTCTACCGGCTGGGCGTTTGGCACCCACAGGCTGGCGGCGACGATCCCGGCCATGATCGTGACCAGGGCCACCGGGTAGATGTCCAGGCTCAGCCATTCGAACAGACGGCCCAGGCCAACCACCGTGAGGATGAAGCCGATCGACCCCCACAGGCGCACCTGGCTGTAGCGCGCTGTTTGCCCGTGCAGGTGCGCCAGGGTAATGACCTCGAACTGCGGCAGTACCGCATGCCAGAAGAAGGCGTGCAGGGCCATCACCAGCGCCAGCCAGGCGTAGCTTTTGCCGAAGAAGATCAGGGCGAAGGTGGCCAGGGTAGACAACGCGCCCAGGCGCACGATCAGCAAGCGCTGGCCGGTACGGTCGCCCAGCCAGCCCCACAGGTTGGGGGCGATGCAGCGCATCAGCATGGGAATGGCCACCAGCTCGCCGATGCGCGCCGGGGAGAAACCCAGGTGGTCGAAGTACAGCGCCAGGAAGGGGGCGGTGGAGCCTAACAAGGCGAAGTAGAAGAGGTAGAAGCTGGACAGGCGCCAGTAGGGAATTGCGGGCATGGGTTCAGCCAATCATGTTGTGTCCTGCAGTGCCCTCTTCGCGGGCTTGCCCGCTCCCACTGGGATATCACAGGACCTGAGGGCCGCGTAATACCTGTGGGAGCGGGCAAGCCCGCGAAGGGGCCTGTGCAGGTGAATCAGAGCTGGCCCAGCACCGGGGTAGTCACCTTCACATCGGCATTCTGCGCGCGGTGGCGCAGCAGGTGGTCCATCAGCGCGATGGCCATCATCGCCTCGGCGATCGGCGTGGCGCGGATGCCCACGCACGGGTCGTGGCGGCCTTTGGTGATGACGTCCACCGGGTTGCCGTCGATGTCGATCGAGCGGCCTGGGGTGGTGATGCTGGAAGTCGGCTTCAGCGCCAGGTGGGCAACGATCGGCTGGCCCGAGGAAATGCCGCCCAGGATGCCGCCCGCGTTGTTGCTGAGGAAACCTTCCGGGGTCAGCTCGTCACGGTGCTCGGTACCGCGCTGGGCCACGCTGGCGAAGCCGGCGCCGATTTCTACGCCCTTGACCGCGTTGATGCTCATCAGCGCGTGGGCCAGCTCGGCATCGAGGCGGTCGAAGATCGGTTCGCCCAGGCCCGGCATCACGCCCTCGGCCACCACGGTGATCTTGGCGCCCACAGAGTCCTGGTCACGGCGCAGTTGGTCCATGTACGCCTCCAGCTCCGGCACCTTGTCCGGGTCGGGGCTGAAGAAGGCGTTCTGCTCCACCGACTCCCAGGTCTTGAACGGGATTTCGATCGGGCCCAGCTGGCTCATGTAGCCACGTACGGTGATGCCCTGGGTGGCCAGGTACTTTTTGGCGATTGCACCGGCGGCGACGCGCATGGCGGTTTCGCGGGCCGAGCTGCGGCCACCGCCGCGGTAGTCGCGGATGCCGTACTTGTGGTGGTAGGTGTAGTCGGCGTGGGCCGGGCGGAACAGGTCCTTGATGGCCGAGTAGTCCTTGGACTTCTGGTCGGTGTTGCGGATCAGCAGGCCGATCGAGCAACCGGTGGTGCGGCCTTCGAACACGCCGGAGAGGATTTCTACCTCGTCGGCTTCCTGGCGCTGGGTGGTGTGCCGGCTGGTGCCGGGCTTGCGCCGGTCGAGGTCGTGCTGCAGGTCGGCCAGGGAAATTTCCAGGCCCGGCGGGCATCCATCGACAATGGCGACCAACGCCGGGCCATGGCTTTCGCCAGCGGTGGTGACAGTGAACAGCTTGCCGTAGGTATTACCGGACATGGACGCTCCGCGAGTTCTGCCTGAAATGGACGAAAGCGGCAGTATACAGATGGATTGGTTGTCTGTACTGGCCCTATCGCCGGCAAGCCAGCTCCCACAGGTAATCTACAATGCCTGGGCCTGTGGTAAACCTGTGGGAGCTGGCTTGCCGGCGATGGGGCCGATCCTGCGACACACAGCCCTAGAACCTTCCCGCAAACACTGGGTCAAAGCTGCATCTCCCCATGTAGTACCGCATGATGTCGCGCCTTGTCGCCTTGCTCTTCCTGCTGTGCACCGGCCTGGCCCAGGCTGCCGCCCCCACTGTGCTGCAACGCCCGATCGACCTGGACACCGGCCAAGGCGTGCTGCACGGCAGCCTGCTGCTGCCGCAACAGGCCACCCCGCCGCCGGTGGTGCTGATCATCGCAGGCTCCGGCCCCACCGACCGCGACGGCAACAACCCTGCGTCTGGCCGGGTCGACAACCTCAAGCGCCTGGCCCTGCTACTGGCCAACGAGCACATCGCCAGCGTGCGCTACGACAAGCGTGGGGTGGCTGCCAGCCAGCCGGCCACGCCCGACGAGCGCGACCTCAGCGTGGAGCGCTACGTGGCCGATGTGGTCGCCTGGAGCCACAAGCTGAAGGCCGACCCGCGCTTCGGCCCGCTGATCCTGGTCGGCCATAGCGAAGGCGCGCTGATCGCCACCCTGGCCGCCGAACAGGCCGGCGCCAGCGCGGTGATCACCTTGGCCGGCAGCGGCCGGCCGCTGGCCGACGTACTGCGCGAACAACTGGCCCAGCGCCTGCCCCCGGGGCAACTGGCCGGTGGCAGCGCCCTGCTCGACCGCCTGCAGGCCGGGCAAACCAGCCTGGAAGTACCCGCGCCGCTGCGCCAGGTGTTCCGCCCCAGCGTGCAGCCCTACCTGATCTCGCTGTTCCAGCAAAACCCGGCGGCAGCCTTTGCTCGCCTGCCCATGCCCGCATTGATCGTGCAGGGGCGTAACGACGTGCAGGTGGACGTGACCGACGCCGAACGGCTGAAGGCGGCCAAGCCGGACGCGCAGCTTGTGCTGATCGACGGCATGAACCACATGCTGCGCATCAGCCCCAGGGACATGAGCCAGCAGCGCGACAGCTACCTCAACCCCGAGCTACCGCTGGCGCGCGAGCTGGGTGAGCGAATTGTGACGTTCATCCAGCATTTGCCTTCGGCGTGACGTAAACAGGCTCAGGTCCGTGGCAAGCCTGCCGATACAGCAGGCATAGCCGAGGACAAGCCTGATGACCACCGCCCCCGCCGCCGTAGAGCCGGCCGAACAACCCCAGGAAAACCCTGCCCTGCCTTGGGCCGAGCTGGCCGCCGAACACTTCCAGTTGCTGCGCCTGGCCGCCCTGCCCACCGACCGCAGCACCGGCGCACGGCCGCTGCGCTTTGTGCAGTTCGGCTATGCCGAGCGCCACGACAAGGCCCACAGCCTGCTGCGCATGGAAATCCAGCTGCCCGGGCAAAAGGTGCACAAAGAGCAGAACCGCCTGGATATCCGCGTGGACCATGCCGAGCGCCTGGTGCGCATTGGAAGTGAACATGGCCTGCAACTGGAGCCGGTGAACCGTGGCATCGGCCGCTTCATGCTGGCCCAGGCCGCACAGTGGCTGCAGCGCAAGTGGCCGCACTACCGGGTGCAAGGCATGGCGCTGCCGAGCAAGGATGCCCTGAGCGAGGACTCACGCCTGCGCCGTGACCACTGCTTGCGCGGGGTGGGTATCGAGGTGAAGTACGAGGACGGTCAGCACCTGAAGGGCCGGACCGTGGACATGACCGTAGGCCAGCTGAAGGCCGCCTGGAGCAACGAGCGCCTGCAGCGAGTGGAGGTTCTGGATGCCGCCAACCTGCTGCAGCAGGCAGACCAGCAGTTGCAAGAGATGGAAGGGCAACTGCGCGAGCGCGATGAGCGGGTGGCCAAGTACCACCGCGAAGACAGCGGGCTACGCTTTACCATTACCTGCCTGGTGGCGTTTGCGGTGTTTCAGGCGGGGTTGTTGATCTGGATTGCAACCCGCTGACACCGCGTCGCGGCCATCGCCGGCAAGCCAGCTCCCACAGGATTACCACAGGCTTGAATATTGTGAATAACCTGTAGGAGCTGGCTTGCCGGCGATTGGGCTGCAACGCAGCCCCTCCCGGCCTAAACGCGGGCCTTGAACAATTCCTGATGCTGGCGGCACTGTTCGGCGGTGAGCATGAACACCCCATGCCCGCCACGCTCGAACTCCAGCCAGGCAAAGTCCACCTCGGGGTACAACGCCTCGACATGTACCTGGCTGTTGCCCACTTCAACAATCAGCAGGCCCTTGTCGGTCAGGTGGTCTGCAGCTTCCGCCAGCATGCGCCGTACCAGGTCCAGGCCGTCGTTGCCGCAGGCCAGGCCCAGTTCGGGCTCGTGGTGGTACTCGGCCGGCATGTCGTCGAAGTCTTCGGCATCGACATACGGCGGGTTGGACAGGATCAGGTCGAACCGCTGCCCCGGCAAACCGCCAAAGCCATCGCCCTGCACGGTATACACACGGCCGTCCAGGCCATGGCGCTCGATATTCTGGTTGGCCACTTCAAGGGCCTCGAACGACAGGTCGGCCAGCACCACTTCGGCCTCGGGGAACACGTCGGCCGCGACGATACCGATGCAGCCCGAACCCGTGCACAGGTCAAGAATGCGCGCAGGCTCGCTCGCCAGCCACGGCTCGAAGCGTTTTTCGATCAGCTCGCCAATTGGCGAGCGCGGCACCAGCACACGCTGGTCGACGATAAACGCCATGCCGCAGAACCACGCTTCGCCCAACAGGTAGGCAGCCGGCACCCGCTCTTCGATGCGGCGCTTGAGCAAATGCTGCAGGCGTACCCGCTCGTCGTCCTCGAGCATGCAGTCCAGGTAGCTGTCAGCCACCTCCCAAGGCAGGTGCACGGCACCCAGCACCAGCAGGCGGGCCTCGTCCCAGGCGTTGTCGGCACCGTGGCCGAAGAACAGGTCGTGCTCGTGGAAGCGGCTGACCGCCCAGCGAATGTAGTCGCGCAGCGTGCGCAGACGGGATGTGATCACGGGGTACTCCTAATTCAGACCGGACAAAAGTCTAACAGCCTCACCCGCACATTTGTTCGTTTGCCCTGCCCAATGGCTAGCCACAAGCCAGTAACCATGCCGCTTGCGTTGTCAACCATTCCCATTGGCGTCAAGGCAGGGGACAATAGGTATACAAAAGCCCTTCCAAGGAGCCCTTGATGTCCGTTCCAACCACGATGTTCCGCCTCACTGGCCGCGACTACCCGCCGGCCAAGCTGAGCCACGCCAGCCTGATCATCATCGATGCGCAAAAGGAGTACCTCAGTGGGCCCCTGCAGCTGTCGGGCATGGACGAGGCCGTGGCCAACATCGCCAGGTTGCTCGACGCCGCCCGTAAAAGCGGCCGTCCGATCATCCATGTTCGCCACCTGGGCACTGTTGGTGGCCGCTTCGATCCACAGGGGCCTGCCGGCCAGTTCATTCCGGGGCTGGAGCCGCTGGAAGGTGAAGTGGTCATTGAAAAGCGCATGCCCAACGCATTCAAGAACACCCAGCTGCACGAAACGCTGCAGGCGCTGGGCCATCTTGACCTGATTGTGTGCGGTTTCATGAGCCATTCCAGCGTCAGCACCACCGTGCGCCGCGCCAAGGACTATGGTTACCGGTGCACCCTGGTGGAAGACGCCTCGGCAACCCGCGACCTGGCCTTCAAGGATGGCGTCATCCCGGCCGCGCAGATTCACCAGTGCGAAATGGCCGTGATGGCCGACAACTTCGCTTGCGTGGCCCCCACCGCCAGCCTGATCTGAGCGGCTGGGCACGACCGCCCGGCAGCCGGGCGGAACCCGATGGGTGGCAGCAGGTCGAATTCCGGATATCCACAGAGGAGAGCGGAATGAAGCTTAAAGGCAGTTTCGACGCCAAGCGCCTGCGCCCGCGCCAGCCGCGCAACTGGGGCGCCCGCCTGGCGGCCGGCCTGTCGGCGCTGCTGGCGACCCTGGGCGTGCTGCTGGCCATGGCCGGCGTCGCCGGCCTGCTGGGCAACTACCCTGCCCTGCAGGAACTCAATGCCAACAAGCCATTGGCCAGTATCCTTACCGGGGCTGGCTTGTTGCTGCTGTGGCTGGGCGTGCGCTTCTGGCGGCGCAGCCGCATTCGCTTGCGCCGCGGGCGGGAACTGAACCTGTCGCCGCACCTGATGAAAAAGCACGACTGATGATTTTATGTCGCCTGTGCGGGCCTCTTCGCGGGTAAACCCGCTCCCACAGGGATATCACTGGACCTGCGGGCAGCGGTGTACCTGTGGGAGCTGGCTTGCCGGCGATAGGGCCCGCACAGGCTGCACATGGCCCCACAGTCGCGTAAACTACGCCGCCCACGTGGAGGCATCATGCAAGACGACGATTTTTCCCTGTTCAAGGCCGAAGTGCGCGGCGTAAAGCCGATCCGCCACGACCGCGCCGAAGTCGGCAAGCCCAAGGCCGACCGCCAGAAGCTGGCTGGCCTGCGCCAGGCCGCGACCGTGCGCAGTGACAAGGCCCTGGTAATCGACGGCATGTCCGACCAGTTCGTCATCGACGTCGGCGCCGAAGACGAGCTTATGTGGCGCCGCGACGGCGTGCAGGAAGGCCAGCTGCGCAAGCTGAAGCTGGGCCAGATTCCGTTCGAGGGCAGCCTCGACCTGCACGGCATGACCGTGGAAAAGGCCCGCGAAACCCTGTGGGATTTCATCGCCGAAGCCACCAAGCTGGAAGTGCGCTGCGTGCGGGTTACCCACGGCAAGGCCGCACGCCTGGACGGCAAGCGCCCGATGATCAAGAGCCACGTCAACACCTGGCTGCGTCAGCACCCGCAAGTGCTCGGTTTTGCCTCGTGCAGCGCCCGCCACGGCGGCACCGGCGCGGTGTATGTGATGCTCAAGCGAACCATGCTCGAAGGCCGCGACGAGTAACGCCGCGCTTGCAGCGCCGCCCTCACCGCCGTAACCTTCGTTTTTGCGATTTTTTCCCACAGGTAGATCCATGTCCCTGGAACAGAACTACACCGAGATCCTCAGCCAGATTGGCGAGGACGTCTCCCGTGAGGGCCTGCTCGACACGCCCAAGCGGGCTGCAAAGGCCATGAAGTACCTTTGCCGCGGTTATGAGCAAACACTGGAAGAAGTCACCAACAACGCTTTGTTCAGCTCTGACAACAGCGAAATGGTGCTGGTCCGGGACATCGAGCTGTATTCGATGTGCGAACACCACATGCTGCCGTTCATCGGCAAGGCACACGTGGCCTACCTGCCCAAGGGCAAGGTACTGGGCCTGTCGAAGGTAGCGCGCATCGTCGACATGTATGCCCGCCGCCTGCAGATCCAGGAAAACCTCAGCCGCCAGATCGCCGACGCCGTGCAGCAGGTAACCGGTGCCGCCGGTGTGGCCGTGGTGGTCGAGGCCAAGCACATGTGCATGATGATGCGCGGTGTCGAAAAGCAGAACTCGACCATGATCACCTCGGTGATGCTGGGTGAGTTCCGCGAAAACGCCGCCACCCGCAGCGAGTTCCTCAGCCTGATCAAGTGATTGGCTGCTGACCCCAAGCCGACCCTGCCGGGTCGGCTTTTGCATTTCAGGAGTTGCCCATGATCGTCAAAGCCCTGCGGGTTGGCCTCGGTCAGCTCATCGTGTTCGGTGACTGGATCAGCCGCCCGGCCAAGCGCAAGCGCGACGCCGCAGCCCAGGCCCGCGTCGAACAAGCGGCCAAGGGCCTGGCGCTGTACCAGTTCCATGCCTGCCCGTTCTGCGTCAAGACCCGCCGTACCCTGCACCGCCTGAACGTGCCGGTAGCGCTGCGCGATGCAAAGAACGACCCGGTGCACCGCCAGGCCCTGCAGGAAGGTGGCGGCCGGGTGAAAGTGCCGTGCCTGCGCATTGAAGAAGCTGGCAAGGTGACCTGGATGTATGAGTCCAAAGCCATCATCGCCTACCTGGATGAGCGGTTTGCGTCGGCCTGACAGATTCTAGTCATCCTGTGCCGGCCCTATCGCCGGCAAGCCAGCTCCCACAGGGACCCCACAATATTCAGCCCTGTGATTAACCTGTGGGAGCTGGCTTGCCGGCGATAGGGCCGGTAAAGGAAGAAGATCAACCCACCATCGGCACATGCCGCGGGTGGCTGCTGACTCGCTCCAGCCAGGCCCGCACCGCCGGGTAATCGGCCAGGTCGAACCCGCCCTGCTGCGCCACATGGGTGTAGGCATACAACGCCACATCGGCAATCGAGTACTGCTCACCCACCAGGTAGGGCGTCATCTGCAGTTGCCGCTCCATCACCCTCAGCGCCTTGTAGCCGCCCTTGTGCAGCTTGCGGTACTCCTCTACCCGTTCATCCGGCAGCCCCAGGTAAAACTGGATGAAGCGCGCCACGGCAATGTACGGCTCATGGCTGTACTGCTCGAAGAACTGCCACTGCAACACCTGCGTGCGCAAGCGCGGTTCGCTGGGCAGGAACGCGCTGCCATCGGCCAGGAAGTTGAGAATGGCATTGGACTCCCACAAGTAGCTGCCGTCTTCCAGCTCTAGCACAGGCACCTTGCCGTTGGGGTTCATCGCCAGAAACTCGGGCGTTTCGGTCTCGCCCTTGAGGATGTCCACCGGGTGCCATTCATACGGCCTGCCCAGCAGGCTCAACATCAGCTTGACCTTGTAGCAGTTGCCCGACTGGTAGTCGCCATAGACCTTGTACATCGCCCCTCCCCTCCCAAGCAGTTTCGCAATTGCGCCCAATAGTTGGCGACTGTACGGCTAAAAGCAATGGCCGCTGTATGGCAAGGATCAATCTTGCGCGCTGTAGTCTGAAAAAACTGCTTACACCTTTACAAGGACTTTGTTCATGACCGATGCCACTTCCGCACGCCTGCGGCCCCTGGCAGACACATCCCCGTCGGCTGTGGTCGCCGGCTTCATTGCCATGCTCACCGGCTATACCAGTTCGCTGGTGCTGATGTTCCAGGCCGGCCAGGCAGCCGGGCTGACCACCGCGCAGATCTCGTCGTGGATCTGGGCGCTGTCGATCGGCATGGCGGTATGCAGCATCGGCCTGTCGCTGCGCTACCGCACCCCCATCACCATCGCCTGGTCTACCCCCGGCGCCGCCTTGCTGATCACCAGCCTGGGCGGGGTGAGCTATGGCGAGGCCATTGGTGCCTACATCACCTGTGCCGTGCTGGTGCTCATCTGCGGCCTTACGGGCAGCTTCGAGCGCCTGGTCAAGCGTATACCGGCCTCGCTGGCCTCGGCGTTGCTGGCGGGCATCCTGTTCAAGATCGGTAGCGAAATTTTTGTGGCGGCGCAGCACCGCACATTGCTGGTGCTGGGCATGTTCTTCAGCTACCTGCTGGTCAAGCGCCTGTCGCCGCGTTACTGCGTGCTGGCCGCGCTGTTGGTGGGCACGGCATTGTCCGGCGCCCTGGGCCTGCTGGACTTCAGCGGCTTCCACCTGGAAGTGGCCAAGCCGGTGTGGACCACACCGAGCTTTTCGCTGGCGGCCACCATCAGCATTGGCATTCCGCTGTTCGTGGTGGCCATGACCTCGCAGAACATGCCTGGCGTAGCCGTGCTGCGTGCCGACGGCTACCAGGTGCCGGCCTCGCCGCTGATATCGGCCACCGGCTTTGCCTCATTGCTGCTGGCGCCATTCGGTTCGCACGGGGTCAACCTGGCGGCGATCAGCGCGGCGATCTGCACCGGGCCGCACGCCCACGAAGACCCGAGCAAACGCTACACCGCCGCGGTGTGGTGCGGGATTTTCTACGGCATCGCCGGGGTGTTCGGGGCGACGTTGGCGGCGCTGTTTGCCGCATTGCCCAAAGAGCTGGTGCTGTCGATTGCCGCGCTGGCGCTGTTTGGTTCGATCATGAACGGGCTGACCGTGGCCATGAGCGAAGCGCGCGAGCGTGAAGCGGCGGTGATTACCTTCATGGTGACGGCGTCGGGGCTTACGTTGTTCTCGATTGGCTCGGCGTTCTGGGGGATTGTGGCGGGGGTGCTGGCCTTGATGATCCTCAACCCGCGCAAGGCCTGAGTTATTTATTGCCTGTACTGGCCCCTTCGCGGGTAAACCCGCTCCCACAGGTATAGCGCTGTTCTCAAGCCAGTGATATCCCTGTGGGAGCGGGTTTACCCGCGAAGAGGCCGGTACAGGCGACAGATACTCATGGCCAGGCTCACAACCTGAAATGCCCCACCATCCCCTTCAAATCGGTACCCAACTGCGCCAGCTCCACACTCGACCGGGCATTATCCTGCATCGCCAGCGCGGCCTGGTCCGCACTGCCGCGGATCTGCGTGACACTGCGGCTGATCTCTTCCGCCACCGAGCTCTGCTGCTCGGCCGCCGCGGCAATCTGCTGGTTCATCTGCTGGATCAATGACACCGCAGCCGCAATGCTGCCCAGCGCGCTCTCGGTGTGCAGCGCATCAGCCACCGCCAACCGGACCAGCTCGGTACTGCCACGGATCTGCGCCACCGACTGCTGGGCGTTGCCGCGCAAGCTGGCAACCAGTACCTCGATCTGCTCGGTAGACTGCCGGGTACGCCGCGCCAACGCACGCACCTCGTCGGCCACCACCGCAAAACCACGCCCCTGCTCGCCAGCGCGGGCGGCCTCGATGGCGGCGTTCAGCGCCAGCAGGTTGGTCTGCTCGGCCACGCTCTTGATCACCTCCAGCACGTCGCCAATGGTGTGGATTTCGGCACTGAGGCTGTCGATACCGGCGCTGGCCGTTTCCGCCGCCGCCGCCAACTGCTCGATGCGCTGCATGCTCTGACGCACCACCTGTTGCCCCGACCCGACCTTGTCGTCCGCCGCCTGGGCCGCCTGCGCCGCCTGCTCGGCATTGCGCGCCACATCGTGCACGGTGGCAGTCATCTGCTGCATGGCGGTGGCCACCTGCTCGGTTTCCTCCTTCTGGCTGCCCACCTCACGGTTGGTCTGCTCGGTGACTGCCGATAATGCCTGGGCGTTGCCCGCCAGTTGTTCGATGCCTTGCTGCAAGCCGCTGACAATGCCCGAAAGGCCCGCCGCCATCTGCTGCATGGCCTGCATCAACTGCCCCACCTCGTCACGCCGCGGGGCCTGTGCATCAAAGCCAAGCTCGCCAGCGGCAATGCGCTGGGCGCGGGCAATCACATGCTTGAGTGGGCCCACCACCGCGCGGGTAATCAGCCAAGCGGCCAGCACACCCACCAGCAGCGCCAGGCCGGTGGCCAGGGCAATGGCCACGGCATTGCGTTGCAGTTCGCCCTGCAGGGCCTGCTGCTGCCCCAGGTAGGCCTGGTCGACCCTGCCGGTGACCTGCTCGGCACTGGCCTGCAACTGGGCTTTGAGCCCCTGCTCACGGGCTAGCTGGTCGGTGTATTCGTTGAGTTTTTCCGAGAAACTGCCAATGTGCCCTGCCACTTCGCCCAGCACGCTCTGGTAGCCGGCATCACTGACCGCGCCCTGCAACTGGCCAACCAGGCTGGCGGCCTCTACCGTCTGGGCAATGCGCGCCTGGCTTACACCCTCTTCGCCCTTGCGGCTTTTTTCCAGGCGTACCCGCGCTTCGTCCATGGCCTGCAACATCAGCCGCGACACCTGCGCCACCTGTGCAGCCTGCTCAAGAAACTCGCCCCCCTGCTGGCCCTGGGACTGCTTGAGGGTATACACGCCGTCATCGGCCAGGCCGGCCTGCAGCACATCCAGGTTATTGGCGACGCTGGACACCGACCAGCTGGCCATGTCCAGCGCCAGCTCCTTGGCCTGCACCGCCGCTACAAAAGCCTCGAACGCCTGGCCGTAGGCAGCCAGGTCGGTTTCGGCCGCCGCCAATGCCGGCAGGCCACGGGCGCGCTCGGCCAGGCCCTGCACACCACTGCGCAAGGCCTCGGCCTGCTGGATGTCAGAGCGCAGGGCAAATGCCTGCTCATGCTGACGCAAGCGCAGCAGGTCGGTATTGAACTGTGCCAGTTGGCGCAAACTGTCGAAGCGCTGGCCAACGCTGTGCAGTGCGGCGATACCGATGGCCGCCACCGCCAGGGTCAGCACCAGCACCAAGGCAAAGCCCAGGCCGAGTTTGCGGGCCATGCCCAGGTTGGCCAGCACACTGTGCTTGCTCGCGCCCATCGCCGATTCCCCTTCTGCTTGCGAGGTTATCCCGAAGGCCAAGGGTGGCAACGTTGCCCGCCGATGAACAAGGGGCTGGCGTCAGAATAGTGTCAAATAGCTATGGCTTGTCGCTTTTAGCTGCATTGAGGTCGGTTTTGATCACCGCGGCGTCCGCCAGCATCAAGCCAATAATGTTAGTTCAGTACTGCACCACGCCAGGCCCTCGGCCCAATCAAATTGAAGCAAGCTCACCCGCAAGTTATTCCAATAACACATTTATATAAACGACTTTGACGCCATAATTTTTACGCCAAGAGTGGGGCAAGAAAAAATATTAAATGGCCACTATTCAATTTAAAAACAGCGCTATCGTGATCGGTAACTGGCCCGCTTCGGACCCGTCGTGCCCTCTGGAGCCTTTTCATGAAAACAGCCCTGTTGACTGTTGTGGTTTCCCCGTTGCTGCTGGTTACGCTGCCCTTGGTGGGCCATGCCGCAACTTCCACTGCACCGTTATTGAGCATTGGTGTTCAAGGAAGTTACACACAGTTGGAATTGAACGGGCGTGACAATGAAAACGACGACATGCCAGAAGGCGGGCTATTCATAAACTTCGGCAACAAGATGACGGCAATAGAAGGCCCAATTTACCAGGCAGAAGCCAGCGGCATGTACTCGAAAAAACAGAACCAGAAGCTCAAGGACGGCCAGGCCGACCTGGACCTGGGCTGGCGCCTGGCACTGAGCGAACGCCATTCCGTCGACCTGCTGCTGGGTGCCGGCTATAAATGGAACCGCCTGCAACCCAATACCAGCCGCTATGACGTGGACCTGACCAACCGCACGCCGTTCGGCAAAATTGCGGCGGGCTACAATTACCGTTTCAATAATGCCACCTTGCGTTTCGAAGCCGGTATTCGCCATGTTATCAACGGTGATTCGCAACTGGAAATACATGGCATCAGCCGTGAAGACGTCGACCTGAACGATACCAACAACCCGTTTGCCGAACTTAGCGTGCTGTTCAACCAGGACGGCGCAGTGCCAATACTCGCTTCGCTTTACTTCAGCCGCTACAACTATGAACTGGACGGGCAGTTTGTGATGGCTGACGCCGACGAACAAACCCGCGATGAGTATGGCCTTAAAGTAGGCATCAGCTTTTAACCGGGCTGCCGGGTAACTGCCCGGCCTGTTCCAGAAAGGCTTGGGCGCGGGCATCCTGCCCATAGGCGACGTTGATGCGCAGCCAGTCACTGTTGGCGCCTTGGTAATCGAAGGCACTGCCGGGGGTAAGCAACACGGCATGCGCCAGCGCCAGGCGCTCCAGGCTGTTGAAGCCCTGCCCCGGCATGCGCGCCCAGACGAACATGCCGCCATACGGCTCGCAGAACACTTGCCAGCCCCATTGTTCCAGCTGCCGCAGCAAGCGGGCCATGTGCTGGCCCAGGCGCACACGCAGGCGCTGCGCACTCTTGCGGTAACTGCCATTGGCCAGCATTTGCCCCACGACCTGCTCCGCAAAACGCGACGTGCCAATGCCGCTGACCATCTTCAGCTCGGCCAGGCGCGCCAGCAGCGCAGGCTCGGCGACCAGGTAGCCAACCCGCAACGAGCTGCTGAGGGTTTTCGAGAAGCTGCCCATGTAGATCACACGTCGCTCGCTGTCGAGGGTGGCCAGGCGCGTAGCCGGGCCCTCCTGGAAGTCGGCGTAGATATCGTCCTCGATAATGCGCAGGTTGTGCTCACGGGCCAGCTCCAGCAGGCGGTAGGCCACCTTGGGCGTGAGGCTGGTGCCAGTGGGGTTGTGGTACAGGCTGTTGATGAACAGGCAGCGCGGCTGGTGCGTGGCCAGCAGGGCCTCGAGGGCGGCCAGGTCCGGCCCCTGCGCGGTACGAGGTACCGGCAGCATGTGCACCTGGTGCTGGCGCAGCAGGTTGTACAGGTTGTAGTAACCGGGGTTTTCCACCAGCACCGTGTCGCCCGGGCGCAGCAGGGTGCGTACCAGCAGGTCGAGGCCATGGCTGGCGCCGTGCGTGGTGAGGATGCTCTCCAGGCCGGCGGCAATGCCCAGTTGCGCCAGGCGCTTGTGCAACTGCTGGCGCAGGCTGGCCAGGCCCAGGGGTGGGCAGTAGTCGAACAGGTCTTGCGGGGTGCCGCGGCTCACCTGCCGCACCGCGTGGGCCAGCTCGGTTGCAGCGCGCCAACTGCTGGGCAGCCAGCCGCAGCCCAGCTTCAGCAACTCGTCATGGCCCTCGCGAAACTGCCGCCAGTTGCCGTCGCCAGCCTCACCCCAGGGTTGCGTATCGTCTATCGCCGGCCCGGGCTTGCGCTCGGCGACGAAAAACCCAGTGCCGTGGCGGGCCTCCAGCCAGCCGCTGGCGACCAGGCGGTCGTAGGCCTCGATAACACAGGAAGCGCTGACCGCCTGGCTGCGGGCCAGCGCGCGGATCGATGGCAGGCGGGCGCCGGGGCGCAGGCGTTGCTGGTCGATCCAGGCTTGCAGGTGGTGGGTGAGTTGCTGCACCAACGGGGTGGTGCTGGTGCGGTCGAGGGGAAAGTGCATGGGCCAGGTGTTCGCAAATTTTGAGCGAACAGTTAAGCATAAATGGAGTGATGGTGTGTATGGCAGGGGGAATGGGCTGGCATCAGAGTGAGCAGGCCCGGCCCTTTCGCGGGTAAACCCGCTCCCACAGGCTTCGCACTGCACTCGCGGCTGTGGTGATCCTGTGGGAGCGGGTTTACCCGCGAAAGGGCCGGTACAACCACTAGAGAAACCAGGACACTACCATGCCCTCCGCCCCGGCCCGCTTGGCCTTCGCCCTTTGCCTGATTACCCTGGCCGTCAACCTGCAGGCCCCGCTGTACATCACCTACGCCGACCTTTCTGGCCAGGGCGCCGCTGCCACCGCGGTGGCCTTCTCTGGCTATGTGCTGGGCGTGCTCCCTGTGCTGCTGGCCTTGGGCGGCCTGGCCGACCGGGTCGGGCGCCGGCCACTGATCGTGGCGGCCCTCGCCCTGTCGATGGTCGCCACCGTGCTGATGCTGCTGGCCCCTAGCCTGCAAACGCTGGGCCTGGCGCGGCTGTTCCTGGGCCTGGGCACCGGGCTGGCCTCGGCCACGGCCACCGCCTACATGGGCGAACTGATGGGCGGCGAGCACACCACCCGCTCGGCCAACTGGGTCACCGCCAGCACCTCGCTGGGCTTCGGCCTGGGGGCAGCACTGACCAGCCTGTTCCTGCTACGCGGCCCCAGCCTCACCCCAGGCAGCTTCCACCTGCACCTGCTGTTGGCGGCCCTGGCCATCGTGCTGGTATGGCGCCTGCCCGACCCGCGCCCAGCCCAGCGCAGCCCTATGCTGCGCCTGCCCTGCTACCCGCGTGGCAGCGTGGTCTATGGCCTGGCCATTTTGCTGGCGTGGGCCTGCGTGGGGCTGGTGATTGCCTTGCTGCCAGGCATTCTGCGCCAGCATGGCCTTAGCGCCTGGTCAGGGTTTTCCACCTTCTGCGTCATCAGCTGCGGGCTACTGTTCCAGCCCATGGCCCGGCGCATGAGTAGCCGCACGGCCACATTGCTGGGGCTGCTGATACTGCCGTGCAGCTATGCGGTGCTGGCCTGGGGCGCGAACAGCGGGCAGTTGAGTGCGGTGTTGCTGGGTGCGGTGGCGGCCAGCAGTGCGTGCTACGGGTTTATCTACCTGGGCGGGCTGGCCGCGGTAAACCAGCTGGCCGGCAGCGAGAAAACACGGGCCAGTGCCGGGTTCTTTCTGCTGGCCTACCTGGGGTTCAGCTTGCCGGTAATCTTTACCGGTTTGCTGAGTGACCGGTTGGGGTCACAGGTGGCGCTGCTGGTGTTTGGCGGGGTGTTGGTGGTGGGCTGTGCAGCGGTGGGGCTGGCATTGTGGTGGGCTGGCAGGGCCCTATCGCCGGCAAGCCAGCTCCCACAGGGTTCGCGTTAACTTCAGGTACCCGCGGGCTCTGTGGGAGCTGGCTTGCCGGCGATAGGGCCAGCACAGGCAGTCTGAGTTCGCTCAGATCGCCGTGGCCCCGCCATCCACCGTCAGGCAATGCCCGGTGGTAAACGCCGCGCCATCGCTGCACAGGTACAGCACGGCGCTGGCAATTTCCTCAACCTTGCCAATGCGCCCCACCGGGTGCATGGCGGCGGCGAACTCGGCCTTGCGTGGGTCGGCCTCGTAGGCGCGGCGGAACATGTCGGTGTCGATCACCGCCGGGCACACCGCATTCACGCGGATGCCCTTCTTGGCGTATTCGATGGCCGCCGACTTGGTCAGGCCAATCACCGCGTGCTTGGAGGCGCTGTAGATACTCATCTTCGGCGCCGCCCCCAGCCCCGCTACCGACGCGGTATTGACGATCGCCCCACCGCCTTGAGCCAGCAGCAAGGGCAGCTGGTACTTCATGCACAACCACACGCCCTTCACGTTCACGCCCATGATGGCATCAAACTGCGCCTCGCTGCCTTCGGCCAGGCGGTGTTGTTCTATCTCGATGCCGGCGTTGTTGAAGGCATAGTCCAGCCGGCCAAAGGCGGCGATCAGGCGCTCGTGCAACTGGCGCACCTCGCCGTCGCGGGTAACGTCACAGGCAATGAACACAGCCTCGCCACCTGCGGCGTTAATCTGCGCCACCGTCGCCTCGCCGCCCAGCGGGTCGAGGTCGGCCACCACCACCTTCAGGCCCTCGCGGGCGAACGCCAGGGCCGTTGCCCGGCCTATGCCGGCAGCGCCGCCGGTGACCAGCGCTACCTGGCCGGAAAAGGTCATGCTCATTGCGTGCTCCTGAGGGGATGGTGGGATTCAGAGCATAGTCAGCCACCGCCTGGCCGGGCAGCATCATCACACCAACGGTTGGGCTACCATGCTTGTCAGTGATGTTAACGACCTGCCTACATCAACAAGGTAGATTGAACGCCTAGCCTCTTCCACTGCCCACAAGGACCCCTCCATGACTCAGACCAACCGCCGCTTCCTGCTCGCCAAACGCCCGGTCGGCGCCGTGCGCCGTGATGACTTCACCTTCGAAAGCGTGCCCGCCGAACAACCTGGCGAAGGCCAGGTGCTGGTGCGCAACCTGTACCTGTCGCTGGACCCGGCCATGCGCGGCTGGATGAACGAAGGCAAATCCTACATCCCCCCCGTCGGCCTGGGCCAGGTGATGCGGGCACTGGGCGTGGGCGAAGTGGTTGCCTCCAACCACCCGGCTTTCAAACCGGGCGACCACGTGAGCGGCGCCCTTGGCGTACAGGACTACTTCACCGGCGAGCCCCAGGGCCTGCACAAGATCGACCCCAACCTGGCGCCCCTGCCACGCTACCTGTCGGCACTGGGCATGACCGGCATGACCGCCTACTTCGCCCTGCTGGAAGTTGGCCAGCCCAAGGCCGGTGAAACCGTGGTCATCTCCGGCGCGGCCGGTGCGGTGGGCAGCATTGTCGGGCAAATTGCCAAGGTCAAAGGCTGCCGCGTGGTCGGCATTGCCGGCGGCGCCGAGAAGTGCCAGTACCTGAAAGATGAACTGGGCTTTGACGGCGTGATCGACTACAAGGCCGAAGACGTGCTGGCCGGCCTGAAGCGCGAATGCCCCAAAGGTGTGGACGTTTATTTTGACAACGTGGGCGGCGACATCCTCGATGCCGTGCTGACGCGCATCAACTTCAAGGCCCGCATCGTGATTTGCGGCGCGATCAGCCAGTACAACAACAAGGAAGCGGTAAAAGGCCCGGCCAACTACCTGTCGCTGCTGGTGAACCGTGCCCGCATGGAAGGGTTTGTGGTGATGGACCATGCCAAGGACTACGGCAAGGCCGCGCTGGAGATGGCCGGGTGGCTGGCCAGTGGGCAGGTGAAGAGCAAGGAGGATGTGGTGGAGGGGCTGGAGACGTTCCCCGAGACGCTGCTGAAGCTGTTCAACGGGGAGAATTTTGGCAAGTTGGTGCTGAAAGTCTAAACCTGGAAGGCTTGCACAGCCCCCTGTAGGCACGACCATGTGTCGCGAAAGGGCCGCAGAGCGGCCCTCAGGATTTCAGCGGCGGTGCAGATATCGCCGGGGCTGCCGCGCAGCCCTTTCGCGGCACAAGGCCGCTCCTACCAGGGGCCGTGTCAGGCTATTTACGCACGGATTTCTGCAACCACCGCCGCCAGCGCTTGCGACGGGTTTGCGGCCTGGCTGATCGGCCGGCCGATCACCAGGTAGTCCGAACCCGCATCCAGTGCCTGGCGCGGGGTGAGGATGCGGCGCTGGTCATCCTGCGCGCTACCCGCCGGGCGAATGCCCGGGGTTACCAGTTGCAGCGAGGGGTGCGCCGCCTTCAGCGCCGGGGCCTCCAGCGCCGAGCACACCAAACCGTCCATGCCCGCCTTTTGCGCCAGCGCCGCCAGGCGCAGCACCTGCTCTTGCGGGTCGACATCCAGGCCAATGCCGGCCAGGTCTTCACGTTCCATGCTGGTCAGCACGGTCACGCCAATCAGCAAAGGCTGCGGGCCGCTGCGCTTGGCCAGCTCTTCACGGCAGGCGGCCATCATGCGCAGGCCACCGGAGCAATGCACGTTCACCATCCACACCCCCATCTCGGCGGCAGCCTTTACCGCCATGGCCGTGGTGTTGGGGATGTCGTGGAACTTGAGGTCCAGGAACACTTCGAAGCCCTTGTCGCACAGGGTTTCGACAATGCCCGAAGCGCTGCTGGTGAACAGCTCCTTGCCAACCTTCACCCGGCACAGCGCGGGGTCTAGCTGGTCAGCCAGCTTCAGGGCGGCCTCACGGGTAGGGAAATCCAGGGCGACGATCAGGGGCGTCTGGCAGGCGGACATGGGCAGGGTCTCTTGGCAAGTCGAAAACGGCGCGCATTGTAAACGAAGTGACGCAGGCTTTGGGGCCCGCGGGTCACCGAATTGCCCGGCAATCGTGGCTCACATGCAACGGCACATCACTCACCGCCCCTGCCACACAGAGAACAGCGCCCCTGTGTGAGCAACTGCCTCACACAAAACCAAAAAGCTGGCGCGATCACCGCAACAACTGCCTTGCACAGCACCTAAACGCTAGCGCGATCACTGTGGGAGCGGGCTTGCCCCGCGAACACGGGCGCAGCCCGTGCCATCCCCCGCGCAGCATGCTCCGCAAGCAGGCGCCACCAACCCCCTGTTATCACCGCAATCTCCACAAGGACCCCGACAAGCCCGCCGCCTGCGCGATCTCCTATAATTGAACCAACGGAACGGGTAATCGCTCAAATTTCGTACTAGCTTCACCCATGGCCCGATCAAAGGAGAACGACAATGCCCTGGTATGCCTGGCTGATACTTATCATAGCCCTCGGGTCCATCGTCGGCGGGTTGATGATGCTGCGCGACACGGCAAAAAAACTGCCGCTCACCGATGAGCAACTGCGCAAGGTACATGAGCGCAATGCCGAGGCGGACGCCAAAGACGCCCAAGACCGCTAGAACGCCCAGCCCTCAAGTGGTCATTATGCGAACGGCCTTGCCCCGCGAAGCAGGCAAGGCTGTGCCTTTCCAGGCAGGGTAAAGGCAGGGCCAGGGCAGCGCCCCAGCCCCTGCCCTATTATTCCACCATCACCTTGTCCCGATTACGTTCCAGCAACGCATTGCCTATCCCCTTTATCTCCAGCAGCTCATCCACCGAAGCAAACAGCCCATTGGCTTCGCGGTAGGCCACGATAGCCTCCGCCTTGGCCTTGCCAATGCCGTTCAGCTCCTTTTGCAGGGTCAGTGCATCCGCCGTGTTCAAGTCCAGCCTCGGCGCCTGCTGTGCCTGTACCTGGGCCACCACCGGCACAGGTTCGGCCACTGCCGTGGCGCTGGCCGGGGCGGCGCTAATGGAGAAAGACAAACTGGCGAACAGCGGCAGCAGCAGGTACGACAGAACGTTATTGCGCATGGTCAACACTCCTTGGATTGGTCATTTTTGCAGCCGTTTTCCTTCGGCTGCGCAACCAACCCTAGCGGCTAACCCGGCAGCAAAACACCCAACAACCCCCGCGAATGGTTACCGGATCGGTCAGCAAAACGGTCAGCTTCGCCCACCCACCAACAGCGGCCGTTCCCCCCGGTCGGCCAGGGCCCTGTGTCTGTAGCCAGATCCGCGTTTACCCCGTAGCCCCTGCCCACCAACGCCCGGTCATTCTCCTACACCACCCGCCGAACAAGGCCCGCCCGTGAACTGCCCTCCCCCGGCCGCACACCCAATCGGGCTTGCGTCGCACCGCGCCAGACGCGTCAGACTTTCCTGAAACCTTGCCCCCGCCTCTTCAGTTGGGAGCAACAAGCGAACTATCCTACACGCCAGTCAGAAGCAGCTGAATTGTCGGGGAAATGCCCCAGGGATAACTTCACCGGGTCGCCCTCTTGGGGACCGGGTGTGAGAACCCGTTGTGCACTGCTGCTCTACTGTTCATTGGCAGCCATTCGCGGGCAAGCTTCGGCTTGGCCGGTTTTTCAGTGCATCGGTTTCTCACCCCGCGCAATGGCTGCCACCTTTTTCCGTGAGAAAGATCGAGGTGGTGGGTTCTGTCTACGCACTGGAATCTCACCATGAAAAACAATGACCACTCTCCCATCCTTACCGCAGGCATCGAAACCTTCCTCGAAGCCGGCAACCCCACCCTGGACCTGCTCCGCGTCCAGCCCGGCGTCCCCGTCGATGATGCCTATGAACACGTCTCGGTCCTGCTGGGCTACTGCAAGCACCTGGTGCGCGAAGGCGACATGGAAGACGACCACAAAATGCTGGGCGCAGCCGATTACCTGCTGGCCATGGCCAAAGCCTTGATGAATGACATCGAGATAGCGAAGAACAAGCGCCATTGATGGCGCTATTCCCAGCCCCGGCGAGGCTGCGCGGCGCTTGCCGCGAGATGGGGTAGGCAATGTCGGTGGGAGTTTTGTGCAAGCAGGCTTTGTGAGGAGTCAACGTTAAGGCAGCAGGTTTGCCCCACGAACTTACGAAAACAGCCTCGCCCCGCAAACTGGTAGGCGCGGGCTTGCCCCGCGAACACCGGCACAGCCGGTGCCATCCCCCACAGCACTACAAAGCATCACCGCGCCCCTGCAGTCCGCCCTTCAAATCACTGTCCGCGGATAAACACTGATAAAGGCCGAAATAGCAATCGCATCCCCATCATCAACTTTCACCCGCGGGCTCTGCCCCGAGCGTTTGATATCGGTTGCAAACTCAGCCGTCTTGAACGCCTGCTCCAGCTCGTCACTGCCCGTACCGGCATAGACAACCACTTGGGTCCCGGTATTTTGCTTCTGCAGTTGCAGCTGTTTGATCTGTACCTGTACGCCTGCCTTGGTCAGCGCAACGGCAATCTCCTTGGCAAAGCGAACAGCTTCCTTGTCATCCTTGTGGATATTCAGTAATACCACCGGTGCCAGCGTCTTAGCCTTCAACTCGCCCGCCAATGCCTTGAAGGCGTCATGCGCCTGCGGCGTCAGCGCCCTGGGCTTAAGGCTGGCCTCCAGCTTGAGCCGCTCGGCCCTTTCGCGCTCCAGTTCGGCCCTTAGAGCGTCGTTCTGCTCCATGAGCTGCTCGATCTCCAGCTGAGCCTGCACGTCCGACTCATTGACGACCGTAACCGCCTGTGGGGCCCGCGCAACGATCACTTCGGGATGCTGGTTTTTCACATCCGAGGTCATATGGGCAAGGATCATTGCACTCGCCGCGATCAAGGCCGCGATTACCGCAGTGGCAGAGGCTATGGCATGGATAAGGCTGGCTGTGTCTGCTGAAATATCAGGCATAAACAACTTCTTGACGTTGTGGATGTTCATCGTTTCACGGTCAGGCAGGCGTGCCGGGCGGGTGCCCCGGTACGGGTACAAGGCGAGCCACAAGGCTAGCGAGGCCTGGCAGAGTGCCATAATTTTGCGGATTTTGCTGAAAAACACAAAGATTCCACGACTGATGTCGCATCTTACTATGCGCGCTGCATTACGCCCGCTTCGTATGCCGCCATCTCTCATTTGCGCCACACACCTAGGGCAGCGGGTGCAGCTGGCTTACCTTCAACCCGCGTCAGCCATCAGCCAATTTAGTCACCGCAGTAAATTCAGAAAAACCTTACGGCCGAGCGCGGCATCAGGCCTATCGGGGTTTCGCACAGCGCTTGTCCAGCACCATGTACCCAGAGTGCCTCAATACAAGTTAGGCCAGCGCCTCCTTTATCCAGCTCTCGCTGACTCTCTGATAGCGGGACTTATCGGTAAAGCCGGTACACCATAGAAAGACATACCAAATTCGGGGGTTGATTGCGCTAAACCTAGTCACCCGCCGTACGTCACCAGAAATCGCATAGACCTCCCTAGGAAAACTGCACGAAAATAGAAGGTAATGTGGCACCTCCGCTCCGACATATATTCCATCATAGGAATGCAGGTGGGTATCGTACAACATGAAGCTTTTGGACTTATTTTCCTCCAGAAACGCTCGCATATGGGGATTCAGTGAGTACGGTTTGACCAGGCAATTAGAAAAAGCTGCTTTTTCGCCAACGTTATGCAGCAACCACGCCTTACCGGCGATCACTCTATGGACGCCTCGCAGAACGTGATATCGCGTTCCGTACCGCGCCATCTTAAGCTCGCCTGCGCTGTTTTCCGGTGGAAAATCCAAGTTTCGCATCGAGCTTCTAAAATAGCTGAGGACGTTCGGCTGCCAATTATGGCCGCGCAGATTGGCGACTGCATTGCGCCACGTCATGCCCACAGCGCGAAAACTATTGCGATGGGTTACTGACTTGATCTGGGAAAGCGGCACATCTTCATAGGTCTCCGCCCCACCGCGTGCGTCAAAGAAAGCGTCGTACATCGCCTCGTTTAGAGTGAGCAAATACTCATCCAACAGTTTACTTTCGCACTCAACCGCGCTCCTTTTTATTTCATCAATCACTTGCATAACTGACCTCGCTTTAACAATTCACTCCTCTACTTAACAACATAACAAGGCCGCATGAACAAGGTAAAGCTCCTTGAGCCTAGGTTGTCCATCTCAAGCAGCCGTAGACCTCATCTGTAGCACACACACCAATTATCCCCTCAGGCTGGCAATCTCTGGCGATCTGCTGTATCTATGACGCCCTTTCGACCCAGGGAGAAGACAGTGGAGTGGTTCGAGTCGCTTTTTTTGCAAATGTGTAGCCATGTGCTGACCCAAACCAAGATGGCAAATCGCCGCGGCCTCACTGGGGCATTGAACATGGACACTACTGCAACCCATGACCTGGTAGAGAGTTACCAGCGTAATGTGGCGGTAGCGTTCAGCCCGGCAGAGCTGAAAGCGCATCTTTCACAAGGTGCGAACTGCGTGGTGTTGATAATAGTGAAAGAGCATCAATTCCAGAATTACTTGACTGATATTAATCGTCAGCAAGAGGTGGTCTTGAGTGCCACCTTGCGTACGGAAGCCCGATCTACCGATTACGCCAACTACCATGTGGACATCGCGATCATCCGGCCCACCTCGTCAGGCCCAATGGATATAGCTCACTAAAACGTCGCGCTCCCAGTAGCCCCTGTCGACCGACCAGGGGCTGCCCGATCGAAACCCTGCCCAGATTTTTCTGGCGCCCAGCGAGCCGAACGCCATATGTCCCGCTTTCGACTCCATTCGCATGCCGAGGGGAAAAATTGCTTCAATTACCCAGGCGCGCCCCAAGCAACCTGTGGAAAGTCCAGCTATGATGCCCCGGCTCTGATCGAAGTGCAGAGCGGCGGCTCTTCCAGCCAGGGGGAATACCCCTCGCCCGCTTCAAGCGCTAAAAGGTTCGTGGCAACAGCTGCCCCAGGCTTTTGCTTCCGGGCTCCGCCTGCCTCAGCGAGGTAGAGCAGTAAAATTCATGCGGCTAATCATTTTGCCCACCATCCCCTTCTAGACGGTGCCTGCAGTCGGCGCCGCATATGAGAGATGTATGTACGCACCTATCCAAACTCGTTGCTTCAAAGCCTATGACATCCGCGGCCAAGTGCCGAGCGACCTCAACGACGACATCGCCTACCGCATTGGCCGCGCCTTGGTGGCCCAGTTGGGCGGACGCAGCTACGTGATAGGCCGTGACATGCGCCTTGAAAGCCCAGGCCTGTCCCGTGCCTTGATGCAGGGTCTGACCGAAGGTGGCGCCGACGTGATCGACATCGGCCTGTGCGGCACAGAGGAAGTATACTTCGCCACCAGCCATTTCAAGGCAGATGGCGGGATCATGGTCACCGCCAGCCACAACCCCAAGGGGTACAACGGCATGAAGCTGGTGCGTGAGCAGTCGCGTCCAATCAGCGGTGACACTGGCCTGAACGACATCCGCCACCGCGTTGAAGCAGGCGAACTTGGTACTAAGGCGGCCACGCCGGGCAGCGTGCGCGAAGCGTTCGACAAGTCTGCCTACATCGATCACCTGCTGACCTATATCGACCTGGGCGCACTCAAGCCCCTGAAAGTATTAGCCGACCCCGGAAACGGCGCAGTAGGCCCGGTATTGGAGCTGCTCAAAGCACGCCTGCCGCTGGATATCACCATCATCAACGGTGAACCGGACGGCAACTTCCCCAACGGCATCCCCAACCCGCTGCTGCCGGAAAACCGCGACCTGACTCGCCAGGCCGTGCTGGAAACTGGTGCGGACATGGGCATCGCCTTCGACGGCGACTTTGATCGCTGCTTCTTTTTCGACAACCAAGGGCGCTTCATCGAGGGCTACTACGTGGTCGGCCTGCTGGCCGAAATGCTGCTAGCCAAGCACCCCGGTAGCAAGATCATCCACGACCCACGGCTGACCTGGAACACCATCGAGCAAGTCACCGCCGCCGGTGGCCAGGCCATTCAGAGCAAGACCGGCCACGCCTTCATCAAAGAGCGCATGCGCGCCGAAGACGCCGTGTACGGCGGCGAAATGAGCGCCCACCATTACTTCCGCGACTTCGCTTACTGCGACAGCGGCAACATCCCGTGGCTGCTGGTCGCCGCGCTAATGAGCCACACCGGCAAGAGCCTGGCCCAACTGGTGGACGAGCGCATTGCGGCATTCCCGTGCAGTGGCGAGATCAACTACGAAGTGGCTGATGTAAAGGGTACCATCGAGAAAATTCTGGCGTTCTACTTGCCGCACAACCCCAGCGTCGACCGCACCGACGGCATCAGCGTCGAGTTTGCTAACTGGCGCTTCAGCCTGCGTGGTTCCAATACCGAACCTCTGCTGCGCCTGAATGTTGAGAGCCGGGCAAATGAGGCCCTGGTCGTTGAACGCGTCGCCGAAATTGCCCGTCTGATCCAGGAATAACCGGATCAGCAAATTTCTGGTGCCTCTGCGGTGTGCGCAAGTCCCCTTCGCGCATACCGCGGCATTTTGAGGCTGCCATGCAGCCCCTGGCCTTAAGCTTTTGCAAGCCTTCGGTACCCCTGGTACGGTTCCGGCCCACAGACCGTCTAGTCAGCATCTGACCGGCACATATCTGCGCTCCTTACTACGCAATACAAGCCTGTTCATCCGGTCGTTTTCCCCACGAGCAAAAGGTAGCTCGCGACTCCTACTAAAAATGATGGCAACATACCATCATACTCTGTACTGCCTTTCGTCTCGAATATGGCCAATTGGTTAGAACTTTCGACGACATCTGTAGCACCTCGCTTGACGCTTATGCCCTCTGACGCTTACCCTTCTGCCCCTTAGAACAGGGAAGTTTACGGAATAACCGTCAGAAATCGCCTCCGGGCGAGCCTTTCCTGAAGATGAATTCCGGCGTGCTCAGGCGCGCTGCATTGCTTTGCGGTCGCCATCTTGAAAGCTCGTTCGTCTCTCCAGATCCAAAAATCGGTCATCTTCGCTTTAGTCTTGCGCGAAGCGCGTGCACGCGTTGGGGGCACACGCATGGGTGCCTTGTGGATGCTGCTGGAGCCGTTGGTTCACCTCCTTCTCTTCACACTACTTTTTGCGATGCTGCGCGGCCGGACAGTGTCCGGGGTGGAATACCCGGTGTTCATTCTGGTTGGTATGGCGCCTTTCCTGCTTTACCGCAACACCGCACTGCGGATGATGGACAGCTTGCGGGAAAACCGCTCGCTCTTTGGCTACAAGCAAATTAAGCCCCTTGACACATACGTCGCCCGCGTCATTGTAGAAACCTGCATCGCAGCCACGGTTTACGCCATTCTGGTGTTCGGCTTTGCATGGTTCGGCTTCGACATGTCCATTCATAGCCCTCTGCAATGGATCGCTACCCTGCTAGTCGGACTAATGTTCGCTTTCGGCTTGGGAATGTTCCTGGCCATGCTCACCCACGCTTTGCCCAGCCTGAAGATCATAATTCGCATGGCCTTCTTCCCGCTGTATTTCATATCTGGTGTTCTGATCCCAGCCTCCTATCTGCCCCAAGCCATGATGCCAGTGCTGCTGCTTAACCCTTTCCTGCACCTCCTTGAACTGATTCGTGCCGAGGTGCTTCCGCATTACACTCCGGTCGACGGCGTGTCCGAGACCTATGTAATCAGCTTCACCCTAGTATTGCTGTTCCTATCCCTAGGTGCCTATCGCGCCCGCAGGATGCACCTGATTTCCACCAAGAACGGTTAAGTACAGGCCAAACGTGTTCGAGCTCAGAAACGTAACCAAGTCGTACCTTACGCCCAATGGTCGGCGGTATGTCTTCCGCAATCTGTCGCTGGCCATACCGCCAGGCAAAAACATCGGACTCATCGGCCGTAACGGTGCCGGCAAGTCCACACTGATGCGGCTGCTCGGGGGGGCTGACGTGCCTGACTCCGGAATTATTGCTACCGACCGCAGCATTTCCTGGCCTGTGGGCTTGACGGGCGGCTTCCAGGGCAGCATGACTGGGCGAGACAACATCAAGTTTGTCTGCCGCATCTATGGTGCGACCGGCGACGCCATGCGCGAAAAGATTCGCTATGTTCAGGACTTCGCAGAAATCGGTGACTGGATCGACGAGCCTATCAAGACCTATTCCTCTGGTATGCGCTCACGCGTGGCGTTCGGCCTTAGCATGGCTTTCGACTTCGACTACTACCTTATTGATGAAGTGATGTCGGTGGGTGACGCACAGTTCAAGCGAAAGTGCGCCGAAGTTTTTCAAGACAAACTGCAAAAATCGAACGTCGTGCTGGTTTCTCACTCCATGCCCGAAATCGAGAAGCTTTGTGACGTCGTTTTGCTAGTACGTAACGGTACCATCCAGGTGTACGACGACGTTGCCGAAGGCATCAAGGCTTATAACAGCTGAGCACCCTAATTCTCCATTATGCAGTACCGTTCGACTTCAAGGATGCATCCAACTATGAGCAGTACGGGTAAAAAGAAAGGCTGGCGCCTGGCAATCGCCATGGTGGTTTTGCCGATGATCCTGGCCGGGGTGTACTACGGCGCATTCGCCGTCGACCGCTTTGTCAGCTCCGCCCAAGTGGTGGTACGCCAGGATGGCAACAATCAAGGTGCGCAGATGCCAGGCCTTGCTACCTTGCTGACCGGCACCAACCCAGCCTCGCGGGAAGAGACCCTCTACCTGCGCGAATACATCACCTCAATGGACATGATGCTGCTGCTTGAAGACAAAGTGCAGTGGATCGAGCAGTTCGCCGCCCAGCGCAGCGACGTGTTCTTCTGGCTGGACAAGGACGCACCGCGCGAAGACCTGCTGAAGTACTACCAGCGCATGGTTTCGGCGCACTACGACGAAACCACCGGCCTGCTGCGTGTCGAGGTTCAGGCATTTACCCCTGAACTGTCCGAGAAAATGCTGCGTGTCATCCTTCAGGCCAGCGAACACTTCGTCAACGAAGTCAGCCACAACATTGCCCGTGAGCAGATGAAATTTGCTCAAGGCGAACTGGAAACAGCGCGCGTCAACTACTCCAAGCGCAAGACCCAGCTGATGGACTTCCAGAACGAGAACAAGGTGCTGGACGGTGGCAACACCGCACAAAGCCGAGCCACCATCATTGCGGACCTGGAAGGCCAGTACACCAAGGAACAGGCAGTTCTGACCGAGATGTCGTTCAAACTGCGCGCTGACGCTCCACAAGTCCGCCAGCAAAAGCAGAAGGTCGAAGCCATCACCCGTCAATTGGCGAAAGAGAAACGCTTGCTGGTTTCGTCCCCGCAGGGTTCGCAGCTCAACGTAGTCGCTTCTCAATTCCAACAGTTGACCCTTGATGCTGGTATCGCCGAAGAAACCTACAAGACCGCTGTTGCTGCGCTCGACAATGCTCGAATCGAAGCAAGCAAGAAGATTCGCACCTTGGTTACTGTAGTCAGCCCAAATACACCACAACTCGCCCTATACCCGGAGCGCTGGTACAACCTGGCAACAATCTTGCTTGGTCTCCTGATGCTCTACGGCATTACCCGCTTCATTCTGGCTTCGATCGAGGATCATCGTGATTAAATCCCTGGCTGCCTCCAAGTCAATCAATCTGAAGCTGGCAGCTCTCGCGCTGGCAACCATTGGCCTATCCGGCTGCGGTGGTACCCTATCAGGCGCTGGACCCTACAAAGGCACGATCGAGAGCAAAACAGAGGCATATAACCTCGTCGATATCAGTGCGAGCACCATTGCACCCTACATGGCAGGAGCGCCCCGCCCTGCCCAAGCTAATGTCACTAAGCCCCAGCCACCCGAGGTGCGCTTGGCTTCTGGTGACGTGCTGAACGTATTGATCGCCGACACCGCGCCCGAAGGCTCTGCAGTGTTCGCCCCACTTGCAACCGGTGGCACTCAGCTGAAATCGCGTATCGATGCTCAGGGCATGCTGTCATTGCCTTATGTTGGGCGCCAATTTGTAGCGGGCATGACGCTGAATCAGGTTGAGAACATGATTCGTCGTCAATTGAAGGGCATCACAACCGACGTACAGACCCATGTCGAACTTGTCGGAGATCTGTCCGGCTCAGTACTTGTTGCTGGGGCAGTCAAGACCCCAGGACGCTTCAGCACCTTGCAAGGCCCACTTACGTTGCTCGATGCAGTTAACCAGGCAGGCGGTCCTGTTCTAGAGCCGCACCTGGTCAACGTTACCGTGCGGAATGGTAGCCAAGTACAACAGTTCAACTATGAAGATGTCCTCGCTGGCAACAACATGGTGCTTCGCCCAAACTCCGAAGTAGTGTTGGACCGTGCACGTCAGCGCTTCGTCGCGATGGGTGCAGTAGCCGAACCTGGTTTGAAGGATCTTCCCAGCCAGAACACAAGCTTGCTAGACGCGTTGGGTAGTGTTGGCGGTTTGCGCGAAGCAAATGCCAACCCGGAAGGGGTTTTTGTTTTCCGGATGGGCAATGGAAACCAAACAAAGCCAACTGTTTTGCGTCTGAATATGCGCGATCCAGCAGCCATTTTCTACGCTCGCCAGATTGTAATCAAACCTGACGACACTATTTATGTCACCAATGCGGCGGTTTACGAGTGGCAAAAAATTATCGCACCAGTTGTCCAGACGATGCTGCTCGGCCGCGCCACTGGCGCTTACAATTAATTATCTGATCAAGGATAAGGAAATTAAATGATCCCCGTCATACTTTCCGGAGGCTCTGGGTCAAGGCTGTGGCCTCTATCCCGGGCTATGCACCCGAAGCAGTTCCTCGCCATCAGCGGTGAGCAGACACTATTTCAGAACACACTGACGCGCCTCGCGGGCATTCAGAGTGGACCTTTGAAACCGATAGTAGTCAGCAACGAGAATCATCGCTTTTTGGTAGCGGAACAATGTCGTGCTCTTGGAATTGCTCCGAACAGCATTCTGCTTGAGCCTGTCGGGCGTAACACGGCACCAGCGATTGCTGCTGCAGTGATTCAGTCGATGCGCGCTGGTCAAGATGAACTGCTCTTGGTTCTGCCTGCAGACCACGCGATCGACGACTTGGAGAGTCTGAGCACAGCTTTTGCTGTGGGCGCAGAAGCAGCCCGGGACGGCAAGATCGTTACATTCGGCATTGTACCCAGCAAACCGGAAACCGGTTACGGCTACATCCGTGTTCCTGAAAAAGCTTCTGGGGCACAGCGAGTAGAATCGTTTGTTGAGAAGCCCGATCTTCCAACTGCGGAGAGCTACCTTGCAGACGGTCGCTACTATTGGAACAGCGGTATGTTCCTGTTCAAAGCCTCCACGATGCTTGAAGAGCTTAGAAAGTTCGCACCAAAGCTAGTTCTGGCGGTTGAAGCTGCGATCACACTTTCTACTTCGGATCTGGACTTCATTCGCCTTGACCCCGAAGCGTTCAGCGTAGCAGAAGACATCTCCATTGATTACGCTGTCATGGAGCGCTCTGATGAAGTAATGGTCGTCCCTTTGGACGCAGGCTGGAATGACGTAGGTTCTTGGTCTGCGGTATGGGAAATTTCGACCAAAGATGCAGACGGTAATGCGACTCGCGGCGACGTGCTATTGGAAAAGGCTTCCAATACCTATGTCCATGCAGAGCACCGCTTGGTATCGGTTCTTGGTCTTGATGACGTGGTAGTCGTGGAAACTGCCGACGCCGTAATGGTCGCATCCAAGGCTAACGCGCAGGATGTTAAAGTACTGGTAGACCGCATCAAGGAGAGCAAACGTACTGAAGCGTCCAATCATCGTAAGGTCTATCGCCCTTGGGGGGCTTATGACTCTATCGACAACGGTTCACGCTATCAGGTCAAACGTATCACCGTAGCGCCTGGCCAGAAGCTGTCAGTACAGATGCATCACCATCGTGCCGAGCACTGGATTGTAGTAACAGGCACAGCCAAGGTGACAATCGGAGAGAAGCAAATTTTGCTGACTGAAAATCAATCGACATACATTCCAGTAGGTGTAGTTCATGCGCTGGAAAACCCAGGGAAAATTCCTCTGGAGATGATTGAGGTGCAATCTGGGACCTACCTTGGCGAAGATGACATTGTTCGCTTTGAAGACAGATACGGCCGTGCCCCAGTTGCACCGGCTGAAACAATTTAATTAACTTTTAACACTCGAGTTTGCGAAGATGAAGAACGGTGTATTTGAAATATTGGCCTTGGGTGATCGCTTTTCGGCGGCCTACAGAAGCATTGAGGAAACGATTCGCTATTTCGGCCAACTTACTTTCAGGGAAGAAGGGTCTTTCGAAAAAGCCGATGACGTAATATCCTTCCTCCGCAACTCATCCTTCGACATGGTCATCATGCCAAACCCATACGGCAACGAACGTCGCCGTTGGGTTTATACTCATCTGAAAAACTTCGGCTTCCCCGTTCTGGTGTTTGACCGCGGCGCACTGCCTGGTTCATGGTTCTTCGACATTGGCTTTAACGCAGACAGTGCCACCTACCACCCAATTCGATGGGACAAGCCGCTCACTGACGATGAAACTGCTGCAGTTGAGGCCTACATAGCTGATGCAAAAAACCATGCTCCATTAGAAGCGCAAAGCCCAGCTATCGGCGGAGAAGCGCTAAAAAAAGAGCTGGGCCTGGAGGGCAAAAAGGTACTCTTTGTACCATTCCAGCGCCCCTCTGACACCACAATCAAATTCTTCAGCGGCCCAGTTGGAAACTATCAGAACTTCGTCAAGCTGGTAGCAGACACCAAAACGCAACTCCAGCAACTGTCTAACGATTGGGTTGTAGTTGCGAAGAAACATCCTCTTGAGCAAACGCGCCCGGTCGCAGACGTTATCTTTGTTGATGACGACACCCATGTCCATGACCTGATCGAGATGTCCGAAGCTGTACTTCTTGTAAATAGCGGCGTTGGAGTGATTGCCGCACTATTTGATAAGCCAGTACTCTATGCTGGTGACGCATTCTACGCGCACCCCAACTTCAACCGCAACGTGCAGAAGCCACACGACGTTGTTTACCTATTGCAGAACGGGTTCCACTTCGACAAAGAAACCCGCAATAGGTTCATCCACCACCTCGTTAACTCCGTTTACTCTTTCGGAACTTTCGAAACAGAACTTGTTGCCCAGAAAGATGGCTCGTACAGAAACATCACTCGGAAAATTCATTTCGACAAAGTAAACCTGCCGGACGAATTTAAAAAAAAAAGAACCTTCTCTTTGTAAGTCCAG
Source organism: Pseudomonas sp. BP01 (assembly GCF_022760795.1). Classification (NCBI taxonomy): domain Bacteria; kingdom Pseudomonadati; phylum Pseudomonadota; class Gammaproteobacteria; order Pseudomonadales; family Pseudomonadaceae; genus Pseudomonas; species Pseudomonas sp. BP01. Next base: position 46,840 of record NZ_JAFBKA010000016.1, read on the forward strand.
TAATCCCAATCCCGATTAACCGGGGGAGCGCTCATCGTACAGATCAAATGATCCGAGCGCTCTTGGACCTTAATGTCCGTGTAAAACTTCTATTACTGAATCAGAGCGAAGAAAAAACCTCGTCCGTTGAACTGAAAGAGCGCCTAGAGGCTCACTATAACTCTATCAATCTAACGGTCGAGGTTCGCCGGCATCCGAATTACTCGGAAAAAGGCAAGAAGAAGACCCGCATCCAAACTCTTTTGGCTAAGATCCAAGAGCGCCTAGATAAACTTCGTTACGAAGACGCCCTGATCAACAACAAACAAGCTCTTCCAGAAAATTTTGAAAAGCTTGTAAAAGATCAACTCGGCACAGGGAACTACGACCTAGTCTGGTTCAACTACATGAAGATGATGCCAAGCAACCTACCGAAAGGTCGCACCCGAGTTATCGTCGACATGCACGATATGCAGTCTGCTCGTATTAAAGCCGACGTGCTTCCCACCCTGCCAAAGCTGAGACGAGCGAAATTCCTAAAGGTGTTTACCAATAGCGAAATCAAGTCTCTAAACAAGTGCGACCTGGCAATTTCGATCTCACCCATTGAAACAAAAGCGATCGAGGATATTTACCAACCCAAAGCCAAGGTTGTAACACTGAAAGCAACCGATGATCCGCGGTTCGGTTATAGCCGAAAGCGCACACATGACATTAGCTTTATTGGCTCCAATTCTGCACCTAATGTGGACGGGCTAGTGTGGTTTATCGAGCAGGTATTGCCGATCGTCGCAGCGTCTTTGCCAAGAACTCGATTCCTCATCCAAGGGAACGTGACCCGTGGAAAAATCGTTAAAGGCGCCATCTCAAACTCTCCACATAGGCAGATGATCAAACAGCAAGGTTTTGTTGAATCTCTGGCCTCAGTATACGCAGAATCTAAAGTTATGATCTGCCCTATCCGATATGGCACCGGCATGAAAATTAAAGTAGTCGAAGCCATGGCATACGGAAAAGCAATTGTTGGTACGAGCATTGCCTTTGAGGGTATTGATACCTCCGAGGGCTTGGTCTGCCATGATGATGCTGAAGCGTTCGCGGAGAGCGTCATCGAACTGATCAGGAACGAAGAGTCTCGTCGCACAGCTGAAAAAGCTGCAGCTTTGACGTTTGCCAATCAGCATTCGTACAAATCACTAATCGAAAGTATTCGCGACGATGTTTTAGCTGCTAAAGAGGTTTCGTGACGAAACCTTATTCCGCAGCGTCCTACCATGGACCAACTCACTCGACAATGAAGAGCTCGATCATTAAGCATATGCATTACTGTCCGCAAAACCGACGCCAGCCAAGCATACTGACAACTATTAACAGCGCCTTTAGTTAAGGCCAAAAATTTTACTAGCATATAAGCTCATGAAATCGCTTGCGAGTTTTGACAATAGCAGTTTAGTCCTGCATTTTCTCCGCATGCAATCAATTGGCAATAACACACGAGAGAACCCAAATTGAAAATCACACCAAACATGCAGTGCTCTAACTCCAGCCCCTTTGTACTGTTCGGCGGCATCAATGTACTTGAGTCCGAAGACCTCGCGCTGACCGCTTGTGCCGAGTATGTCCGGGTTACCGAGAAGCTGGGTATTCCTTATGTTTTCAAAGCAAGTTTTGACAAAGCAAATCGCTCGTCAATTCACTCGTACCGCGGTCCAGGCATGGAAGAAGGCCTGCGAATCTTTGAAAAAGTCAAATCTGAATTTGGCGTTCCAATTATCACTGACGTTCACGAAATCTACCAGGCCGCCCCAGTAGCAGAGGTTGTTGACATACTACAACTCCCCGCCTTTCTAGCACGCCAAACTGATCTTGTTGTGGCTTTGGCAAAGACTGGCAAACCAGTGAATATCAAAAAACCTCAGTTCCTGAGCCCATCTCAGATGCAGAATATCGTTCACAAATTTAATGAAGCAGGTAATGACCAGCTAATTCTCTGTGATCGCGGATCCTGCATGGGATACGACAACCTGGTCGTGGACATGCTTGGCTTTGGAGTAATGAAGCGCACGTGTCAAGATCTGCCTATCATCTTTGACGTGACCCATGCACTTCAAAACCGCGATCCATCCGGTGCAGCGTCCGGTGGCCGTCGTGAACAAGTTGTGGACCTGGCTCGGGCAGGTATGGCAGTAGGCCTGGCCGGCTTGTTCCTTGAGGCGCACCCGAACCCTGACCTCGCTAAGTGCGACGGTCCAAGTGCACTGCCACTTGATAAACTGGAGCCATTCCTGGAACAAATTAAAGCACTGGATGATTTGGTGAAGTCGTTTGCACCACTGACCATCGCCTGAAGCCAAGCCAATCGAAGCAAGGATTGTGAACATGGCAAGCTCTGAACAACGGGTCGCAGTTGTGATCCCGGCACGCTATGGATCTACCCGTCTTCCGGGTAAGCCTTTAGCTGACATCGCTGGAAAACCAATGATACAGCACGTGTACGAGCGTGCTTTGTTAGTGGCTAACGCCCAAATTGTAGTTGTTGCCACCGATGACGAGCGTGTGGCACAGGCAGTACGCAGTTTCGGTGGTAACTGTGTGATGACGTCACCTAACCATCCGTCTGGCACAGATCGCTTGGCGGAGGTAATGGCCGAGATTGATGCTGATATATATATCAATCTACAAGGTGATGAACCACTGGTTCGTCCTGCAGATATTGAGCAGCTAGCAGAGGGCATGCTAGCGGACAAAAGCGTGAGTATTGGCACGCTGTGCCATCCAATTGACTCTGCAGAGGCTAGTAATCCGAATACGGTGAAGGTAGTTCTGGCTACAAACGGTAATGCTCTTTACTTTAGCCGTTCGCCCATTCCGTTCCCCCGCGAAAGCGAAGCAGCGACCTATCTCAAACATGTTGGCGTCTACGCCTATCGCCGGCAAGTTCTGGCTGAATATACAGGCCTACCGCAACCGATGATTGAGAATGCTGAAAAGCTTGAACAATTGCGGCTGCTTGCTGCGGGATATTGCATCCGCGCATTCCAAGTTGAACCCACAGGGCCTGGTGTAGACACCCCAGAATGTCTGGAGCAAGTCAGAGCCATTATCAGTGGCAAACCGGTCGCTATGAAGCCTACACTGGCAGATATAAAATTAGTGATCACCGACGTTGACGGCGTTCTCACTGATGGCGGTATCTATTATGACGCTAACGGAGAATGCCTAAAGCGATTCCATGTTCGTGACGGTATGGGCATGCGCTTATTGGAAGAAAACGGCGTACGGGTTGCAGTACTTTCCGGGCGTGACTCCGCCACTTTGCGCAAGCGAGTTTCTGATCTTGGCATCAGCCTTTTTCAGTTCGGAGTGAAGGACAAACTGATCGCCTGCGAACAACTTATGGCAGAAGCTAACGCAGAGAAAACACAGACGGCCTGCATTGGTGATGACAGTATTGATCTCCCGGCTTTTGCAGCGTGTGGTATTTCTTTTGCTGTGGCCGATGCCCCCAGCTACGTGTGTAATGCAGCCACTTTCACGCTAAATTCTTCTGGTGGCACGGGCGCATTCCGAGAAGTCGCCGACGCCATATTGCATGCTCAAGGAAAAGATGACGTTCTGAGCACCTCCACCGGATACTCTCGAGTCATGGCAAAAATGGCGCAGTAGTCTCACGGAAGCGATGAATTTGTTAATATAACCGTCTCGACACATAATGCTTGGCTCCAGCCCAGCCATTATGTGTCGAGACTTACCACCCGCTCTCCAAAATCTAGAAGCTCTGCACGTCCGACCTTTCCACTCACTACCAAACATATTTAATCAACGCCACTCACCCCCTCCTCGTACTGCTAAAATTCCAATACCCGGCCGCTGCCACGCACCCGCTCACCCCCACTTCAATTGTAACTAGTACTAATTATTTAGAACACCATCAGCTCCAAGGTCGAAGCCCGTGTTACGAGCTCGTACTCAGGTGCTCCCAAGCAGCCAGATTCTTACTTGTACGACCTGAGATTTCTCCCCTACCGACCGCTTCTTCGGTCACAATCCACGCTGCAGTTCAAGGCAAAGCCGAGGAATAGTCTCAACACTGGCGGCCCGGCTGACCTGTGCTCTTGAGCATCTGCTGCAATGGTTGACACTACGAAACCTTGCTTAGGATACTGGGGCAAGCTAGAGTCACGAGTCAGATGACGAAAAATTCTGACCTGAGAATTTAAGGTGGTCATAATCAACAATGAATAAAATTATTAACTGCACCCTCCTTGGGGGAAGCAACTCAGTTTTAAAGTTTGGATTAGGCTCTGGACTGGAAAGTGTTTGCCACGTAAAGAGGCTTGCACTTGGGGCAACAACATGCATTCAAAATCTTTACGAGGCCGTGAGAAATAGAGATCTGATCAAAAACTCCGACTTCGTCGTGACAGAGTCCAACGTCAATGACTCACACTTTGCCTGCATGCAACCCTTATCTATACATGTCTTAGAAAGCGAGATAAATGAGTATTACCGCATACTTAGCGAACTGAACAGAAACGTGTACGTTGTTATACTTCCCGCTAACTTCAGAGCTCGCCACATTGAATCCCAGTCAGTAATGGACGCTATCAACAACATTCATTACTCAAACTGCCTTACCTACGGCTTCAAGGTGATCGATTTATCTTGGATTGCGCGCGAGCTACCCGAGGCCGACATATACAACCTCATTCCCCACCCAAGGCATTTAAATGAAGGTTATCTCCACTTCCTTGGCCAAAATATTGCAAAACATGCCTTATTGCACCCGTGCACCCTAAAACCCACTCAAAACTCTGGACCAAATTACTCATTTATTTCATCAACTGAACTGGACAAAGATTGCTGCATAGAAAAGAAGAACTCAGCATTCAACGAGCAGATACTGCCACTCAACAGATCATATACCCTACCTGAATGGGCGACCGGAAAAGAAATAGTCGCACTTTCTGCTTGGTGCGACAGTTACTCCCAGTTTAGAATCACCACAGAGAGCGTCACCACTACTAAGTGTTTCTCTAAGCTCTATTCAGTATGGGAGTTTGCCACTCCAATCAAAATATCAGCGACAACAACAATCGAAACTGCCCTGGACAATCCGCCACCCACCGACATTTCGCGCATGAGCAAATATAACGCAGCAGCTAATTGCGTACCATTTGGATTTTCTGGGCTATTAGTTAGAGATGGAGCACCAAACCAGAGGCCTCACGAAGAACACGTCAAATCCCAGATCGACATATCGTCCGAAGTCACTCCTGATATAAGGCCCTACATTAAGGCCTGCCACTCATTAATAGAAAACCGTTATCTCTACACGCAAACCGATATCGACAAATTAAAAAATGAGATCGAAAAACTCGAACTAAAATTAGCAGCAACGCAGCAAAATCATACCCAAGACCCTTTGTGCTTACCATAATGGTCAAATCACTTTTGGTTATCGACGGGCAATAGCCAATCATGAGCCAATCGCCAGAGAAGCCCTGCAATTTACGGCAGGGCTCGTGGCCCACATGCTATCTCCAAGCAAATACCAATAACATATGCATCTGACAGAAGATATAATTTAATTTATAAAGCACACCATGCCACACCCGCACTTATTAACTCATCAACAGCCTCAGGGAACCGCCTCATGACAGAAATACTTGTTAGCGGAAACTATGAAGATGACATGGGTAATCGAGTATTTGCCCCAGCAGGACTACACAAGGTTTACGTTGACTTCAAAGGAAATAATAATACCCTGCTGATTGATAATTCGAGCGGAATTAGAAATACACTTATAAATTTTCCATCAAACTCAGGCTCTTGCACGATCGGTGCCAATGGGAACTACTGCGGAAAAATACGAATTGGCTGGAATTGCACAGTTATTATTGGCTCGGAGGTAACTTGCACAACTGCATGTGCTATCTACACAGCAGAAGCCACTTGCGCCCTCATTGGGGACGACTGCATGATAGCCGCACACGTTATTATTCGAACTGAAGATTCGCATGCAATATTTGACGTAGAGAGCGGTAACAGGCTAAATCCCTCAAGAGACGTTGTCATAGGTCGACATGTTTGGCTTGCGGAGGATTCGGTAGTACTTTCCGGATCCAGAATTGGGGCCGGCTCGGTTATTGGTATAAGGTCAGTAGTAAAGGCAACTATCCCAAATAACTGTACTGCGGCTGGAATACCATGCAAAGTAATCAAACAGCATACTGCATGGGAACGACCAAACATTGCATTTGGCGAACCCTGGGTTAGAAATAACGCCAAAGCGCAGAATCTTATGGAAACGAAAGACGCATGGCAGCGAACTAATAACAGCACCAAAGATATAAGCATCGGCAGATACTCATATGCGACCCTCAAAACCATTCAATCTAAAAACTCAAGTCTGATTATTACCGACCTGGTCGAGTGATTTCAGGCGCCCTTGAGCCTCAAAAAACTTGATTAACATGGGCGCCTGACTATTGGCTAATCGAAAATTTCTACCACTCCGACCACTGCACCACTCTGATCCACCACTGCCAGTGCTCGGATTTTATTATCCAACATGTACGCTTCAGCCTCTGAAAGCTGAGCGTCCTCTTTGATGGTATGTGGATTGGCGGTCATGAACTGCCCAACACTAGCTTGAATGATGCCTTCATCGTCAACCAGAGCACGACGCAGGTCCCCATCAGTCACTATCCCTACCAGTTTTTCCTCATCCATGACCACAGTCATCCCCAAACGGCTCCGTGTCATTACAAGCAAACAGTCATGGAAACTGGTGCTCGGCAAAACGACAGGAGCGGGAGAATGCATGACATCACGCACTCGAGTCAGCAATTTGCGGCCAAGGCTACCACCGGGATGGTAACGAGCAAAATCCATTGGCTTGAACTGGATAGCTTCGATCAGCGCTACCGCCAGCGCATCGCCCATAGCCATGGTGGCCAGAGTCGAAGTGGTTGGCGCCAGATTGTTCGGACATACTTCACGCTCGACCGAAATGTCGAGCCAGATGTCTGCATGCTTGGCAAGCGTAGATTTGCCACTCCCTGTCATGGCAATAATCTTGTTACCGAACGACTTAAGGCTTGGAATCAGCTTGATCAGCTCTTCGGTCTCACCGCTGTAGCTGATGAGGATCAGTACATCAATCGGCTTGAGCATGCCAAGGTCGCCGTGGAAAGCTTCTGCTGGGTGCAGGAAGAAGCTAGGGGTTCCGGTAGAGGCGAAAGTGGCGACCATCTTTTGGCCGATCAACCCTGACTTACCCATGCCACAGACCACTGTGCGGCCTTTGCAACCGAGAATCAGTTCAACGGCACTCTGGAACTCGCCATCCAGGCGTTCGGCCAGATGAGTAACGGCTTGAGCCTGAGCGATGAGGGCTTCTTTGGCGATGCTGAGGTGATTCATTTTCGTCCCTGACGACAGCTGAGTATATGCGAAGACGCGAATGTTAAGGTTTTTGTAACAGGAAGCAAAGCGCGGAAACTGCAGACCCTGGACTAACTGACTGGTGGGCGCTGCATCTGGACATCGCACATGCCCAGATTAAATCCAGTGATAGCATCTTGATATCACCCCGCATCCTCTTCTCCTTCCTCTCTCTCGCCTTTTTTTCACTCAGCATTTTAAGGCCATTTGAATTCCCCTACGTACCGTGTTGACACACGCCTGATTGCATTCAATTTTCCGGCCTCTCAGCGCGTTTTTTGCTGGAGGATCAACGATAGGATGCCCCTCGACAGTAGAATCACCAGGGATGCACCATCAAGGGATTGAGCCCAACTTGCGAACCTGACAATGCGGATGACGGTGGAGCCGGCGGTCTCAACTACGCTTGGAGATGCATAGCTTCATTTGGCCCCATGGAAACCTGGTCCTCGGGAGGCCGGTAAAACACTGGGCGTTCAGTCCATCCTTCCCTTCCAAATCAATATCTTGTTGTAACTTTTCATTGTGCAAGGGGCTCTCATGCAGCAGCATACCCCCTTTCTCAGCTTCAAATTGGACGTATGGCAGTGGCAACATGGATGTTATGAATCCTTCTACACGACGGCACGCTGCCAGCAAAACGCTCTACCGCTGGCAATCAGCCTCACTCGAGAGCCATCTACATGGCCTTGTCCCTCAATGGGAAGGTAAGGCTCTGGAGATCACGACCGAGGTTCTGGGCGCGAATGCATCATTTGTAAATTACGTCCGCCACCATCGCCTGCAGGACCCTTGCACCGGGCAGCCCGTCGAGATAGTGGAAAAGTCGATCCGCAAAGTAGCGCTCGTCAGCAGCCAGGAAGCACGTTTCCATCGTGCCGATGGGATGTTGGCTGGAAGCACGAACTTTCAGTACCCCGCTTGCCTGGGCGTAATCGAGACACCTTGGGAAAGCTTGATATTCACCGAATTCGTGCGCGGCATGCCTCCACGTATGCATGCAATTGCCAAACAGTTGGCGCTTGGCATTACCGAGCTCGAAAGCCTGAGCAACGACTACCTCGTGTCGCAGCCCCTCGCCAAAACGCCCTTGTATTGGAGCATGGACTTCTTCAGGCCTTGGTTCCTGCTGCGGCCACGCTTCAATTTTGCCCGCTGCCTTCCTGCACTGGCGCAGCTCGGCCTGGAAGACGAACGCTTTGCAAGCCTGGCTGAGCGTTTCAAAGCCTTTTTGCCATTGACTCGCGATATGGCAGCCAAGGCCCGGCGCAGCCCACGTTGCATCAGCCATATGGATTACCTTCGCAAAAACCTGTTCGTAGACAACGGCCAGCTGCACCTGATTGACTGGAGCGAGGTAAAGGTTGGGCGGATTGGCTTCGATGGTGGGGCCTATTTGGGCAGCCTGTTCCGGCGCAAGGAAATGAAGGTATTTTTGACAGCACAGGCCGAATTCATCGAGGCATACCGAGCGGCCCTGCCAGAGCGCTTCGATGTTGAGCAGGCGCTAGGAAACTTACGCTACGTCTTTCTACTCACAGCGCTGTTCCATTGCCTGCGCCCGGAGACGGTCGCTGAGTATCGGGAAGGCGACCGCATGCCGTTACTGCTGGAGAAATACACCTACCTGCTGGGGTTGCTCGACAAGGGATGAATCGGCTTTTTGCGCATGAAGCCACCCAGCTTCTCGGACAAGCCCGCGTATACATAAAGGCGCGTGACACAGGCGTTTCAGGGAGTTTGCGGGGAATAGATATCATTTTGATGCCATAGGTCATCATTTGCACAGATCGTCTAATTTCTTTTTGCGATTTTTGCCCAACGGCGCGCCTACAATTGTGAATTTGTATTAAGATTCGCCACCCCTTTGTTTTCAATGGACCCGCAGGGCTATCAGCCCCTGCCGCCACTTTGTTGAATGGATGCCGCTCCACGTTTATGGACGACGCTTCGCCCCGCCCTCGCCTGCTGGTCCTGTCAAAAGGTGCCCAGCGCATTAGCACGTTGCCTGCATTGCTGCCCGAATTCGCGCTGCAAAACGGTGCCGTACGCGATGTCGAGCTCGCTGACTGGGTAATGGCTTGGGGCCGCAAGCCAAGTGCCATCAAGGCAATGGCCCAGGCGGTCAAGGCCGGCAAGCCCGTACTCACGCTGGAAGACGGTTTTATCCGCTCCGTAGGCCTGGGCGCCGACGAGCCGCCCTTGTCGCTGATCGTCGATGACGTGGGCGTGTACTACGACGCCTCCCAGCCGTCCCGCCTCGAGCAGCTGATCGCCACGCCCCTCGACACCGACCAAACCCAACGTGCCTTGGCGCTACGTACCTTGTGGCAGCAGCAACGGGTGTCCAAGTACAACGACGCACGCATAGAGCTGCCAGCACTGCCGGCGGACTGCGTGCTGGTGGCCGACCAGACTTGCGGCGATGCCTCGTTGCAAGGTGCAGGCGCCGACGACTTCCGGGCCATGCTCGATGCCGCGTTGGCCCGTTACCCGCATAGCACCATCGTGCTCAAGGTACACCCTGACGTGGTGGCCGGGCGCAAGGCCGGGCACTTCGACCTGGCGGCGCTGGCCAACAACCCGCGGGTGCAGGTGCTGGCACGCAATATTCATCCAGCCGACTTGCTGCCGCGCATGCGTGCAGTGTTCGTGATGACGTCGCAACTGGGCTTCGATGCCCTGCTATGGGACGTGCCGGTGCACACCTGGGGCATGCCGTTCTATGCCGGCTGGGGCCTGACCGACGACCGCTTGCCGGCGCCTTCGCGCCGCATGCCCGTGCCGTTGGCGCAACTGATTCATGCCAGCCTGGTGGCTTACCCGCGCTATGTATGCCCGGAGCGTGGTCAACCGTGCACGCCAGAGGTGCTGATCAACTGGCTGGGCCTGCAACGGCGGCACCGCAGCGTACTGCCAAGCGCCGTACAGATGCTGGGCTTTAGCCGCTGGAAAGAGCCACTGGCAAACCTATTTTTCAATGGCGCGGCCATTCGCTTCGTCAAGCCCGAGCAACCGCTGGCGCAAGACGTGGCCGTGGTGTCCTGGGGCTGCAAGCACGACACCAGCCTTTGCGCCCACCCACTGCCCGTCAACCGGGTGGAAGACGGCTTTCTGCGCTCGGTCGGCCTGGGCGCCGGCAAAGCGCGGCCGTTGTCGTGGGTGGTCGATGACCTGGGCATCTACTACGACGCCACCCGGCCTTCGCGCCTGGAGCGCATCCTGGCCGACGAACCATTCAACCCGCAGCTGCTGGCCCGCGCCCATGCGTTGCGCCTGGCCATCTGCGCGGCGGGGCTGACCAAGTACAACTTGCCCGGCGCCAGTTGGCAGCGCCCGGCGCATGCGCAACGGGTAATCCTGGTGCCTGGCCAGGTGGAAGGCGATGCGTCCATCCGCTTTGGCGGCAACCGTATCCGCAGCAACCTGCAACTGCTGCGCGCAGTGCGCGAGCAAAACCCTGATGCGTGGGTATTGTACAAACCCCACCCTGAGGTGCTGGCCGGCACCCGCGCCCGCGGTGACGACGAAGCGCAAACCGTGCACTGGTGCGATGAAGTGATCGGCGATGCGCCGCTGCAGCAATTGCTGGAAGTGGTCGACGAATTGCATGTGCTGACCTCGCAGTCGGGCTTCGAGGCCCTGCTGCGCGGTGTGCCGGTGACGACCTATGGCCAGCCGTTCTACGCAGGCTGGGGGCTGACACGCGACCTGGACCTTCAAGCACCGGTGCAGGCGCGGCGCAGCCGACAACTGACGCTGGATCAGTTGGTAGCGGGCACCCTGCTGCTTTACCCCACGTACGTAAGCCTGGTCACCAACCGCTTCACGACCGCCGAACAAACCTTATACGAACTACAAAATTGGCACGCCTTACCGCAGCCTGGAGCTCCCTCCCGATGGCAGGACTTGAAACGACGCTTGAGCAGTTTGTTGGGCATGAAGCGCCCGACCAACTGAATGCAAGGGCGACGCGTGGTCCGCTGCTGCGTATCCCGTCACACAATTTTCTGCTTCTTCAGGGGGTCAGTTCGCCCTTCTTCAGTCGCCTTGCCAAGGGGCTGCGGGATATCGGCCAGCGGGTGCACAGCGTGCGCTTCAATGTGGGCGACGCCCTTTATGGCCCCGGTGGCGCGCGGCTGACCTGCCCGCATCGCCCGGAAGACATGGAGGCCTGGTATTCGCAGGTGTTCCGCCAACTGGATATCACCGACCTGGTGCTGTTCGGCGACTGCCGCCCGGTACACCGCCCGGCCGTGATCCTGGCGCGTCTGTCGGGTGTGCGCGTGCATGTGTTCGAGGAAGGCTACTTCCGGCCCTACTGGGTGACGCTGGAGCGCGACGGTGTCAACAACAACTCGCGCTTGCCACGTGACCCGCAGTGGTACCGCGATGTGGGCAAGCACATTCCGCGCTATCAGAATGGCAACCCGTTCAAGCTGTCGTTTGCCGCACGTGCCACGCACGACGTGCTGTACCACGCCGGTGGCGCGCTCAACCGGCTGTGCTTCCCGCGGTACCGCACTCATGCGCCGTTCAACGCGGCCACGGAGTATGCCGGCTTTATCCGCCAGGGCTTGCGCCTGCTGCGCGCCCGGGTGCATGACGACGCGCTGGTGGCCGAAGTAGCCCGCGAGCGGCACCCCACGTTCCTGCTGCCATTGCAGCTGGACAGCGACTCGCAAATCCGCGACCACTCGCCGTTCCAGACCATGACCCAGGTAATCGAGCATGTGATCGAATCGTTCGCGCTCAACGCGCCGTTCGATGCGCGCCTGCTGGTGAAAAACCACCCGTTGACGCCCGGGCTGGTCAACTACCGCAAGGTCACCGAGCAGTTGGCGCGCAAGTACGACGTGGCCGAGCGTGTCGACTTCATGGAAAGCGGGCACATGCCTACGCTGCTCTCGCACATCACCGGCATGATTACCGTCAACAGTACCGCCGGGGCTTCAGCATTGCTGCACCACCGCCCTACCTGCACACTGGCAGAGCCGATCTACGCTATGCCGGGGCTAACCCACCAGGGCGGGCTGGATGATTTCTGGCAGCAGCCCGAAGCGCCCGACAACACGCTGTTTCAACGCTTCCGCAACACCGTCATCCATACCACCCAGGTCAACGGCGGCTTCTACACCGCCTGCGGCATGGACATGGCCGTGGCCAACTGCCTGGAAGTGCTGATGGCGAAAACCTCAAGAATCGAAAAATACCTATGAGTTCGCACGCTTCACCCCGCTGCATCCTCATCACCGGCGCCACGGGCGGTATCGGTGGCGCGTTGGCGCCTGCCTACGCCGCCCCGGGGGTGACGCTGATCCTGCAAGGCCGGCGCCAGGACCGCCTGGCCGAAATGGCCGAACAATGCCGCGCCCTGGGTGCCCAGGTGCTGCTTGAAGCCCTCGACGTGCGCGACCTGGACGCCCTGCGCGCCATGGTACGGCGGGTGAGCGAAGCCCATCAGCCCGACCTGGTGCTGGTCGGCGCCGGGCTGAACACGGCCGTTGGCGCCAATGGCGAGGCAGAAGACTGGGACGACAGCCGCGCCCTGATGGAAGTGAACGTGATGGCCGCCCTGGCCACCGTCGAGGCGGCTCTGCCGGCCATGCGCAGCCGTGGCAACGGGCAAATCGCGCTGTTCAGCTCGCTGGCGGGCTGGCGTGGCTTGCCGGTCACGCCTACCTACAGCGCCAGCAAGGCCGCCATCCGCGTGTACGGCGAGGCTATCCGCGACTGGCTGGCGCCGGAAGGGGTTAAAGTGAATGTGATTGTGCCGGGGTATGTGGAGTCGAAGATGTGCTTCGAAATGCCCGGGCCCAAACCGTTTTTGTGGACCGCCGAAAAAGCGGCCCGGCGTATCAAGCGCGGGCTGGCGGCGAACCAGGCGCGTATCAGTTTTCCGTTCCCGCTCAACCTGGGCACCTGGCTGCTGGGGCTTATCCCGCAGTGGCTTTCTTCGATGATCCTGCGTGGGCTGAAGTACAGTGATTGATGTTTCCATGTTGCCGGTTGCCTTGATCGGCCTTGGCTTGACCGTAGCGGTCGAGCGACTGCTGGTTCCACGCCCTGCCCTGCGCCGCCCGGCCGATTGCTGGCTGCTGCATGCAGGGCTGTGGTGTGTGGCGTTCGGGCTGTTGTATGCGCTCACGGCGCGGCCATTGTTCAGTGGCGTGAATGTGTTGCTGCTGTGGCTGTTGATCGTGCTGGTGAGCAACGCCAAGTATCACTCGCTGCGCGAGCCGTTTGTGTGCGCAGACTTCGAATATTTCAGCGATGCAGTGAAGTTTCCGCGGTTGTACTTGCCGTTCTTCGGTTTTGGCAAGGCAGCGCTACTGGCGGTGGGGTTTCTGGTTTACCTCTGGGCGGGGTTGAGCTTCGAGGTGCCGGGCGCGCGGCTTGAGGCGTGGCTGCCGTTGGCGGTAGGCCTGGGGTTGTTGCGCCTGGGGCACCGGCCTGTGCAGCCAAGCTTCGATGCCGAGCGGGATGTGCGTGGCTGGGGGCTGGCGGCCAGTTTGTGGCGGTACTTCTGGGCGGCGCGGGCGCCGGTTGATCGCAACGCGCTGGGGTCGCCGTTTGGCGGGGAACCGGCGGCGGCCCCTTCGCGGGGCAAGCCTGCGAATGCGTCGGCACAGCAAACGGTACCTGCGGCAAGCCCGCTGCCAGACCTGGTCTCGGTGCAGAGCGAATCGTTTTTCGATGTGCGCGGCCTGTGGCCCGGCGTGCGGCCGCAAGTACTCGGCCAGTACGACCTGCTGGCCAGCCAGGCCTTGGCCCGTGGCAAGCTGCAAGTTGCGGCGTGGGGGGCGAACACGGTGCGCACCGAGTTTGCCTACCTGACCGGTATCCCGGCTGATCGGCTTGGGGTGCACCGCTTCAACCCGTACCGCGTGCTTGCGCGCCAGGGGTTGCCCAGCATCGCCTCCAGGCTCAAGGCGCAGGGGTATCGCACCATCTGCATCCACCCTTATGACGGGGGTTTCTATGGGCGCAACAAGGTGCTGCCGGCGCTGGGCTTCGATGAGTTCATCGATGTAAAGGCGTTCAACGCTTCGCAAAAGGCCGGGCCGTTCATTGGTGATTGCGCCGTGGCAGAAAAAATCCGCGAGCTGCTGCAGGCACCTGGCCGCACCCAGCCGCTGTTCATCCATGCAGTCACCATGGAGAACCACGGCCCACTGCACCTGGAGAGCGTGGCGGCACACGAACTGCCTGCCTGGTTCGACCGCCCGCTGCAACCGGGCATGCAGGACCTGGCCCCCTACCTGCGCCATATCTGCAATGCCGACCGCATGCTGGGCATGCTGCGCGAAACGCTGATGGCCCAGCCGAACGAGGCGCTGCTGTGTTTCTTCGGTGACCATGTGCCGATCTTGCCCGAGGTGTACCAGGCCGTTGGTGCACCCGCGGGTGATACTGACTACCTGGTGTGGTCCAACCGCCGCCAGCCTGGCTGCGGGGCCAGGCCAATGCCGGTGCAGCAGTTGTCCAGTGCCTTGCTGGCCCATGCCCAGGCGCCGGCAGCCAGCCAGCACATGCCTGCGGCCAGCGCAGGGGTAGCCTGATAGCGTGGTGCATATCGTTTTGGGATCGGACCTGCCACCACAGCGCGCCGCAGACCCGGCCCTGGCCCGCTTGCTGGCCGAGGGGCGGGGGTCGCTGGCGTTTCTGATTGGCGATAACGCCTGCCGCTATCGCCTGCTGGGGGCCGCTATCCACTGGGACCGTGTGCTGCTGGCCTTCGACGGCGAGCAGGCGCTGGGCTTTGCCGCGTTCAAGCATGGCCGGCGCGGGCCGTTTGCCTTGCACTGGCGGCCGTTCATTCGTGAATTTGGCGTGCTCAGTGGCTGGGTGCGGTTTATCGGCTTCTGCCTGAGCGAGCTGCGCGAATGGCGCTACCCGTTCTTGCTGTACGGGCTGCGGGTCAGCAAGCCCGCGCGCCAGCAGGGCGTTGGCTCGGCGCTGGTGCAGGCGTGCTGCGCGCATGCCGCCGGGCAGGGCTTTGCCCAGGTCGAGCTGGAAGTGCCGCTGAGTAATCATCGGGCACAGCACCTGTACCTGCACAATGGCTTTGCGCTGCGCCGCAAGCGCTGGGTACCGTTCCCCCCGGTGCGCAATATGTGGCGGGCCGTGTAATGCACAACACGCCGCCCGTTGTACCCCACCCGCCCGAAGGTTACCTGCCACCCGAAACCCTGGTAGACGGCACTGGCTGGGTGGGCATCATGTCGCAATGGGTAGCCTGGAAGGTCCTGCACCTGCCACAGTTCCTCGGCCCGGAAGGCCCGCCCTTCTGGCTGTGGCGCCGTGGCCGCAAGGCGCCCAAGGGGCTCAAGGCCATTGCCGGTATCGGCTACAAGCAATCGTCGGCCCATGCCCGGGTGCTGTGCCAGCGCTGGGGCCTGCCGTATATCGCGCTGGAAGACGGCTTTTTGCGTTCGTCTTCGCTGGGCATCGAGGGCGATACGCCAATGTCCATGGTGGTCGACCCGGTGGGCATCCACTACCTGGCCGACCGCCCTTCGCTGCTGGAAAACATCCTGCAGCGGCCCGAAGCGCTTAGCGCATACGAGTTGGATTGCGCCCGCGAACTGATTGCCTTGATGCGCAGCAGCGGCATCGGCAAGTACAACAACGCCCAGGACCTGCCCGCCGACGACCCGCTGGGGCGCGAGCGGCCGTTGGTGCTGGTGGTGGACCAGACTGCCGGGGATTATTCGATCCCGGGGGGCGGGCTGTGCGAAGCCGACTACGTGCGCATGCTGGATCAGGCCCTGGCGGAAAACCCGGATGCCGAGGTACGCGTGCGCATTCACCCGGACTGCCTGGGCGGGCAAAAGCCCAGTTGCCTGCTGGATGCCGCGCGGGCCCGTGGGGTAACGCTGGAGGCGCGGCCGGTAGCCTGGGCGTCACTGGCCCGGCGTGCCCGGCGGGTGTACGTGGGTACCAGCCAGGCCGGGCTGGAGGCGTTGATCCAGGGCGTGCCGGTCACCTGCTTTGGCCTGCCGTTTTACGCGGGCTGGGGGCTGACCGATGACCGCATGGCCATTCCTCGCCGGCAGGCCCGGCCAGACCTGGTGCAACTGGTGGCGGCGGCCTATGTGCGCTACTGCCGCTACGTCAACCCGCTGAACGGCCAACTGACCGATGCCTTGACCGTTGCCCGCCAGCTGGCCAGCACAAAAGCCCGCGATGCGGCGTTTGCCGGTCCCACTACGGTATTGGGCGTGAAGCGGCACAAGCAGCACAACATAAGGCGTTTTTTTGCAAGCCGTTGGGGGCAGTTGCGCTTCAGCGTGGACGGCCCGCAACTGGTAAACCAGGTGGCTGCCGAACAGGGGCGGCTGCTGGTATGGGCTGCGCGCGAGCCGGCCGGCCTGGCTGAGCGTGCGCGCCAGGCGGGGGTGCCACTGTGGCGGGTCGAGGATGGTTTCCTGCGCTCCACTGGGCTGGGTGCTACCAACAGCCCGGCGCTGTCGCTGGTACTGGACCGGGGTGGCATTCATTACGATGCGCAGTCTGCCAGCGACCTGGAGCAGCTGTTGCAGCATGGCGACTATGATGCCCCAAGCCTGGCCGAGGCGGCGCGCTTGCGGGCGCAGATCGTTGCCAGCGGTACCAGCAAGTTCAACCTGCGCAGCAAGCTGCGCCCGGCCCTGCTGGGGCAGCCGGGCCAACTGCGGGTACTGGTGGTGGGCCAAGTCGAGGATGATGCCTCGGCGCTGTGCAGCGGTGGCGGTGCCGGGTGCAACCTGCGCCTGCTGCAACAGGTGCGCGCGCGGTTGCCCGATGCGTGGATTGTGTACAAGCCGCACCCCGACGTGGAAGCCGGCAAGCGCCGCGGGCAGATCGCCCCGGCACAGTTGGTGGGGCTGGCCGACCAGGTGCTGGCAGGTGTGGACATCGCCGGCCTGTATGGCCAGGTCGATGCGCTGCATACGCTAAGTTCCACTGCGGGCTTTGAGGCCTTGCTGCGCGGGCTGCCGGTGGTCACCTACGGCACGCCGTTCTATGCCGGCTGGGGTTTGACCGAGGACCATCAGCCCTTGCCGCGGCGCACCCGGCGTTTAACCCTGGACCAGTTGGTAGCCGGCGCCCTGTTGCGCTATGCGCGCTATGCCGACGTCCAGCAAGACCTGCCCTGCGATGCCTGGCACGCCCTCGCCTGCCTCAGCGCGCCGCACCCGGCCCGCGTGGCCTGTCGGCGAGTGGCGCCGTTGCTCAACTATACCCGGACCATGCTCGGCTGCGGCCGGCCACTGGCCCCATCAAAGGACTAGATCATGCCTGTTTCGATCAAGGACATCGGCCGTTACGCGGCACTTCCCTGGCATTGCATGCAGTTGGCTACCCATGCCAAGTCGTTCGAGAACAACCCAGTGCTGGGCAGTGCCCGGCTCAACGCCCTGGGCCTGCATGTGCAGCGCCGCCAGTTGGCGATGGCCATGGCCGGCTACCGCCGTAATGCGTTGGCACCGCGGCTGGATGCCGGTGAGCGCGAGCATTTTGAGCAGAACGGTTTTTTCATTCGCGAAAACGCCCTGCCAGCCGAGCAGTTTGCGGCCTTGCGCGCCGAGCTGGGTGCCTTGCGCAGCACCGGTTGGGAAATGCGCCAGGGCCGCGCGGTTACCCGCCGGGTCAGCCTTGATCAGGACGTGCTGGCGCAAAACCCGGCCAGTGCGGCGTTTGTGATGGACCGCGGGGTGCGCGACCTGATCGCCTATGCGTCGTCCAATACCGGTGGCATTACCTACCAGTTGCAGTCGATCGTGATTGACGCTGCCAATGCCGACCAAGACCCGCAGACCCGCTTGCATGCCGACACTTTCCACCCGACGGCCAAGGCATGGTTGTTTCTGGATGACGTGCAGGATGACCAAGGGCCGTTCAGTTATGTACCGGGCTCGCACCGTCTGACGCCAGAGCGCCTGGCCTGGGAGTACCGTCAAAGCCTGGGGGCGGCGCGTTCGAGCGAGCAGATGCACCGTGAGGGTTCGTTCCGCATCGACGAACCCGACCTGGCCGCCCTCGGCCTGCCCCCACCGCGCCGCTTTGCCGTACCGGCCAACACCCTGGTGGTGGCGGACACGTCTGGCTTCCATGCCCGCTGTGCAAGCCACCAGGCCAGCCACCGGGTAGAGATATACGCCAGCCTGCGACGCAACCCGTTCATTCCCTGGCGTGGCGCGCACCTGTTTGCGCTGCCGTGGATTGCCAATCACCACATGCGTTGGGATATACGCTTGAAGCGGTTGATGGGGTTTGACAAGAAGAGCCATTGGCGGTTTGTGGAGCAGTTGAATGCGTATGAGGCGCCGCATATCTGAGGGGGCTGGTGTGAGGCTCTAGCTGGGCCTGGCTCTGGTTTTCTTGGGGCTGGATGGTAAGGCTTGGCTTGTGGGGGCCTGCTTTATAGAGCGCCACCCCCGCAGCGGATGGCACGGGCTTCGCCCGTGTTCGCGGGCATGCCCGCTCCCACAGTGATCGCGCAAACCTTCAAAGTTTGAGCAAGGCAGTTGCTCTCACACAGGTAGCGCATAAGCCTGAAGCCTGCGCGGTACCTGTAGGAGCGGCCTTGTGCCGCGAAGCGCCGCAAGGGCGGCGCTCGATTTCGGCGACAGCACACACCCCGAGCCGACCACACCCGCCTTCAGCCCAGGCGGGCCATTTCCTCTGCCACCACCGCCACGGTATGCCGAACCTGCGCTTCGGTATGCTCACAAGACACAAAAAACCGCACCCGCGCCGAATGCTCCGGCACTGCCGGGTACAGGATCGGCTGGGCATTGATGCCGCGCTCGAACAAGGCACTGGACAAACGCCCGGCCTTGAACGAACTGCCAGTAATCACTGGTATCACCGCCAGCCCGGTACTGGTTGCCGTATCCAGCCCCGCCTCACGCGCCAAACGCAGAAACAACTCGCCACGCGCCTGCACCCGCGCTACCCGCTCTTGGTCATCCGCCAGCAGCTGCAACGCCGCCAGCGCAGCAGCCGTGACCGCCGGTGGCATGCCCACGCTGTACAAAAAGCCCGGCGCCAGAAACTTCAGGTGCTCGATCAATGCCGTACTGCCGGCGATATAACCACCGCAACTGGCCAGGGTCTTGCTCAGCGTCCCCATCCAGATATCAACGTCATTACCCGCCAGGCCAAAATGCTCGCGAATACCTTTGCCCGTAGCACCCATCACCCCCAGCGAATGCGCTTCGTCCACCATCAGAAACACCTTGTACTTGTTCCTGAGTTCAACGAATCGGGGCAGGTCCGGGTAGTCGCCATCCATGCTGTACACGCCTTCCACCACCACCAGCACCCGCTCGAAGTGCTGGCGCTGCTCAGCCAGCAGACGGTCCAGCGCTTCCCAGTCGTTGTGCGCAAAACTCAGGCGGCGAGCACCCGAAAGCTGAACCCCCTGCACGACGCTGTTATGGATGAGCTCGTCATGCACCACCAGGTCGCGCGGCCCGAACAGGTAGCCGATGGTGGTGACGTTGGTCGCGTGGCCGCTAACCATGACAACGGCATCGTCCACGTCGTAAAGGCGGGCCAGTTCACGCTCAAGCTCACGGTGCAGCGGGCGGTCGCCAGAAACCGGGCGGCTGGCCGACACCGAAGTGCCATAGCGGTCGATCGCGGCCTTCGCCGCTTCGGCCACCCTCGGGTGGCCGGAGTAACCCAGGTAGTTGTAACTGGCAAAGTTGAGGTACTCGCGCTCGCCAATCTGCGTCTGTGCACCGGCGGTGCCCTGATGCAGGCGGAAGAACGGGTTGCTCAGCCCCAATTGCTTCGCGCCCTGTTCAATCACGCGCAACTGCTGGTACCCCGGGTGCTGATCAAAGCGATAGTAGCTCTCGGGCACTTTCAGGGCAGCCTGTTGCACCTGCTCCAGGGTAGTGCCCGGCTCGCCCTCGGCAGCCGCATGGCGGCGCCGTGCGAGGGCTTGCTGGATCAAGCGTTGCTTGGCATCGCCACCAAGGCCGGTCGGGGTTTTGGCTGTCATCTAACGCTCTTAATCAATCAATCGGTTGGGTGCTGCACTGGTGTCGGCCAGGGCTGCGTTCATCTGCGCCAATGCTTCGGCACTGTGTTCGCTGCCATGACGGGCCAGCACATTCTGCGCCAGCTGCCCTTCGCCACTTCCCGCCTCACCACGCAACAGCTCCAGCAAGCGCGCGGCAAGCTTGTCGATGCTGGAACTGTCGCTCAGCTCCATCACCGGCAGGCGAATACCGAAACGCTCCTCCAATGCCACCACCAGCTCCACACTCATCAACGAGTCGAGCCCCAGTTCTTGCAGCGGGCGCTGTGCATCCAGGCGGGCCGGCGGCAGGCGCAGAATCTCGCACACCTCGTGCTTGAGCATTTCCGCGAAGCGCTCGAGCAGCTCGCCATCGTCAAGTTCTGCCAGCATGCGCTGGATGTCTTCACCGCCGCCTTCATCTTCCTGGTCACTGCCATAGGCACGGGCCAACTCGACAAAGCGCGGCGTGGCAGCACTGGGCAGGAAACGCGACAGCGCCTTGAAATCCAGCTCCAGCACGCCGTGGCCGTTGTCGCCCTCCAGCAGCATGGCCTCCAGTTGCGCCAGGGCCACCTCGGCGCGCAGGGGCGCACCCCCCATGCGGCTTTGCAAAGCGTCCTTGATCTGGCTGTTGCGGGCCAGGAAGCCAACATCGTCAATGGCCCCCCACAGCACGGCCGTGGCCGCCAGCCCCTGGGCGCGGCGGTGCCGCGCCAGCGCTTCCAGCCAATGGTTGGCCGCCACATAGTTGGCCTGGCCGGGGTTGCCGAACAGGGTAGTGGCCGACGAGAACATGACGAAGAAGTCCAGCGCCTGGGCCTTGGTCAGCTCGTGCAGGTACTGCGCGCCTTTGGCCTTGGGCTCCAGCACGCGGTGCAACTGCTCGGCATCAAGGTTGCGGATCAGGCCGTCGTCGATCACCGTCGCCGCATGCACCAGGCCACGCAGCGGCCACGGGCTGGCGGCAATACGCTCGAACACTGCGCGCAGTTGCCCGCAGTCAGTGATGTCGCACGCCACGGCCTGCACATCGATACCCTGGGCGTGCCACAGCGCCAGCTGCGGCTGGGCTTCGGCACTGGCCGGGCCGCGACGGCCCAGCAACACCAGGTGACGGGCGCCTTTGTCGATCAGCCACTGTGCCGTGCGCAAGCCAAAGCCGCCCAGGCCACCGGTGACCAGGTAGCTGGCATCGGCGGCGAGCTGCAGTGCCCGCACCGGCTGGGCACGGGTGTCTACTGTCTGCTGAATGGGGTTGGCATAGGTCACCACCACCTTGCCAATCTGCCGCGCCTGCTGCATGTAGCGGTAGGCCTCGACCACCTGGTTGGCGTCGAACTCGCGGAACGGCAACGGGTGCAGGATACCTTGGGCAAACAGCTCCATCATTTCGGCAAACAGCCGGCGGGTGAGCGCGGGGCGTTCGCTCATCAGCTGGTCGGCATCGATACCGAAGTAGCTGATGTTGTTGCGGAACGGGCGCAGGCCGATGCGGGTGTTCTGGTAGAAGTCGCGCTTGCCCAGCTCCAGGAAGCGGCCAAACGGCTTGAGCACCTGGAAGTTGCGGTTGATGGCTTCACCGGCCAGCGAGTTGAGCACCACGTCTACGCCACGCCCGCCGGTGGCCGCCAGCACCTGGTCGGCATAGGCCAGCGAACGCGAGTCGTAGACGTTGTCCACGCCCAGCAGGCGCAGGAAGTCGCGCTTCTCGTCGCTGCCCGCGGTGGCATGGATTTCCGCCCCCAGCCACTTGGCAATCTGGATGGCGGCAATGCCCACGCCACCGGCAGCACCATGGATCAGCACCTTCTCGCCCGGCTCCAGGCGCGCCAGGTGATGCAGCGCGTAGTACACGGTGAAGAAGGTACTTGGAATGGTCGCCGCCGCTTCGAACGACATCCCTTCGGGAATACGGGCCACGGCGTTGGCGTTGGTTACCAGGCGGTTGGCGAAGCTGCACGGGCCAAAGCCCACCACGCGGTCACCCGGGGCGAAATCGCCGACCACTTCGGCGCCTTTGCCTTCTACCACACCGGCAAATTCAAAGCCCAGGGTGGGGCCGGAGAAACCGTTTTCGATGGCTTCGTCCGACAGCAGGCCAAGGGCGAACATCACATCACGGAAGTTGAGGCCGGTAGCGCGTACGGCAATGTCCAGCTCGTCCGCCGCCGGTTGCCGGGGCTCGCGCACTTCCCAACGCAGGTTGCGCAACTGGCCGGGCAGGTCGAAGCCCAGGCATACCCACTGCGCAGCAGCATCCACACTGCCCGGCTGGCCAGCCAGTACGCGCAGGCGCGGCACATAACGGCGGCCTTCGGCATCAAGCGCCAGTTCGGTTTCGCTGTCGGCATGCAGCAACGCCGGCAGCGCCAGCTCGACGGGTGCAGTGTGCGCCAGGTCAAGCTGGCGTATGCGGCAGCTGGGCGACTCGTTGGCCAGGGTGCGGCCAAAACCCCAGAACGCTGCGTCGGCAATGGCCGAGACATCGGCGGCGGTGTCGGTACCATACAGGTGCTCGGCAGCACCGCGGCTGAACAGCCAGCACTGCGGGGCAATGCCCAGCGACTCACACGCCTGTACCAGTGCGGCCGCCTGCAGGCAGCGCTCGGCCTGGGCATCCAGGCCTGCATTGCTGTCGAAGCCGGCCAGGTGCAGCACGTGCTCCGGCGGCTGGGCCAGGGCGCCCAGCTGCTTGGCCAGCGCCTCTGCAGCACCCGGTTGCAGCAGGTCTACCTGCTGGCCCTGGGCACGCAATTGCTCGGCCAGCCGCAACGCAGCGCCCTGCCCCGCTTCGGCCAGCACGGCCCAGCGCTGCTGCACGGCCTCGGGGGCGCCAGCATCAATGCCAGCGGGCTTGTCGGCCAGCAGCAGGTAGCTGCCACAGGCGTTACCCGGCAAGGCTTCGAGGGTGCGCAGCGCAGTAAGGCCATGGCGCTGCAGCTCATGCTGCCAGAACGCCGGGCCCTGTTGGCGCGACAACGCCTGCTGCGGGCCTGCCAGCCACCAGCCGGGCTGGGCACCGAAGACAAAATCGACCCAGCGTGCCGGGTACTGCCCCAGCAGCGCCACCTGGCCATGGGGGTTGAGCTGGCCGCTGGCCTGGCGCAGGGCGTCGCCCACGGTGCCCAGCGCGCCCAGGTCGGTCGGTACCAGCACCCAGTCGAACGTACCCGCTTCGGCCAGTTGCTCCAGGCCGAGCACGTTCAGCGCCGGGCAATCGTCGCGCAGACGTTGCTCAAGTTCAGGTTCAGTGACGCAGTAGGCATAGTCGATGCGGTCGAAATCCAGCCCGGCGTACAACAGCTCCGCAAACGAGGTGCCACCAAAGCCAAGCTCCAGTACGCGCAGGCGCTGCCCGGCCGGCAGTTGCGCCAGGCGTTGGGCCAAGGTCTGTTCAATGCCGCTCAGCAGGTGCTGCTGCCCCGCCGCCCCCAGCACCAGGCGGGCCAGGCTGGCACCACTGGTTTCCCGCGGTTGCAGCGCGTCGAACGCCTGGCTGCCATCCAGCAATGCCGGCAGGTAGCGGCCCATTCGGCCCACCGAATGGATAATCTGGAAGTACTCGGGGTAGCTCTGGAACAGCTCTTGCCAGATAGCCTCCGACGCCGGGCGCTCGCCCGGGTCGGCCAACTGCCAGCCACCGTCGGCGCTGCGCTGCAGGCTGCCATCACGCTCGGCGTGACGCAGCAGGGTGGCCAGGAAATCGCCTTGGGCCTGCGACCACTGTGCCACCTGCTCTGAACTCAGGCGGCCACCGGCCTGTTCGACGGCATCCAGCATGAAGCTGCTGCACAGCACGTCCAGCAGAGGCTCCACTTCATTCAGGTAACGCACCTGCGCCGGCTCGTCGGCCAAGCGCTGCACGGCCTCTGCCAACGGCGCACGGGCCACAGCGTGGCGCTGCAGTGGCACCACCTTGCCCGGGGCCGCCAGGCCCACATGGCCCATGCGCTTGATATCGCCGCTGCGGTCGTACTGCAGCCGCACGGCACGCATGCGCGCGTCCTTGATCGCCAGCACGGCAGCGCCGCTGGCATCGAACAGGGTGAAGTCAACCAACAGCGAATGCGCGGTGCGTTTGCGCTGGCGCACCTCGGCCAGCACCGGCACACCACCGGCGCTGGTGAAGGCAATACGCCCCAGCTTGACCGGGATGAACGCCAGGCCGTCATTGCGGCCTGGGCGGCTGGCCAGCAGTTCGGTAATCAGCTGGAACGCACCGTCCAGCAACGCAGGGTGCAGGTGCAAGCCTGCCAGTTCGTGCTCGATGGCAGCCGGGACGGCCAACTGGGCCAGCACACACTCCGCATCCACCCAGGCTGCGGCCACGGTCTGGTAGGCCGGGCCGTAGTTCAGGCCCACCGCGCAGGTCAGCGCCAGGTGCTGCTCGCCGGTAAAGTCTGCAGGGCGCGCTGGCAGCGCTGGGGCACGGGCTTCGAGCAGCACACCGCGGGCTTCGCCCGGCAGGCGCGCGACCACGTGCTGCACCCACTCTTCGCGCTGCGCCAGGGTGCGCGAAATGATGCGCAGGGTGCCGTCGGCCCCTTCGACCTGCACGCGCACTTTCTTGCTGGCCTCACTGCTCAGCAGCAGCGGGTTGTGGATTTCGAGCTCCTCGATGTCTACAAACTCACCGGGCTGGTGCAGTTGCGCCACGGCCAGCGCCAGCTCGGTAAAGCCAGCCCCCGGGAACAGCACTGACTCGCCCACCTTGTGGTCGGCAAGGGTCGGGTACTGCTGCGTATCCAGGCGGTTTTCCCAGGTCAGTGCCTGGTCGTGTACAGGGTAGCCCAGCAGCGGGTGCACACGCTCACGCCCCAACGGGCCGTTGAACTCGGCGCTTACCGGCAAGCTGAAATGGTCACGCTGCCAGGTATAGTTGGGCAGGCGCACCTGGCGCCCGGCCACCGGGAAGCGGGCCTGCCACTGGGGCTCGGCACCGGCAATCAGCAGGCGAGCCACCGTGCGCTCCAGCAGCAGTGGGCTGTGGTCGTTGCGCTTGAGGGTGCCAATCACCTGCCCTGCTTGTTCGCATTCGGCCAGTACGTCATTGACGTAGCTGCGCAAGATCGCGTGCGGGCCCACCTCCACGAACAGGCTCAGGCCGCTGCGCATAAGGGCGGCCAGCGCCCCCTGGAACAGTACCGGGAAGCGAATGTTCTGCCACCAGTAGTGGCTGTCCAGGCGCTCGCCGTCCAGTTGCCCACCCACCACGGTGGAATAAAACGGAATCTGCGTGGCGCGCGGGCGGATGTGGCTCAGGTCGGCAATCACCGCCTGTTCGATGGGGTTCATCGCTGGTGAATGGAAGGCGTAGTCCAGGTCGAGGCGGCGGGCGAACACCTGGCGCTCGGCCAGGGCCTCTTCCAGCAGCGTGAGCGCATCGACTTCACCCGCAACGGTGGCACCACGGCCGCTGTTTTCACCGGCCACCACCAGGCGGCCATCCAGCTTCAGTTCAGTAATCAGTTGCGCTGTGGCTTCACCCGACAAGCCGACCGCAGTCATCTGCCCAGTGCCGCGGGTAAGGCCTTGCAGGCGGCTGCGGTGATAGATGACCTGGGTGGCATCCTCCAGGCTAAGCGCGCCGCTGGCCCAGGCAGCCGCCACCTCGCCGACGCTGTGGCCGATGACCGCCACCGGGTGGATCCCTTCGGCAGCCAACACCCGGGTAACCGCCACTTGCAGGGCAAACAGGGCCGGCTGGGCGATTTCGGTACGGGCATAGCGGCCTTCGCCGTTGTCACCCAACAGCTCGGCGCGCAGCGAGTAGCCCGCCAAGGGCTGGAACAACGCGTCCACTTCATCCACGGCGGCGGCGAACAGCGGCTGGTCGAGCATCGCCCGGCCCATGCCCTGCCATTGCGAACCGTTGCCCGAGTAGACGAACACTGGCGCCGAGGCGCCGTCCAGCGCCTGGCCGGCCTCCAGCACCGCGCTCAGCTCGCTGAGGGTTGGGTCCTGGGCATAGTCGTCCAGTGCCTGGGCGGCTTCGGCCGCATTGTCGCAAACCAGCAGCAGGCGGTGGCTGTGCGCATCCCGACGGTACATCGCCTGGTAGGCCACATCGTAGTAGTCAACGTCGGTGTGCTCGGCCAGGTAGGCGGCAAACCGCTCGGCCATTGCCCGCAGGCCCTCTTCGGTCTTGGCACTGAGCAGCAGCGGCACGCGCCGTGCATTGGCCGGAGCCGGCACATCTGCCTGCGGCTCGGGGCTCTGCAGGATGACGTGGGCGTTGGCCCCGCCAAAGCCGAACGAGTTCACACCTACCGTCAGCTGGCCGTCGGCTTTCAGCGGCAGGGGCTCGGTGACCACCTGCAGGTTGAGGTCGCCAAAAGCGATATTCGGGTTTAGCGCCTGCACGCCAATGGTGGCGGGCACGGTGCGCTCGGCAAGGCAGTTCAGTGCCTTGATCAGGCCGGCCACGCCAGAGGCGGCTTCAAGGTGCCCAAGGTTGCTCTTCACCGAGCCGATTGGCAGCGGGTTGCCGGCGCCGCGCGCCTGGCCCAGCGCTTCGCCGATGGCGCGGGTTTCGATCGGGTCACCCACGGCAGTACCGGTGCCATGGGCTTCCAGGTAGTCCAGTTGCTCAGGGGCAATGCCAGCCTGGGCATAGGCACGTTTGAGCAGCGCGGCCTGGGCCTCGGCATTGGGCAAGGTCAGGCTGGACTTGCGCCCGTCGGTGTTCACCGCGCTGGCCGCCACCACCGCCAAAATGGGATTCCCATCGGCCACTGCCTGGTCGTAGTCCTTGAGCAGGAGCAACCCGCCGCCTTCGGAACGTGCGTAACCGTCGCCGTTTTCGTCGAAGGACTGACAGCGCCCGGTACGCGACAGCATGGTTGCCTTGGCGAAAATCATGAAACCGAACGGGTGCATGTGCAGGCTGATGCCGCCGGTGACGGCCTGGTCCACATCACCGCTGAGAATCGCCTGACATGCCTGGTGGAAAGCCACCAGCGACGAGGAGCACGCGGTGTCGATGGCCATGCTTGGCCCGCGCAGGTCGTAGAAGAACGACAGGCGGTTGGCAGCAATGCTCATGGTATTGCCGGTGGCTGTTGCACCATCAATGGACGACAGGTCTTCGACCAGGCGGTAGGACTGCTCCACACCGGCAATGCCCAGGTACACGCCGCAGTTGCTGCCTCGCAGGCTGGACGGCTTGACCCCGGCGTTTTCGAAGGTTTCCCAGCACATTTCCAGCAGCATGCGCTGCTGCGGGTCCATCATCGCGGCTTCACGCGGCGAGATGCTGAAAAAGCCCGCATCGAACGCGCTGATATCGCCTAGGGTGCCAGACGCGAAGGTATAGCTGGTTGCCGGGCTGGCCTTGTCGGGGTGCAGGAACTCGTTTTTGTCCCAGCGTGACGGGTCGACCTGGGTCACCAGATCGCGCCCTTCCATCAGGTTTTGCCAGAAGCCTGCATTGGAAGAGCCCGGAAAGCGATACGCACAACCAACGATTGCAACCTTTTTACGCTTGATCAAAACCTATTCCTTCAAATCTCATCGGGCACCGTCCCATCCGTCGGACAGCCGGCATGCCTGGCCTTGCCATGAATCTGGCCGGTCGTTGTATGACATTGATGATTGTCTGGTTATCTGAAGCCGCTGTTTACGCAGGAGGCGTGAGACTTTTGGTCCGGGTCCCTGTAGGAAACTTCAGATTTGTGTGTGCGGATGATACGCGGGTTGCGGGGGTGGGAAAACCCTGGGGGAGCGACGGGGCGCCTGGCAATCTGCGCACCCCGTCTGTTTCGTGGCCAGCAGACAAAGCCTGCTGCCGTTACTGCAGTCAGTAAACCGTATCGCGGAGCAGGCGCTGAAGGTACTGGCCATACCCATTCTTGGCCAACGGTGCCGCAAGCATCTCTAGCTGCTGGGCATCAATCCAGCCCTGGCGGAACGCCACTTCTTCCGGGCACGCGACTTTCAAGCCCTGCCGGCGCTCGATGGTGGCAATGTAACCACTAGCCTCGAGCAGCGAGTCATGGGTGCCGGTGTCCAGCCATGCATAGCCCCGCCCCATGATTTCAACCGACAAACGGCTCTGTTCGAGATACACACGGTTGAGGTCAGTGATTTCCAGTTCGCCACGCGCCGACGGCTTGATGCCCTTGGCAATTTCGACCACGTCCTTGTCGTAGAAATACAAACCGGTAACGGCGTAGCTGGATTTTGGGTTGGCCGGCTTCTCTTCCAGGCTGATCGCTTTGCCCTGGCCGTCGAACTCCACTACCCCGTAACGCTCTGGGTCCTGCACGTGGTAAGCGAACACGCTGGCCCCGTCGGTGCGCTGCATGGCGTTGCCCAGCAAGGCCTGGAAGTCGTGGCCGTAATAGATGTTGTCACCCAGCACCAACGCCGACAGGTCATTGCCGATGAACGACTCGCCGATGAGGAACGCCTGCGCCAGGCCATCAGGGGAGGCTTGTACCGCATAAGTGATGTTGATGCCCCAGCGCTGACCATCGCCCAGCAACTGCTCGAAACGCGGGGTGTCCTGCGGGGTGGAGATGATCAGGATGTCGCGAATGCCCGCCAGCATCAGCGTGGTTAGCGGGTAGTAGATCATCGGCTTGTCGTATACCGGCAACAGCTGCTTGGAAATCGCCAGGGTTGCAGGATGCAGTCGGGTACCCGAGCCGCCCGCCAGAATGATGCCTTTACGCTTCATAGTTGTCATTTCTCGTGAATTTCGGTGAGCATGCGGGCCACTCCCTCGCGCCAGTCTGGCAGGGTCAGGGCAAAGGCCTGCTGCAATTTGGTGGTGTCCAGGCGCGAGTTGGCCGGCCGCTTGGCAGGCGTAGGGTAGGCATCGGTGGACAACGGGTTGACCTGTGCGGCGTGGGCTTTCAGTGGTACACCCTGTGCCGCGGCCTGCTCCAGCACAAACCGGGCGAATCGGCACCAGGTGGTTTCACCGCCGGCCGCCAGGTGATAAACCCCACCGAGCGACGGCTTGGCCAGGGTGAGGGTAATGGCGTGGGCAGTAATGTCGGCAATCAGCTCGGCGCCGGTCGGAGCACCGTACTGGTCGTCGATCACGCCCAGGCTTTCGCTCTCGCCCGCCAGCCGTAGCATGGTCTTGGCGAAGTTGTTGCCGCGTGCGGCATACACCCAGCAGGTGCGGAAAACCAGATGGAGGCAGCCGGCAGCCAAAATGGCCTGTTCGCCAGCCAGCTTGCTTTCGCCGTAGGCGTTCAGGGGGCCAACAGCGTCGTCTTCGCGCCAAGGCCTGGTGCCCTGCCCCGGGAACACGTAGTCGGTGGAATAATGCACCAGCAGCGCGCCGCACTCGGCAGCAGCGCGGGCCAGCACCTCAACCGCTTGGGCGTTTACCTTGAAGGCTTGTTCGCGCTCGCTTTCAGCCTTGTCCACGGCAGTGTAGGCAGCCGCATTGACGATGACGTCAGGGGCGAAGGCGCTTACGGTCTCGGCCAACCCCGACAGGTTGGCCAAATCGCCACAGTGGCTCTGGCTGCGCGAATTCAGCGCCAGCACGTGGCCCAGTGGTGCCAGGCTACGTTGCAACTCCCAGCCCACCTGGCCGTCCTTGCCCAGCAGCAGAATCTTCATTCCGAACGCCCTGCGTAGTTTTTCTCTACCCAGTCGCGGTAGCTGCCAGACTGCACATTCAGCACCCACTCCTGGTTGTCCAGGTACCAAGCCACAGTCTTGCGAATGCCGGTTTCGAAGGTTTCGGCCGGTTTCCAGCCCAGCTCACGCTCCAGCTTGCGTGCGTCGATGGCATAGCGGCGGTCATGCCCAGGGCGGTCGGTGACGTAGGCAATCTGTTCGGCGTAAGGCTTGCCGTCATCACGGGGGCGCAGTTCGTCCAGCAAGGCGCACACACGGTTGACGATTTCCAGGTTGGGCTTTTCGTTCCAGCCGCCAACGTTGTACACCTCGCCAAGGGTGCCGGCATCCAGCACGCGGCGGATGGCGCTGCAGTGGTCTTTCACGTACAGCCAGTCGCGGATCTGCTGGCCGTCGCCATACACCGGCAGCGGTTTACCGGCCAGGGCATTGACGATCATCAGCGGGATGAGCTTTTCCGGGAAGTGGTACGGGCCGTAGTTGTTCGAGCAATTGGTGGTCAGCACCGGCAGGCCGTAGGTATGGTGGTACGAGCGCACCAGGTGGTCGCTGGCGGCCTTGCTGGCGGAGTACGGGCTGTTGGGCTGGTATTGGTGGGTTTCGGTGAAGGCGGGTTCGCCGGCTGCCAGCGAGCCGTACACTTCGTCGGTGGACACGTGCAGGAAGCGGAACGCCTGGCGGGCCGGCTCAGCCAGCCCACCCCAGTAGGCACGTACGGCTTCTAGCAGGCGGAAGGTGCCGACGATGTTGGTTTCGATGAAGTCTTCCGGGCCATGGATCGAGCGGTCGACATGCGACTCGGCGGCGAAGTTGACGATGGCGCGGGGCTGATGCTCTTGCAGCAGGCGGGCTACCAGCTCGCTGTCGCCGATATCGCCGTGCACGAAGATGTGGCGTTTGTCGCCCTGCAGGCTGCTCAGGGTCTGCAGGTTGCCTGCGTAAGTGAGTTTGTCGAGGTTGACCACGGGCTCGTCAGAGCCAGCCAGCCAGTCCAGGACGAAGTTGGCGCCGATGAAGCCGGCGCCGCCGGTTACCAGAATAGTCATGTGTTTGCTTCCGCTTTACGGACTTCTTGTCCGGCCTCTGGATTTTAGCCGCTGGGCAGGTCGACCAAGCGGCGAAAAAGTTGTCAGCGTGAAAACCAGTCAGAGCGGCAAGCGCCCCTCCCGCTTAGTCAAAACACTCCATGTCTTCCAATGCTTTGCCAAGACGGTCCTTATCCGACAGTTGCGGCTTATCGATGGGCCATTGAATACCGACTGCAGGATCATCCCAGGCCAGGCAACGTTCAAACTGAGGGGCGTAGTAGGCGGTTGTCTTGTACAAGAACTCCGCCTGTTCGGACAATACGATGAACCCGTGGGCGAAACCTTCGGGCACCCAGAGCTGGCGTTTGTTTTGCGCCGAGAGCCGGGCACCGACCCACTGGCCGAAGGTGCGGGACGAACGGCGCATATCCACCGCGACATCGAACACTTCACCGACCACCACCCTGACCAGTTTTCCCTGAGGCTGGTGCAGCTGGTAATGCATGCCTCGCAAGACATTCTGACGCGAGCTGGAGTGGTTGTCCTGAACGAAGTTGACGGAGCGCCCAATAGCGGTTTCGAAAGCGTCGTGGTTGAAGCTTTCGAAGAAGAATCCGCGGTCATCGCCGAAGACCTTGGGTTCGAGCAAGATCACTTCAGGTATTGCAAGGGGTGTTGCTTTCATTGGACTGCCTTGAAAGGTAAAAGCATGCAGGCTGCTATCCAGGATGCGCCGCACACTGCTTGATAAGGACATAAGTGAAACAGCAGGGGTACGCCATTCCGGTGGGGCAGGTTTGCCACATGCTGTAGTCCGCAGCACAGAGGCCTGCACGATGCCCACAGGAACTGGCGCCCTTGAATACCAACCACCGCTATCAGGGTTCCAGGCGTCGCTGCTGGTAAATCCAGTCGACAATCTCCCCTTCCGGCGAATAACCGCTCACGGTTTCGCGCAGTAACTGCCGTACCCGAGTAAAGTCATCCACCTCCACGGCTGCCAACAGTTGGCGCAAGGTGTCCTTCAGGGTATCCCACGCCAGGAAGTCTTCAGTGGCACTCATGATCATTGGGTGGCGGGTGGCGATTACGTTATCGCCAATCAGCAACTCCTCATACAGCTTTTCCCCAGGCCGAAGCCCGGTGAACTGGATTGATATATCCCCCATCGGGTTACGCTCGGAACGTACGCTAAAGCCCGACAAGTGAATCATTTTCTCGGCCAATTCCACAATCTTGACCGGCTCACCCATGTCGAGCACGAAGACATCGCCACCCTTACCCATCGAGCCAGCCTGAATAACCAGCTGGGCGGCTTCCGGAATGGTCATGAAGTAGCGGGTGATCTTAGGGTGTGTGACTGTCAGCGGGCCGCCGGCTTTGATCTGTTTGTGGAACAGAGGAATTACTGAGCCTGAGGACCCCAGCACGTTACCGAAGCGGACCATGGTGAAACGGGTCTTGTTCACTTGCGAGACCCTGCCACTGTCGCCGAACAAAACCGGCGCCACTTCGCGGCTCAATGCCTGCAGGGTCATTTCGGCAAGGCGCTTGGTACTGCCCATGACGTTGGTCGGGCGCACGGCTTTGTCGGTGGAGATAAGCACGAAGTTGGCAACCCCGGCCTGTAGCGCAGCCTGGGCGGTGTGCAGGGTGCCAATGACATTGTTCAACAGGCCTTCTGCAATGTTGTGCTCCACCATTGGCACATGCTTGTAGGCGGCAGCGTGATACACCGTGTCGACGCGCCAGGCTTTCATGATCTCCAGCAACTGAGACTGGTTGCGTACCGACCCCAGCATAGGTAGCAGCCGCACCGACAACGACTCGCGGGAAATACGTTGCTCCAGCTCGGAGACAATGCTGTAAAGATTGAATTCGCTATGATCGAACAGCAGCAGGGTTTTGGGGGCCTGGCCTAGAATCTGCCGACACAGTTCCGAACCAATCGAACCGCCCGCGCCCGTCACCAGCACGGTCTGCGCGACAATACAGCGCTCCAGCAGATCGGCCTGGGCAGGCACTGCATCGCGCCCCAGAAGGTCGGCAATGTCAACCTCCTGAATATCGTCCACCTTTACCCTGCCGCTGGCCAGGTCCATGAAGCTGGGGATACTGCGCACATGCAGTGGGTAGCCTTCAAGGAAATTGAGAATTTCACGGCGACGGGTGCGAGTGGAAGATGGTATGGCAAGCAGGATCTCCTGAGCACCCGTGGCGTTGATCATGTCTTGCAGTTGCTCGGGACGATAAACTTGCAGACCGGCAATCACCCGGTCGGTAATGCTGGGATCATCATCAATGAACGCTACTGGCCGCAGTGCCTTGTCAGCGCGCAAGGCGGCAACCAGTTGGTTGCCAGCACCACCGGCGCCATAGATGGCCACCCGCGGCAAGCCGTCAGTGCGGTTGGTACTGGTAAAGGGTACGTGCTGCACGGCAGCGGCAAACCAGTCGCCCAGGAAGTACTGACGCATGGCCAGGCGCAGGCCACCGATCATGATCAGGCTCAGCCACCAGTAGTTGAATGTGATGGAACGTGGCACCACATGCTGATGGTCACCGGCCCAGTAGATGATGAAACCGAGAATAAGCGAGGAAAGGGTAATGGCCTTGGCAATGGCAATGAGCGCATCGGTACCGAAATAGCGCATGACGGCGCGGTACAGGCCGAAACGGATGAATAGCGGGATACCTACCACCGGCGCTGTCAGGAACAGCCAGCCGTGGTCGATGAAGGGGTTGACCAAATCGTCGATCCCCAGACGCACGAGAAACGCCATCCAGAGCGCAGCCCAGATCAGTACGATATCGGTCAACACCTGCAGCAAGCGTTTATGTCTACGAGGTAGAGCAAGCAGTTTAGCGCGCACCTTTTCCATTGCTCCTCTTAAACGATTTCCAGAAATTCCCTGACATCGAGTCGCTCCTGATCCCTTTGCTTCACTCTTCAATTTGCCCCGCGCGAAAATGCACAGCCAACCACACCAGCGGGATATAGGCTAGAACCACGCCCACGGCGCCATCCAGGCCAAGTCGGCTAACGCAGAAAGCGATGGGCAACAACCAGCACAGGTTCAGTACGACAACCGCCAAAGTCACCGGCAAGTGCCTGCCAAACTTCCTTGAGGCAAACTGGTAGGCATGGCTGCGGTGTGCCTCGTAAACCTTGTCGCCACGCAGCAGGCGGCGCACCAATGTGTAAGTCGCATCGACGATGAACACGCCGAGCAGGATCAGCCAGCACCAGAACATGTCAGGCGACACCCAGGCTGCCTGCAACGACATTCCGCCAAGTACAATGCCGAGGAAGCCGCTGCCAGCGTCACCCATGAAGATCTTGGCAGGGGGGAAGTTCCAGAACAGAAAACCTGCCACTGCTGCAGCCAGCAGCAGGGGTAACACGGCATGGCTGAGCATACCCGACAATGAGTATAGCGACGCAGTCCCCAGGCACACCGTTATAGCTTCGACACTGGCAATGCCATCGATACCGTCCATGAAGTTGTACAGGTTGAGCAACCACACCAGGTAAACCGCAGCCAGCACGCCCCCCAGCCAACCCAGATCGACTTGCCAACCAAACAACGTCAGCGGTGGCAGCCCACCCATCCAGACCAGCATCCAGACGGCGGCGATGAAGTGCCCCAGCAGCCGCCAACGAGCGGCGATGTGGCCGTGATCGTCCATGAACCCGATGATGGCAATCAGCGCCCCTCCCCCGCCCAAGGCGACCAGTGAGCGGCTGTCTACTGCCCCGGACAGCATCGTGCCAACAATAGCCAGCAGGAACGTCACCACAATGGCAACGCCGCCTCCCCGCGGTGTAGGCACAGTGTGCGAACTGCGGGCGTTAGGCACGTCGATGACACTGCGCGCCAGCGCATAGCGGCGCAAGCAAGCGGTCATCAGCAGGGACAGCAGCAGTACAGCAGGTAAAGCCCACAAAAGCATCATCAGTTGTTATTTTCCTGTTAGTGCCTGGCCACAGCCAGTAAAGCCGCATTCACGTTTGCCGGCAGTGCCGATTACACCGCAATCAGCTTATGGCCTGCCTTAGCCACACGCGGCGCATGCAAACCAGCGCGATGGAGGCTGGCCGGCGAGTTTAATACTATCGACACATTGCATGACAACAGAAAACACACACGCAACATACGGATATTTCTGACAAAAAAGGTTCGGCGCGCCCTGCCGGTAACTTAGCGCAGACCGTTTCCATCGCGGCTGTAATACCCTAGCCACCCTGCTTGTGCGAGCGCCTGAAATTTTTACCCGCCTGCATCAGGGCGAGCTCTGCGCTGACCGGGGGCTGCCACCCCAATAGCGACCTGGATTTCGTTGCATCAACCTGTAGAGAGCCGCACAACTGCGTGTAAAGATTTTTCTTTCCCAGCAATTGCGCGCCTAAGGCCATCAACCCCGTTGGAACCGGAAGCAAAATCACATTCCGCCCCATTCCACGGCCCAGCAGTTTGAGCATTTGTGGTAACGAAACATCGTCATCATCGCTAACATGAAATGTTTCACCGGCCGCCGCCGGGTGACGAATGCACAAGGCTATAAAATCGACCAGATTTTCCAGCGCGACCATGCTGCGCTGATTAATCACGCTGCCAAATGGCAGCGGTACCCCAAGTGCGACCAGCTTTAACAGCCGGGCAAAGTTACCCGGGGCGTGCGCCGCGTAAACCAGCGGCGGGCGAATGATCACCAGCTCGACACCACTGGATTGCGACAAGGCTTTCAATGCCTCTTCGGCCTCATACTTGGAATGGGCATAATCGGCGTGTGGTGCAGACGGCATGCTTTCCGTAAACGGCTTACCCTCTGTGCTCCCGCCCACCACGCCAATGGAACTGATGAACACGAAGCGTTTCAAGCCAGCATCGATAGATTGCTGGAACAATGCCAGTGCGCCCTCCACGTTCACCCGTCGAAACGCTTCGCGCGGGTCTTTCGACTGTTCATTCAGCACATGAGCGCGGGCCGCCAGATGAACGACCACGTTCACGCCGCTGAGGGCTTGGGACCAGTCAGTGTGCCCGCCAATATCACCTACCGCGACCAGCGATGAAGAACCCTCGGCTTGCGCAGGCAGCGCACGAACAGCACCAACGACTTCAATGTCATCCGCACTTTCGAGTCGCGTACAAAGTGCCTGACCTACAAAGCCCCCGGCACCGGTGACCAATACCTTCATATCACTGCCCCCACTAAATGATGAATTTTGAATAGCGAAACCAGTAATCTTTCGCCCGCGTGCTAATTGCCGCTACCTGGCAATTACCGATGGCCATCAAAGGCCCGTGAGTTTCATGCTGACGGGATTACGCTGCATGGAGCCGACGGGCCGTCAATGGCGCTATCAAAAAAGAGGATGGCCGGGTCGCTCAACAGCTGGCCCGATTTATCGGACACAGGCTTGTGCGTATGCCCGGCAAATCAACCGGCTCTGCCCTGGGGGGCAATTCCCATTTCAGCGAGCATGACCGCATTCACTGAGTGGACATCATAACGCTGCTCTGCAATTTCCCTGGATCGCCGCCCCATGCGCGTAGCCAGATCGGGTTCTGTCACAAATCGCTCCATCGCCTCGACCAATTGCTCCACGTTCTTCACCGCGACCAACATACCGTTGTCCTCCGGCACCACCGTTTCGCGGCAACCAGGTGCATCGGTGGTTATGATCGGCCGCCCCATTGCCATGGCTTCCAGCACCGTCCGCGGGGTGCCTTCCCG
This sequence comes from Pseudomonas sp. BP01, assembly GCF_022760795.1. Taxonomy (NCBI): domain Bacteria; kingdom Pseudomonadati; phylum Pseudomonadota; class Gammaproteobacteria; order Pseudomonadales; family Pseudomonadaceae; genus Pseudomonas; species Pseudomonas sp. BP01. The sequence continues at coordinate 83,662 of NZ_JAFBKA010000016.1, forward strand.
ATAGGAAGGCAAGACGTACACACTGCAGGCTTCGATCGCCGGGCGAACATCGCTCATGCGCCCCAGATACTGCAAGGTACCCTCCGCAATCCATCGGTCCAGTTCACGCTGGGTAATGGCATCCGGGTTGTCGTCAATCCAGCCGACCAAAGCAAAACTCGCCTGTGGATAGCGCTGGCGCATGCGCTGTGCAGCAGCGGCGTATTCACGCACGCCCTTGTCACCCAATAGCCGAGCGATTAACAGGAAACGCGGCAACTCTGGCAGGGGAACCACTGCAAACGACGACACGTCTACGCCAGACCCGTTGACCACGCAGGATGGCACACGTTCCGGTAGAAGATTCAATGAGCGAAACAACGCTTCATCGTCCGGATTCTGGAAAAACACTTTATGAGTACAACGCAAGGCTGCACTGTAAAGCCGTTGCACCACCCTGCGTACGATACCCCGCTTGCCCTCTTGCTCCGGCTGCTGGAAGGCGTAGCCCAGCCCGGGGATTAACGCAAAACGCCGAGGAACTCGTGCGAGCCAGCCCGCTATCGAGCCGTACACCACAGGCTTAACTGTATACGTCATCAGATAGGTTGGCCGGATTTGGTGCATGAGGCGCCAAAGTTTCAACAGTGAGCAAACATCCGCTACGGGGTTCAAGCCCACGCGTTGCAAATCGATGTTGTGCACAATGATGCCCTTGGCCTCGAACGCGGCGCGCACAGGGCTGTCGGCATTCAGGTCGGGTGAGGCCACGTGCACCTGCATTCCTCTGTCACGCACCGCTTCGAGCAGTGCACCACGCAAGTTCAGCAGCGAGTCTGGATGACTCGAGATCATGAGAAATTTTTGCATTCTATTGCTCTGAATACCAAGCTTGGAACATGAGGACGTTCCACAGATGATGCTGCCAGTTACGTCGACCACTTAAATGCTCATTCCACATCCGAGTAATCGGCTCAGGATGGAAGATTCCCTCTTGGCGCAATCGAGAGGGGTCGAGCTGCGCCTGCGCCCACTCACGCAGAGGGCCTCTCAGCCAGCTGTCCAGAGGCAGTGAAAAGCCCTGCTTGGGACGCTCGATCAGCTCCCGCGGCACATGCCGGTAAAGCACCTCGCGCAGCACTCGCTTACCCTGCCCCTCATGAATCTTGTGGCCAAGCGGCAGGGTCCAGGCCAGCTCAACAACCCTCGGGTCCAGCATTGGCACCCGGCTTTCAAGGCTTACGGCCATGGCAGCGCGGTCAACCTTGACCAGAATGTCATCGGTCATGTACGTCTGGGCATCCATCGCCATCATCGTATGCGCGAAATGATCGGTAGCTGGCCACTGTGCGCTGGCACTCAGCAACGTTTCGGGCTCTACGGCATCGATAATCAAACTGGCTGGGTCCTGCCAATGACTTGTCAAGGTACGGTAGAACTCGCGCTGATCTGCCAAACCCAGCAGGCCTGCCAGTTTGTGTGCTTTGTCGCCCGGCGTAGATATCTGCAAGCTGGATGGAATAACCGGCTTGAGCAGCCCGTAAACCTGGTCCCACTGCGCAGACGACAACGAACGTAAAGCGAACGAAGCACCTTTGCGGGCGAACGCCGGCAACCGTGCCAACCTGCTCCAGACCTTGTTACCCATCAGGTAACGGTTGTATCCCCCAAACAGTTCGTCACCACCATCACCGCTCAATGCAACCCTGACATGCGCGCTCGCCAACTGGCTGACCAAAAAGGTAGGGATTTGAGAGCTGTCACTGAACGGTTCGCAGTAAATGGAAGCCAGCCGCGGAATAACCGCCTGGGCATCGCTGGGCGTCACATAAAGCTCGGTGTGATCAGTACCCAGATGATGCGCAACCTCCTTGGCAAATGCAGCCTCGTTATAGGCAGACTCGCCAAAACCAATCGTGAAGGTACGTACCGGCTGGCGGCTCTGCGCCTGCATCAGGGCGACAACGGTACTGCTGTCTACCCCGCCGCTAAGAAACGCCCCCAAAGGAACGTCAGACAGCATTTGCTGACCTACGGTGGCTGACAACCGCCGCTCAAGCAGGTCGGCAGCTTCTGTGAACGAACCTTGGAACGGGTTGCGCAGCCCCTGCTCTACCACCTCGTTGAGCGACCAGTATGCGGTGGGCTGGGCATGACCGGCAGCCTCGGGCTGTGCGAGTGGAAACTTGATCCAGTGACCAGCCCGCAGCTTATGGATGCCCTTATAGATACTGTACGGCGCGGGAATGCAGTTGTGCCGCAGTAGCAGCGCCAGTGCATCCCGGTCGATCTCATTCGTCGCTGCCGGGTGGCATCTCAGCGCTTTCAACTCGGAGCCGAACAGCAAGCTGCTGCCCTGCCATCCGTAATACAACGGCTTTTCGCCAAACCTGTCACGCGCCAGGCTAAGCGTCCGCTCAAGTCGGTCCCAAAGCGCGATAGCGAACATGCCAACCGCTCGCTGCAGCGTCTTCTCGAGCCCCCAGGCAGCGATACCTGCAAGCAGAGTCTCGGTATCGGAATGTCCCCGCCAGGCAGGTGCGCACCCTTGCGCCTCAAGCTGGGTACGTAACTCCAGATGGTTATAGACTTCGCCGTTGTAGACCATGATGAACCGGTCGCAAGCCGATGCCATGGGCTGGTGGCCGGCCGGCGACAAGTCGAGAATGGCCAGCCGTCGGTGACCTAAAACCAGGCCAGTCGACTCATCCATCCAGTGACCGCTATCATCAGGCCCGCGATGGATAATTTCAGTTGTCATTCGCCCGATCAGCACCGATGCATTCGGCAAGCCCGGGCTAAAAAATCCAGCAATTCCACACATTGGGGCGCACCTTGTGAATTCGACTTTGCAAGCTGATCAATCTGTCAGTCTTTTCAGGAGTTTTTCGAGTACAGGTGCCTGTGCCTGTATCGAGTAACGTGACTCGACCGCATGCCTGCCAGCTAAACCCAGGCGTCTACGCTCTTCATCAGAAGCCAGCAATTGGGACAGTGCAGCCAGCCACTCGGCCTGATCTTGGGCGAGCAAACCGCAGCGGTTGTCGCCAACGATCTCGACGTTCACCCCAACCGGCGAAGCGACTACAGGTACACCACAGGCCATGTACTGGATCAGTTTGTAGCCGCATTTGCCCTTTTCCCACGGGCCATCAATCAGCGGCATGATACCGATATCCATGCGCTCGATCAGTACAGCCTCGCTATCCTCGCTCCAGGGAAGGACTTCAACTTCGATCCCTTGTAATTGAGCAGCGATATTCGCATTGGCACCAACCAGCATAAGCCTGGCACCGTAACGCGTACAAACCTCAAGCAGCGCGGTATGAATGCTGACGACATATTTCTGGGTCGAGGGCGAGCCAATCCAGCCAATTGTCAGCGGTTGATCGGTGGTTCGGGGACTGACCCGATAGCGGCGATGATCGACCACGGTCGGAATGATCTCGACACACTCGGCACCTGCTTGCCTTGCCCGATCCGCCAAATAATCATTGCCAGCCACGACTACATTCGACGCTCGCATCACGTGGTCAATCTTGTTGCCCAGTAATCGGCGTACCCACGCCCGAGGAGAGAGGTCATAATTATGGAACACAGCATCATCGTAATCGACGAGATATCGAGCACCTGTGACTCGCAGCCAGCGCTCGAATATGGCGGGGACGAAGGGAAAGAGCTCCTTTTCTATCCACACCGCATCATAACGGCCAGCACGCAGCAAGACGGCTACGCGCTTGAGGTAATAGCGCAGCAACTTTAATGGCGAACGCCTGGACGAGGCATAAAGATCGCTCAGGTAGTCCTCACCAAAGAAAGCGCTAACTTCAAACACCAGCTCGCTATCCTGCAGCGCAGGGATGTACTGCAACATCCTCAAGCGGCTGCTCGCGCCCATGCGTGTGTAGCGGCTGAGGACGAGGATTTTCTTTGGGGTATTGCCGGAATCAGTCTTCAAGCTGCTCATCGTGTCTTGCCCGTTTTCAACCATTCACCCAGCCAGACGAACAACATACGGTAGGCCTGTAGCGTCTCCATGCCCCCCTTGCGCTTCAGCAGCGCCAGGCCGACACGCAGGATAGGTTCGGGCAATAGGGTCGCAAGCAGCACGGCAGTGGCAGATACCCGCCCGAAATGCTTGAAGGCATAGATTATCCGGCTTCTTAATGAGTAGAAGAGTCTGCGCGCCTTGACTTGGTCTGACGTCCCCCCGCCTTTATGAAACGCCTTCACCTCGGTCAGATACTCGATGCTGTATCCTTCATCTTTGACTCGTTTAGACAAATCCAAGTCTTCGAGATAAACAAAGAATCGCTCATCGAAGCCGCCCAGTTGATCAAAAAGCTCGCGACGAATGAGGTAGAACGCACCGATCACGTGATCGACTGAGCGATCAGTATCATGAGCCCACTCGGCCATGAAAAAGCCCAGACGCGGAACGAAACGGTCCAGGCCAAGAGCATGAGTAATGAAACTGGCCGTTGTTGGCAAGCGCGTACAACTGCGTGCAATATGGCCGTTTTCTTCTTCCAGTTGCACGCCGCATACGCCAACCTTGGCATTACGTGGACTACGGATGAACGACAAGACGTAATCGAGGGTACCCGGGTACACAGCAGCATCAGGGTTGAGGAATAATACGAAAGGAGCATCCCCTTCGGCAGCACCCAAGTTGCAGGCTCGTGCGAAACCAAGATTGGCGCCGGTGCGCAACACACGAACACCCTCTTGCTCCAAACCCTGATCGGAACCATCGGTTGAGCCATTGTCGACCACAATAACCCGGGCCTGACCCATGGTGATACTCGCTTTCAACGAGTTGATGCAGTCGCGAATCTGCGTGCCCGAATTCCAGTTAACGATAACTACATCAATGTCCATGAACCAAGTTCCTGTCAACGCGTTCTATCAGCCGGTGATTCAACAAGGCCACAGGCACGAACAAAACCCACATATAATCAAACTTTGCCAGGTACGGATTGGTGGCGGTAGCCAACAAAAACGAAATAAGCCCGCACAGGTAATAGAACTCAAAGCTGTCGCGCCCTTTACGTCGCACCTCCCGGGCCAGGAACATCATCAGGAAAAACACGCCCACTGCGTAAATCGAGAAACCCAAGAGACCATACTGGAAAACCAGTGCAACATAAAACAACTCATAGGCCCAGGGCATTTCTTCCGAGCGAATGTAGTCAGCCACCGCACCCGCACCCGCTCCCCAGAAGGGATGAGCATAAATACCATCCATCAACGCAATAAATTGATACGTCCGCTCAAGATTGCTCGCACCCGCACCAAACTCGAAAATTGACGTTACCCGCTCATAGATGTAGTCAGGCCACAGTGAATATATGAATACTGCAAGCAAAATGGCTGCACCGGCAAAACTGCCGACTTTGAATACCGCCAACCCTCTACCACCAGGGGCACCCCAACTCATGCAGTAGGCAATAACGGGACCGAACAACGCCGTAACCAATATGACTCGCCGCCCGGAAAGCAGGACCACCAGCACCAGGCCCAGGAACGTTACCAGCCCAGCCAGAGTAATTCGCTGGCAAATGATCCGGCACAACATGAAGGACAGCAAGAAAATTACAGTGGAGACGTTAGGCAAAGTAAACTTCAAGTATCCTGCGCCATAATCGACGACCGCCTCGTCGCCATAAAGCGCTCGCAGAGTCACGCCTAACGGGTTGCCAGGCAGCACGATTTCACCCAATACGAAGCCCAGATCAATCAGCACAATCAGCATCCCGGCCAATACCAACAGGCGGTCCAGGCCTTGACTGTCTCCTCGATAAAGCATCGCGAGTATCGTGAACAATATCGGGTACACAACCATCACGGTGAGCACACGCAGTGCACCAAGGTTACCCACCAACATGCCATACAAGGACCAACCAAGCCCGATAAAAGAAAACAGGATCGCAGCACACATCAGGCGTGTATCAACCCTGCCTACAACTCCACCACCCAATACCAGGCAGCCTAGCGGTAGCAAAAGCGCTACGGTTTTGAACGCAGTGAAGCTTGTTGGAAATACCAGAGACAGCAGCAGTATCAAGCCTGCTACCTGCCGGGCGAAGTTATTCAATGGCATCGACCACCTCACTATGGCCTTTTGCACGCGATACAGCCCAGCCTAGTAATAGCGTATCGAGCAACGTTCGCAGCATCCAGGCAATCGCCGCACCTATGACGCCCAAATCCTGAATCAGCCAGTAAAGAGCGCCGACGAACAGCGGCAATTCTATCAGGTGAAAAATAGCGGTGATTTTAGTCCGACCTTGGGCATGCAAAAAGGCATAGAGCATGGCGCCAATACCATTCAAGAATACACCTACGCACAAAATCCGCCCCACCGTGACCGATTCAGAAGTAACGTACTCACCTACCCACAAGTTGAGAACCACCGGCATCAACAGCGCCATGGCACTCATGATGATCAGCATCATCACAGCCACACGAAGTGTCCAGGTACGGAACAATGCCCACGCCTTACCCACACCTTCCCGCATCAGCGCAGCGATCGCAGGAAACGCGACTGTGCTAACAGCGCCTACCACAATCATCGACTGAACGGTAATTTCGTAAGGGATCACATAGGCTGTCACCGCAGCAGCGGATAACAGGAAACCTACAAAGAACCGGTCCGCCTGCACCAAAAACGGGCTAACGATACTGCTGACCGTTACCCACCCTCCAAAGTGCAGCAACTTGATAGCTTCTTCTTTTACATAGCGACCGTGCTGCTGCCCAACTAAACAACCTTTTGCGCTGTACCGATAAATAAGCAGCGCAACCGCACGCGAAACAACCAAGGTCGACACCAGCCATGGCAGTTCATGCGTGAATTGTGCAACCAGGTACGGCCCTCCAAAATTGGCAACACCCAATCCAATTCTTAGCAGGCTGATGCCTTTGAAATTCAGGTATGCCTCATTTACCCCCCGGTAGGTTGCACTCACCGCTTGCATTGGCAGGGCAAAGGCCAATAGCAGCATGGACAACGTGATCTCTGTCGCAGGAATACTCTGGCGCGGAATGAACTGCTGCACGCCTGAAAGCGAGCCCAATGCAATCACCACCAAGCCTACGACACCAACCACCGAGGTCAAAGTAACCGCTGTTGCAACGGCATCGCTGATGACCGCGACCTCCGAATCGCCTCGCAAGGAGGCAATACGCTGTGTCAATGCACGACCAATTCCCAGATCGAGCGCACCGGCATACCCGATCAGGCCCCAAGCGAGTGCGAGAAGACCAAAACGCTCAGTACCTACGATTGAAATCAAACCTGGCACTGTCAGTGCAGCGATAATGAGCGGCAAGCCCAGGCCCAGCAGATTCCAAATGATATTTCTGTAATGCACCGAATCTCCTCACACCTATGTCAGCCAAACTGGGCCAGCGTCAAGGCACCCGCTGGCTCGAGCCATTGCAATTTCAAGCAGCTACAAAGGCGCTTTCTCAGGCAAGGAAATTAATGTACCAGGGCATGGCCTTGGAAATACCACTCATCACGTCATAAGCCGGTTCGTAACCCAATAGCTTCTGCGCCTTTGAAATATCCGCTTGCGAGTGCCTCACATCGCCAGCACGAAAATCACGGTATACGGGGGCTTTTGAATAGACCACACCGTTCTCTTCCAGGCCCTTACGCAATGCCTCGAACAATTGATTGAGGGAAGTTCGGCCACTGACTGCCACGTTGTAGACTTGGTTGACAGCCGCAGGGTCGCCGCTAGTTGCAGCCAGAAGGTTCATCTGCACCACGTTTTCAATGAAGCAGAAATCACGACTGGTCTCACCGTCACCATTGATAAACAGGTCGTCCGCGCTGATCATCGAAGCAAGCCACTTAGGAATGACCGCCGCGTAAGCACCTTGCGGGTCTTGCCGACGGCCGAACACATTGAAGTAGCGCAAGCCGACGCTGTTGAAATTGTAAGACCTGAAGAAGACCTCGGCATACAGTTCGTTCACATACTTTGTCACCGCATACGGCGATAACGGCTTGCCAATCACGTCTTCTACCTTTGGCAAACCTGGGTGATCACCATACGTCGAGCTACTCGCCGCATAGGTAAAACTTTTGACCGCCGCATCACGTGCAGCAACCAACATGTTCAAGAAGCCGTCGATATTGGTTGCATTGGTAGCAATGGGGTCGTTCAGCGAGCGCGGCACTGACCCCAGAGCCGCCTGATGCAGCACATAATCCACACCGCGACAGGCCGCATGGCAATCATCCAGATTGCGGATATCACCTTGCATGAAGGTGAAGCGACTCCATTGCTGGGCACTGACATTGGCCCTGACCTCGTCGAGATTACGCTGGTGGCCCGTTGCGAAGTTATCCAGGCCCACTACTTCCTGATCGAGCAAAAGCAGATGCTCAAGCAGGTTGGACCCGATAAACCCTGCCACCCCGGTAATCAGCCATCTTTTAGGGCTTTGGGCAAGCAGTTGTTGAACCGACTCGTATGCTGTCATTTTTCAAGCCTACCTTTAATCTTTAACAAAGCTGTCATCGTTGCCAACTAAAGGCGTATATCGGAACTTGCAGCATCCAGCAGATACTTCAAGTCGTAGAGTACGTGGCCGGGCTTGCCATAGGCACGAATGGCAGCCTCGCCGAGCGCCTTGAACTCCTGATGCGCAACGGCCACAACGATGCCGTCATAGGCGCCCGCAGGCGGGGTAGCCACGGGCGTGATGCCATACTCATGCTGAGACTCGGCCGCATCAACCCAAGGGTCAAATACGTCGACGCCAATACCGTACTCACTCAACTCGGCAATAACATCAACAATGCGTGTGTTGCGCAGATCCGGGCAGTTTTCCTTGAACGTCAAGCCCATAACCAGCACGCGCGCCCCTTCCACCTGAAGACGCCGCTTGAGCATCGCCTTGACCAATTGTGAGGCAACGTAGCGCCCCATCGAGTCATTCAACCGCCGACCAGCAAGGATGATCTCTGGATGGTACCCAATGGCCTGGGCTTTGTGCGTGAGGTAATAAGGGTCGACGCCAATACAGTGCCCGCCCACAAGGCCAGGGCGAAACGGCAAGAAGTTCCACTTTGTGCCTGCAGCATCCAGCACCGCCTGGGTATCGATACCCAGCCGATTGAAAATAATCGCCAGTTCGTTGATCAATGCGATATTCAAATCGCGCTGGGTATTTTCAATGACCTTGGCTGCCTCGGCAATTTTGATACTTGCCGCCTTGTGCGTACCCGCCGTGATGATTTCCCGGTACAGCGAATCGACCACATCAGCAATGGCCTCGGTCGAACCCGATGTAACCTTTTTGATCGTCGTTACTCGATGTTCCTTGTCACCCGGATTTATACGCTCAGGGCTATAACCTGCGAAAAAATCCTGGTTGAATACCAGCCCGGACACACGCTGAAGGACTGGGACACAGACTTCTTCGGTCGCCCCCGGGTAGACCGTAGACTCATAAATCACGATGTCACCGGCTTTCAAGATTCGGCCGATGGTTTCAGAAGCCTTCACCAGCGGAGTCAGATCCGGCTGTTTGTATTCGTCGATAGGTGTAGGAACGGTAACAATAAATACATTGCAACGGCGCAGATCTTCAGTTTCCGCGCTGTAACTCAGCAACTGTGCGCTCGCCAGCTCGTCAGCGCTGACCTCTTGAGTCGCATCGTGACCTGCCTTCAATGCATCAATTCGCGATGCATTGATATCGAACCCAACGACTTCACGACGCTTGCCGAACTCGACTGCCAAGGGCAGACCTACATAGCCTAAACCAATAACCGCCAGCTTAATATTCATGGGGACGTTCATCTGTAAAGTTAAACGAGGTCATCGCCGGCGGGAATCCAGCCTGGCGACACCGCAGGATACTGATCTAAAACCAGGGGTGCGCCCCTACCCAAGCAACAACACATTTACTCCCGGGCACTGCGCGCAAACCGGCGCGTGAGGAAAAAGGCCCGATAAAGAGCAATAAGAACGCCGAGCAACAGCCCCAGGAACGCACTCAGCACCACAATGAGTGCCTTCCGTGGATGGACCGGCTTATCGGAAGCATACAAGCCTCCATCCTGGCGATAGACCTCAATAACCGCAGGGTCTACCTCAAGCCCTTCGTAGAAGGCGATGGTTTCCTGATCGCGCCGTAAATGATCCACGAACGGGTCATCGGAAGTACGGGCGCGCAGGTTTTTTAGCTCTGCCTCGATCGCACGACTCCCCCTCATGTACACCAGCGAGCCCTCCATGTTCGCCGACAGCTCCGAACTGCCATTTCCCGAAATGATGGGCGGCTTTTCCAAGCCGATTGATTGCGCTACAGCCAGTGCCTCAGAAAGACGAGCAATACGGTCCTCGCGGGCTTTACGTGCCTCCTCCCTGGCGGAACGAACACGCTCTTTCAGATTACTTGCCTTGACCAACGCATCGGCACGCACATCGGCAGTTACTTCATTTTTGGCCTGCTCCCCGGCAAGTTTCGCATACTGGACGATCCAGTCAGCAGCTTGCTGTGGGTCACGGGACGTCGCAACAATCTCGAAACGACCGGGCATGTCTTTAACCGCGACGGGCACCGAGACAACTTTATTGAACTTCGCATACAGATCATCCTGAGCGCCACGCCGATCTGCTTCGGGTAGCGACTTCAAATAGACCTCACGATAGAATTGCCGGCGCACCGCCTCTGACTGAAGATAACGCACATAGCTTTCATAGACGGTTTTTACCGATAAGTCAGGTAACCCGCTGTCACCGCCTCTTCCATAATTGAGTTGCGCAATGTCTTTCTGAGAAGGCGACTGGACGAAAACCCTCGCCTCATATATAGGAGTCGCCAGCAGCGCATAGGCTATACCTATCACCGTAACGACCGTCGCAGTCAACATCACAATCCATTTTTGCTTCCATAGCCCTTCGATCAATTCCACCAAATCGACTACAGACTTGCCGTTTAAACGCTCACGGTCATTGTGCATTTATTCTATTTTTTCCTTAGCCCATACTGCTTTCCGACATCATCGACGCATCACCCAACTGGCGAATACCAACATGCCTGAACGTATTCACGCCAGGCAGCGCGACCTCACGTGTCATTGAGGGTAAGGTGAATCAGCACCCCACTCAAGGTTTTTTAGCGTAGCGCATCGATGACCGCCAAGAAGGAATAGAGCTGGAAAATGCTGAAATGTTCCTGCAAGCAACGACAGCTGGTCAGGTGCCGGCCTACGCCACCGTAACATCGACGCACCGCCCCAACCGGGCGGCTTCATTAGCCAGCGCCACAGCAAGTGCATGCTTTGCCTTGGCTTCGCCATGCACCAATACTATACGACGGGCAGGTGCCTCACACTGCAGCGCAAAACTTACGAGCTCGCGCTGATCTGCATGTCCCGAAAACCCTCCGAGCGTAATCACCTTGAGACGCACCTCATACATTTCTCCATCCAGATCAATCTGCACAAAACGCTCGGCCCCCTCACTGGCCTGTATCACCGCCCCCGGAGTACCCTTGGCCTGGTACCCCACAAACATCACCTCATGCCGCGGATCCCCCAGCATGGTCTTGAGGTAATTGACAATCCGCCCACCCGAGCACATGCCATTGCCGGCAATCACGATCGCCGGCCGCCCGGTGCTTTGCAGGTAATTGACCACCTGCTGGTGTCGGGCATGGGTGTCCACGTTGATCAGCTGGCTGAAGCCGAGCGGGTCGCGCCCCTGTGCAAGGCGCGCCCTGGCCTCGGCATTCCAGTAATCGTGCAGTTCTCGGTACGCGCTGGTGATGCGTTGAGCCAATGGCGAGTCGAGGATGATGGGCAGCTGCGACCAGTCGAGCGGATCGCCATCGGGCCCTGGGCCGGCTTTGCCTAGCAAAGCCTTGCGATGCAGTATGTCCTCGAGCTCGTAGAGCAATTCCTGGGTGCGGCCCAGGCTGAATGCCGGGATGAGGATGGTGCCCTTGTCTGCCAAGGCACGATCGATGGCATCTTCCAGACGCTGCCTGCGGTCGCCGCCATGCGAATGCAGGCGGTCACCATAGGTGCTTTCCAGCACCAGTACGTCAGCACGCTCCGGGGGCTGCACCGGGCGCAGCAATGGGTTGCCACAAGCGCCCAGGTCACCGGAGAACACGTACCGGGTATTGGCCTGCCCCTGCTGAATGTCGCACTCCACATAGGCTGACCCCAGCAGATGCCCTGCGCGCTGCAGGCGGATGCGGCAAGCAACACCCGGGCCCTCGACCACCGCGTGCCACTGCTCGAAAGGCAGCGGCACAATAAGGTCACGGATCAAATCGATGTACCGCGCCACTTGCGCAGGCTCGCGGCTGATGCTCAGCCTGTAGGCGTCTTCCAGCACCAGCGGCAGCAGCCGGGCAGAGGGCTCGCTGCACAGGATGGGGCCGCGGAAGCCAGCGGCTAGCAGTGCAGGGATGCGACCCACGTGGTCGAGATGAACATGGGTGATGACCAGGGCGTGGATGCCCTGTATGTCGAAGCCGAGTGCCGCGCTTTCCGCACCTGGCGCAGCTTCGCTCCCCTGCTCAAGCCCGCAATCGATCAGCAGACTGGTGGCCGCATCAAGGTGCAACTGGTGGCAAGACCCGGTGACGCCCCGGGTACCACCGTGGTGGGAAAGGCTGGGATATTCCATGCTGCGCACACTCGCCGGGGCCGAAAATGAAGTGGGCTATTACTCCATGACGGCCGGTGTATGCATAGGTGAGACTTTCCTACGAGGGTGTAGGAAATTTCCTTAGTTGCTGCTGAGTGCCGCCTTACGGGCAGACTCCCTGATCTTGCGCTTGCTGCGCTGCACGCCATAGGCACCCAGCAACGGCCCGACTGCCAGGCCAATGACCAAGGCGGCCAATACCAGCACGGCAACCGGCATGGCCGGCGCGGCCCAGCCGAACAAGACCAACGAAACGGCTTGCTGGTTTTCCAGCACGAAGAACAAAACCACAGCCGCCAACAGCAGCACGAACACCGCCGCCAGGGCGCGCTTGAGGTTACGCATCAGAATGCTCCTTGATTGATCAGGCTTCAGCCTCGTCTTCTTCGTTGACCCGGTCTCGCAGCTCTTTGCCGGGCTTGAAGTGCGGCACAAACTTGCCCTCGAGGCTGACCGACTGGCCGGTCTTGGGGTTACGGCCCACGCGCGGGGCGCGATAGTGCAGCGAGAAGCTGCCAAAACCGCGAATCTCGATGCGATCACCAGTGGCAAGGCACTGTGACATCTGCTCAAGCATGGTCTTGATGGCCAGCTCCACGTCCTTGGGCGAGAGCAGCCCCTGATGGGTGACAATACGTTCGATCAGCTCCGACTTCGTCATATTTTTCCCTTCGTTATCAAGCAGCTAGATCATTGCTTAACCAGTTTGTAGCACGCTGGGAGGGATTTGAACAGGGTGGTTCTTGACTTAATAAAAAAATTCAAGATTGAAGTTTTGCAAGAATGGTCTAGCCGGCCGGGGCAAGCAGGCCTCTTTATTCTGGCCAGCACGCCCCCTGTGGGAGCGGGCATGCCCGCGAAGCAGGCGGCGCGGTGGATGGCACGGGCTTCGCCCGTGTTCGCGGGCGCGCCCGCTCCCACAGTGATCGCGCTAGCATTTAATTACCAGTAGCGGGACCGGGCCACCTGGTGGAACTTTGCAAGCAACGCCTAGTACGCCGAGCTGGCTTCATACAGGCAAAAAAAAGGGCGACCCGAGGGTCGCCCTTTTTTACCGATCAAACAGAACTCAGTTCTGCTTGGCCATTGCTTCGCGCAGCAGCGCAGCCATGGTGGTGTCGGCAGCCGCTTCCGGAGCGTTTTTCAGGCTCTGGATGGCTTCGCGCTCTTCAGCGTCGTCTTTCGACTTGATCGACAGGCTGATAACGCGGGACTTGCGGTCAACGCTGATGATCTTGGCTTCGATCTCTTCGCCTTCCTTCAGAACGTTACGCGCGTCTTCAACGCGGTCACGGCTGATTTCGGAAGCTTTCAGAGTGGCTTCGATGTCGTCGGCCAGGGTGACGATGGCGCCTTTGGCGTCAACTTCTTTCACGATGCCCTTGACGATAGCGCCCTTGTCATTGACAGCAACGAAGTTGGAGAACGGATCGTCTTCCAGCTGCTTGATGCCCAGGGAGATGCGCTCGCGCTCTGGGTCGACCGACAGGATGACGGTTTCCAGCTCGTCGCCCTTCTTGAAACGACGTACGGCTTCTTCGCCGGTTTCGTTCCAGGAGATGTCGGACAGGTGAACCAGACCGTCGATGCCGCCGTCCAGGCCAATGAAGATACCGAAGTCGGTGATCGACTTGATGGTACCGGTGATCTTGTCACCCTTGTTGAACTGGCCGGAGAAGTCTTCCCATGGGTTGGACTTGCACTGCTTGATGCCCAGGGAGATACGACGACGCTCTTCGTCGATGTCCAGAACCATGACTTCCACTTCGTCGCCAACCTGAACGACTTTCGACGGGTGGATGTTCTTGTTGGTCCAGTCCATTTCGGAAACGTGTACCAGACCTTCAACGCCTTCTTCCAGCTCAGCGAAGCAGCCGTAGTCGGTCAGGTTGGTAACGCGAGCTTGTACGCGAGTACCTTCTGGGTAGCGGGCAGTGATAGCTACCCACGGATCTTCGCCCATCTGCTTCAGACCCAGCGAAACGCGGTTGCGCTCGCGGTCGAACTTCAGAACGCGTACGTCGACTTCGTCGCCAACGTTAACGATTTCCGAAGGATGCTTGATGCGCTTCCAGGCCATGTCGGTGATGTGCAGCAGGCCGTCGATACCGCCCAGGTCCACGAATGCGCCGTAGTCGGTGAGGTTCTTGACGATACCTTTGACTTGCTGGCCTTCCTGCAGGGTTTCCAGCAGGGCTTCGCGCTCGGCGCTGTTCTCGGCTTCCAGCACGCTGCGACGCGAAACAACAACGTTGTTGCGCTTCTGGTCCAGCTTGATGACCTTGAATTCCAGCTCTTTGCCTTCGAGGTGGGTGGTGTCGCGCACAGGGCGGACATCAACCAGGGAGCCCGGCAGGAACGCACGGATGCCGTTAACGTCGACAGTGAAGCCGCCCTTAACCTTACCGTTGATAACGCCCTTGACCACTTCTTCGGCGGCGAAAGCTGCTTCCAGAACAATCCAGCACTCGGCGCGCTTGGCTTTTTCACGGGACAGTTTGGTTTCGCCAAAGCCGTCTTCGACCGCGTCCAGCGCAACGTGAACTTCGTCACCGACCTTGATGGTCAGCTCGCCAGCTTCGTTGTAGAACTGCTCGAGCGGGATGACGCCCTCGGACTTCAGGCCAGCGTGTACGGTAACCCAGTCGCCGTCGATGTCGACAACGATACCGGTGATGATGGCACCCGGCTGAAGATTGAGGGTTTTCAGGCTTTCTTCAAAGAGTTCTGCAAAGCTTTCGCTCATTTTAATTCCTGTAGATTCGGGCGAAACAAACGCCCATAACCACATTCCAGACAATGTGGGTTCGTTTTAAGTAAAGGAAAGCCGGCAGGACGTTGACTGGTGCCCCTGCCTGCTTTCCTGGCGATCAGATAAGGTCGCGCTGGGCGATCTCACTTCTGATACGTTGCAACACCTGCTCGATGGACAACTCGGTAGAGTCCAACTGAATGGCATCGGCCGCTGGCTTCAGCGGGGCCACTGCACGTTGGGTGTCGCGCTCATCACGCGCACGAATCTCATCCAGCAGACTCGACAGACTAACATCTTCACCCTTGCCCTTCAACTGCAGGTAACGGCGACGTGCCCGCTCCTCCGCGCTGGCGGTCAGGAAGACCTTCAACGGAGCGTCGGGGAACACGACGGTACCCATGTCGCGGCCGTCGGCGATCAACCCCGGCACTTCGCGGAATTCGCGCTGACGCACCAGCAGCGCATCACGCACTGCTGGCAGCGAGGCCACCATCGACGCACCGGCGCCGACGGTCTCGGTGCGGATGACGTTGCTGACGTCCTCACCCTCAAGGATGATCTGTTGCAGCTTACCGGGCTCAGCGGCGATGAACTGCACGTCCAGATGAGCGGCAAGCCTGGCCAGCAGCTCTTCGTTGGTCAGGTCGACGCCGTGGTTGCTGGCATTGAATGCCAGCAACCGGTAAAGCGCGCCGGAATCCAGCAGCTTCCAACCCAGCTCGCGGGCCAGCAGCCCGGCTACCGTACCCTTGCCCGAGCCGCTTGGCCCGTCGATGGTGATGACTGATGCCTGCGAATTCACGACTTGCCCTCTTCTGCCACGCGGATGCCGACTTCGGCGCACAGCGCCAGGAAGTTGGGGAACGAGGTGGCGACGTTGGCACAGTCATGGATGCGGATCGGCGCGCTGGCGCGCAGCGAAGCGACACTGAAGGCCATGGCAATACGGTGGTCACCGTGGCCATGCACTTCGCCACCGCCCAACTGGCCGCCATCGATGATGATGCCGTCCGGGGTCGGTTCGCACTTGATGCCCAGGGTGATCAGGCCGTCGGCCATCACCTGGATGCGGTCGGACTCCTTCACCCGCAGCTCTTCGGCGCCACGCAGCACGGTGCGCCCTTCGGCACAGGCGGCGGCCACGAACAGAACCGGGAATTCGTCGATGGCCAGCGGCACCAACGCTTCAGGGATGTCGATACCTTTCAGCCTGGCACCGCGCACGCGCAGGTCGGCCACGGGCTCGCCGCCGACTTCATGCTGGTTTTCCAGGGTGATGTCGCCACCCATCAAGCGCAGGATGTCGATTACACCGGTGCGGGTCGGGTTGATGCCAACGTGCTCCAGCACCAGTTCGGAACCTTCGGCGATGGAGGCGGCCACCAGGAAGAAGGCTGCCGAGGAAATGTCGGCCGGCACTTCGATGCGGGTAGCCGTCAGCTTGCCACCGGACTGCAACGAGGCCACCGGGCCATTCGACTCGACCGCATAGCCAAAGCCGCGCAGCATGCGCTCGGTGTGGTCACGGGTAGGCGCAGGCTCGGTAACGGTGGTCTTGCCTTCGGCGTACAGGCCGGCCAGCAGCAGGCAGGATTTGACCTGGGCGCTGGCCATCGGCAGCGTGTAGGTCAACGCCTTGAGCTTGCTGCCACCGCGGATGGTCAGCGGCGGGCGGCCTTCCGGGCCGGTCTCGACCACAGCACCCATTTCGCGCAGCGGGTTGGCCACCCGGTTCATTGGGCGCTTGGACAGCGAAGCGTCGCCCGTCATGGTCACGTCGAACGACTGGCCGGCCAACAGGCCCGACAGCAGGCGCATCGAGGTACCGGAGTTACCCACGTACAGCGGCCCGGGCGGCGGCTTGAGGCCGTGCAGGCCAACACCGTGAATGGTCACGCGACCGTGGTTGGGGCCTTCGATGACCACCCCCATGTCGCGGAATGCCTGCAGGGTCGCCAGTGCGTCTTCACCTTCGAGGAAGCCTTCGACTTCGGTGGTGCCTTCGGCCAGCGAGCCGAGCATGATCGAGCGGTGGGAAATCGACTTGTCGCCCGGTACGCGGATTCGCCCGGACAGGCGGCCACCGGGTTGGGCCAGGAAAATAAGATCGTTGGCGTTCATAGCGTCCACATAGGCCCGGCGGGCCAGGATTTTACTGAAATGCTCGCGGGCAACCCGTGCGCGGGTGAATACACCCAGCAACTGGTGCCCGTCCCCTTCAGCGATCGCGTCACGCAAGGCGTCGAGATCGCTGCGATATGTATCGAGTGTGCGCAGGACAGCGTCGCGGTTGGCGAGGAAGATGTCGTGCCACATGGTCGGGTCGCTGCCGGCGATTCTTGTGAAATCGCGAAAGCCTCCCGCAGCGTACCGGAAGATCTCGAGGTTTTCATTGCGTTTGGCCAGCGAATCGACCAAGCCAAAGGCCAGCAGGTGCGGCAAGTGGCTGGTAGCTGCCAGCACTTCGTCATGGCGTTCGACCGACATGTGCTCCACATCGGCACCCAGCGCACGCCACAGGCAGTCGACCAGGGCCAGCGCGGCCGGGTCGGTTTCGGCCAGCGGCGTGAGAATCACCTTGTGCCGACGGAACAGGGTGGCGTTGGAGGCCTCTACCCCGCTCTGCTCGGAACCGGCGATTGGGTGGCCGGGGACGAAGCGCGGCAGGCGCTGACCGCTCTCGTTCACAAAAACAGAACGCGCCTCACGGACGACATTACCCTTGGCACTGCCAACATCGGTAATGATCGCATCGCCCAGATCGAGCCGGGCCAGCAGGGCCAGGACTTTCTCCATGGCCAGGATGGGCACGGCCAGCTGGATGACATCGGCACCGACACAGGCTGCGGCGAGGTCTTCTTCGCAGCGGTCGACCACGCCCAGGGCCACGGCCTGCTTGCGCGAAGGGGCGTCGAGGTCGACACCGACCACTTCGCGGCACAGGCCGCTTTCACGCAGGCCCTTGGCGAACGAGCCACCGATCAGGCCGAGGCCGACCACGACCAGGCGGTTGATGATCGGCTCAGGTTTGGTTTTTGCTGCTTTTACCACTGGTGCGAACCCTGTTCTGAAATCTGGACAGCCTGTGAGACTGCAGGGGCTGCCTTGCAGCCCATCGCCGGCAAGCCAGCTCCTACAGGGACCGCGCAAATCTGGAGACTGCCGCTGTACCTGTGGGAGCTGGCTTGCCGGCGATGGGCCGCGCAGCGGCCCCGGCAATCTTCGATCAAAGCACCGCCTTTGGATAAGAGCCCAGCACCTTCAGCGCCACAGCCTCTTGACTGATCTGCTCGAGCACCGCCTTGATCAGCGGGTCGCGGTGGTGGCCAACAAAATCGATGAAGAACACGTAGGTCCACTTGCCGCTGCGCGACGGGCGGGTCTCGATGCGGGTCAGGTCGATGCCGTTCTGGTGGAACGGCACCAGCAACTCGTGCAAGGCACCTGGCTTGTTGCTCATCGAGACAATGATCGAGGTCTTGTCGTCGCCGGTCGGCGGCACTTCCTGGCTACCGATCATCAAAAAGCGCGTGGAGTTGTCCGGGCGGTCTTCGATCTTTTCGGCCAGGCGGGTCAAACCATACAGGTTGGCCGCCATGTCGCCGGCGATCGCCGCCGAGTTCCACTCGCCCTTGACCCGCTTGGCCGCCTCGGCATTGCTCGACACCGCCACGCGCTCCACATTCGGGTAGTGCGCGTCCAGCCACTTGCGGCACTGGGCCAGCGACTGGGCGTGGGAGTAGATGCGGGTGATGCTGTCGGTCTTGGTACTCTCACCTACCAGCAGGTGATGGTGTATGCGCAGCTCGACTTCGCCGCAAATCACCATGTCGTGCTCGAGGAAGCTGTCCAGGGTGTGACTGACCGCACCTTCGGTGGAGTTTTCCACCGGCACCACGCCGAAGTTGACGGCACCGGCCGCCACTTCGCGGAACACTTCGTCGATAGCCGCCATCGGCCGGCTGATCACCGCGTGGCCGAAGTGCTTCATGGCCGCGGCCTGGGTGAAGGTACCCTCAGGGCCGAGATAGGCAATTTTCAACGGCTCTTCAAGGGCCAGGCACGACGACATGATTTCGCGGAACAACCGCGCCATCTCTTCGTTGCCCAGCGGGCCCTTGTTGCGCTCCATCACGCGCTTGAGCACTGCGGCCTCACGCTCGGGACGGTAGAACACCGGCTTCTCGCCCTCTTTGAGCGAGGCGGTCTTGACCCGGGCTACTTCTTCGGCGCAACGGGCGCGGTCGCTTATCAGCTCGAGAATCTTCTCGTCGAGGCTGTCGATACGCACGCGCAGCGCCTTGAGTTCCTGTTCGGACATCAGCCGTGCTCCTTCTCGAATTCGGCCATGTAGCCCACCAAGGCCTCCACAGCCTCAAGGCCCAGGGCGTTGTAGATGGAAGCGCGCATGCCGCCCACCGAACGGTGGCCCTTGAGGTTGAGCAGGCCACGGGCATCGGCGCCGGCAAGGAAGGCCTTGTCCAGGCGCTCGTCAGCCAGGCGGAACGGCACGTTCATCCACGAACGGGCGTTGACGCTGATCGGGTTGGTGTAGAAATCGCTGTTGTCGATGAAGCCGTACAGGCGCTCTTTCTTGGCGCGGTTGCGCTGCTCCATGGCGTCGACGCCACCTTGCTCTTTCAACCACTCGAAGACCAGGCCCGACAGGTACCAGGAGTACGTGGCCGGGGTGTTGTACATCGAGCCGTTGTCAGCCGAAACCTTGTAGTCGAGCATGGTCGGGCAGCTGCTACGGGCACGGCCCAGCAGGTCTTCGCGCACGATGACCACCACCAGGCCGCTGGGGCCGATGTTTTTCTGCGCGCCGGCGTAGATCAGGCCGAACTGCGACACGTCGATGGGGCGCGAGAGGATGTCGGAAGACATGTCGACCACCAGCGGCACATCGCCAGTCTGCGGCACCCAGTCAAACTGCAGGCCACCGATGGTCTCGTTGGACGCATAGTGCACGTAGGCAGCGTTCTTGGTCAGGTTCCAGTCGTTCTGGCCCGGAATGCTCAGGTAGTCGTAGGGCTTGGCACTGGCGGCAACGTTGATGTTGCCGAAGCGGCGCGCTTCCTCGATGGCTTTTTTCGACCAGATGCCGGTTTCGATGTAATCGGCAGTGCCGTTTTCCGGCAGCAGGTTCAGCGGAATTTCGGCAAACTGCTGGCTGGCGCCGCCCTGCAGGAACAACACTTTGTAGTTGGAGGGGACGGACAGCAGGTCACGCAGGTCCTGCTCGGCCTTTTCGGCGATGGCCACGTAATCGTCGCTGCGATGGCTCATTTCCATCACCGACAAGCCCTTGCCGCGCCAGTCCAGCATCTCTGCCTGGGCACGCTGCAACACAGCATCAGGAAGCGCGGCAGGGCCTGCGCAGAAGTTAAAGGCTCGTTTGCTCACATCCACTCTCGCTCTGCCAAATAGAACAAAATCGTAATTCGGTGGCCACATTCCATGCAGGATCGGTGGCGCCTGCATCGCGGGCAAGCCCGCTCCTACACAGTCAAACGGGGCGACCTTGGTCGCCCCGTTCGGGTTTACGCCTGCTTACTCCTGCGGTGCCTCTTCGGCACCCGCAGCGTCTTCATTGTCTGGCGCTTCAGCCTCGACGCCCTCCTCGTCCGTCTCGATCACTTCATCGAGTTCGTCCTCGGACGGCTCCTGGATACGCTCCAGACCCACCAGCGTTTCGTCGGCCGCCAACTTGATCAGCGTAACACCCTGGGTGTTACGGCTCAGGCTGGACACCTCGCCAACCCGGGTACGCACCAGCGTGCCCTGGTCGGAAATCAGCATGATCTCCTCGCCTTCCTGCACCTGGATAGCACCGATCAGCAGGCCGTTGCGCCCTTTGGTACCCATGGCAATCACGCCCTGGCCACCACGGCCGCGACGCGGGAACTTGGACAGCGGGGTGCGCTTGCCGAAGCCACGCTCGGAGGCGGTAAGAATCTGCGAACCGGACTCCGGGATCAGCATCGAAATGATCTGCTGACCTTTGCCCAGCTTCATGCCGCGAACACCACGGGCAGTACGGCCCATTTCACGCACTACGCTCTCGGCGAAGCGGATGACCTTGCCGGCGTCGGAGAACATCATGACTTCTTTGGCGCCGTCGGTGATGGCCGCCGCAATCAGGGTGTCGCCTTCCTTGAGCTTCAAGGCGATCAGGCCGTTGGAGCGCGGACGGGCGAACTGCACCAGCGGGGTCTTCTTGACGGTACCGGAGGCAGTGGCCATGAAGATGTAGGCGCCAGTAGGCTCGGCCACCCACTCGGCGGTGTCGCCATCTTCCTCGTCGACTTCCTCGGCCTCTACCAGCTCACCCTCGAGCACGGTGTCATCAGCGTCTTCCAGCTCTTCGTCGAGGTCGGCGTTCTGCTGCAGCGCTTCGAGGTCGATCTGCAGCATGGCGGTGATGCGCTCACCCTCCTCCAGCGGCAGCAGGTTGACCAGCGGGCGACCGCGGGCAGCGCGGGACGCTTCGGGGATTTCGTAGGTCTTCTTCCAGTACACCTTGCCCTTGCTGGAGAACAGCAACAGGGTGGCATGGCTGTTGGCGACCAACAGGTGCTCGATGTAGTCCTCGTCCTTCACGCCGGTCGCCGACTTGCCTTTGCCGCCACGGCGCTGGGCCTGGTAAGCGGACAATGGCTGGGTCTTGGCATAACCACCGTGGGAGATGGTCACCACGCGCTCTTCTTCCGGGATCATGTCGCCGTAGTTAAGGTCGTGGCTGGCATTGAGAATTTCGGTGCGGCGCACATCGCCGTATTCGGCACGGATGGCTTCCAGCTCTTCGCGGATCACTTCCATCAGGCGCTCGGCGCTGCTGAGGATGCGGATCAGCTCGCCGATCTGCTCGAGAATTTCCTGGTATTCGGCCAGCAGCTTCTCGTGCTCCAGGCCGGTCAGGCGATGCAGGCGCAGGTCAAGAATGGCCTGGGCCTGCTCCGGCGACAGGAAGTACTTGCCGTCATGCAGGCCGTACTGCTCCGGCAGGTCTTCAGGGCGGCAGGAATCGGCGCCAGCGCGCTCGACCATGACCTGCACGGCACTGGATTCCCACGGCGTGGAAACCAGGGCTTCCTTGGCCTCGGACGGGGTTGGCGAAGCCTTGATCAGGGCGATGACCGGGTCGATGTTGGACAGCGCAACCGCCTGGCCCTCAAGGATGTGGCCACGCTCACGGGCCTTGCGCAACTCGAATACGGTGCGGCGGGTCACCACTTCACGGCGGTGACGAACGAACGCTTCAAGCAGGTCCTTGAGGTTGAGCAGGCGCGGACGGCCGTCGATCAGGGCCACCACGTTGATGCCGAACACGCTCTGCAGCTGGGTTTGCTGGTAGAGGTTGTTGAGCACCACCTCCGGCACCTCGCCGCGGCGCAGCTCGATGACGATGCGCATGCCGTCCTTGTCGGACTCGTCACGCAGCTCAGTGATGCCTTCGATCTTTTTCTCTTTTACCAGCTCGGCGATCTTTTCGATCAGGCGTGCCTTGTTCAGCTGGTACGGCAGCTCGGTCACGACGATCTGCTGACGGCCGCCCACCTTGTCGATGTCTTCGATCTCGGAACGGGCTCGCATGTAGATGCGGCCACGACCGGTGCGATAGGCCTCGATGATGCCTTGGCGACCGTTGATGATGCCGGCAGTCGGGAAGTCTGGCCCAGGGATGAACTGCATCAGTTCATCGATGGTGACTTCCGGATTGTCGATCAGCGCCAGGCAGCCGTCGATGACTTCACCGAGGTTGTGTGGCGGAATATTGGTCGCCATGCCCACGGCGATACCGCTGGAACCGTTGACCAGCAGGTTGGGAATACGGGTCGGCATGACCGCAGGGATCTGCTCGGTGCCGTCGTAGTTGGGCACCCAGTCGACGGTTTCCTTGTGCAGGTCGGCCAGCAGCTCGTGCGCCAGCTTGGTCATGCGCACTTCGGTGTATCGCATGGCTGCGGCGTTGTCGCCGTCCACCGAACCGAAGTTGCCCTGGCCGTCGACCAGCAGGTAGCGCAGCGAGAACGGCTGGGCCATACGCACGATGGTGTCGTAGACCGCAGTGTCGCCGTGCGGGTGGTACTTACCGATCACGTCACCGACCACACGGGCGGATTTCTTGTACGGCTTGTTCCAGTCGTTGCCCAGTTCGCTCATCGCATAGAGAACGCGACGATGCACGGGCTTCAAGCCGTCACGCGCATCGGGCAGCGCTCGCCCGACAATCACGCTCATCGCGTAGTCGAGGTAAGACTGTCTCAGTTCGTCTTCGATATTGACCGGGAGGATTTCTTTGGCCAGTTCGCCCATGAGAAGCCTGATTCCTTTTTCTGGTGAAACTTCGCAGCTCCATCAAGGGCCGAACGAAGCTCGCCGCCGCAGCGCATAAGGGTGCGACGACTTACGACAAATCAATGAGTTGTGCCATGGATCTGCGCAATGAAGGCCGCCGTGATGGGCGGTCTTGGAAACTGCCGGATGTTATCACAAACGCGGGGGCGGTGGGGAGAGGTGGCAGCTAGTCTGAGCCGGGTTTGACTCCTGGTTTTTTTATTGCCTGCACCGGCCTCTTCGCGGGCTCGCCCGCTCCCACAGATTCACCACTGCCCTAAGGCCATGCGTTATCTCTGTGGGAGCGGGCAAGCCCGCGAAGAGGCCGGTGCAGGCAGCACGAAATCAGTGCAGGCGCTTGCGGCAAATCAACTGGGCCAGCTTGGCGGTATCCGGGCGCTCGACAATGCCCCGCTCGGTCACGATCACGTCGATCAGGTCGGCCGGGGTCACGTCGAATACCGGGTTGAACACCTCCACATCCCGTACCGCCGGGGCACCGCCAAAGTCCAGCCACTCGTCGGCGTCACGCTCCTCCAGCGGGATATCCTCGCCGGTGGGCAGGTTCAGGTCGATGCTGGTGCTCGGCGCCACCACCATGAAGCGCACACCATGGTGCATGGCGCTGACCGCCAACTGGTAGGTGCCGATCTTGCTGGCCACGTCGCCATTGGCTGCGATGCAGTCCGCGCCCACCACCACCCAGGTGATGCCCTTGGTCTTCATCAGGTGCGCCAACGCCGAGTCGGCGCACAGGGTTACCGGGATGCCTTCGTTGGCCAGCTCCCAGGCGGTCAGGCGCGAGCCTTGCAGCCAGGGGCGGGTCTCGCCGGCGTACACCCGCTCGACCATGCCTTCCAGGTAGCCGGCGCGAATTACCCCCAGCGCGGTGCCGAAACCGCCGCTGGCCAGGGCACCGGCATTGCCATAGGTGAGCAGGGTCTGGGCATTGCCCTGATGACGCCGGATCAGCTCGATGCCTTGCTGGGCCATGGTCAGGTTGGCTTCACGGTCGCTTTCGTGGATGGCCACGGCCTCGGCCTCCAGCACGGCCAGCACGTCTTCGTCAGGGCGCAGGCGCAGCAGGCGCTCGCGCATGCGGTTCAGCGCCCAGAACAGGTTGGCCGCCGTGGGGCGCGCTTCGGCAAGGGTGAGAAAGTCCTCTTCCAGGTCCATTTCCCAGTCGCCACCCTCGGCCAGCCGTTCTTCCAGGGCCAGTACCAGGCCATAGGCTGCGGCAATACCAATGGCCGAGGCGCCGCGCACCGCCATGTCGCGGATTGCCGCCGCCACCTGCGCAACATTGTCGCAGGCCAGCCAGCGTTCTTCCGACGGCAGCAGGCGCTGGTCGAGCAGGTGCAAGATGCCGCCCTGCCAGCGGATCCCGGTCACCTTCTCCGCCGCCAAAAGTCGCTCGCGCATCGCCTCTCCCCGTGGTTCGCATGTCAAAAGCCGGCGATTATAGCGAGCCTGAGGGCCGAGCGCTCGGGTATACTCCGGCGCAATTTTGCGAAGTTTCAGAGGACTGTTCAATGAGCAACGTCGACCGCGCCGAAATCGCCAAGTTCGAAGCGCTGGCCCACCGCTGGTGGGACCGCGAAAGCGAGTTCAAGCCGCTGCACGAAATCAACCCGCTGCGCGTCAACTGGATCGACGAGCGGGCCAGCCTGGCCGGCAAGAAAGTGCTGGACGTAGGCTGCGGCGGCGGCATCCTCAGCGAAGCCATGGCCCTGCGCGGCGCCACGGTAACCGGTATCGATATGGGCGAGGCACCCCTGGCCGTGGCCCAGCTGCACCAGCTGGAGTCGGGCGTACAGGTGGAATACCGGCAGATCACCGCCGAAGCCCTGGCCGAAGAAATGCCTGAACAGTTCGACGTGGTCACCTGCCTGGAAATGCTCGAACACGTACCCGACCCGTCCTCGGTGATTCGCGCCTGCTACCGCATGGTCAAGCCTGGCGGCCAGGTGTTCTTCTCCACCATCAACCGCAACCCCAAGGCCTACCTGCTGGCCATCGTCGGCGCCGAGTACATCTTGAAGATGCTGCCGCGCGGCACCCACGACTTCAAGAAGTTCATCCGCCCGTCCGAGCTAGGCGCGTGGAGCCGTGATGCCGGCCTGCAGGTGAAGGACATCATCGGCCTCACCTACAACCCGCTGACCAAGCACTACAAGCTCAACAGCGACGTCGACGTCAACTACATGATCCAGACCCTGCGCGAGGAATAAGCATGCGTTTGCGAGCAGTACTCTTCGACATGGACGGCACCTTGCTCGACACGGCGCCGGACTTCATCGCCATCTGCCAGGCCATGCTCGCCGAGCGCGGCCTGCCGGCCATTGACGACAACCTGATCCGTGGCGTGATCTCTGGCGGCGCCCGCGCCATGGTTGCCACCACGTTTGCCATGGACCCGGAAGCCGAAGGCTTCGAGGCCCTGCGCCTGGAGTTTCTGGAGCGCTACCAGCGCGACTGCGCGGTACACAGCAAGCTGTTCGACGGCATGGCCGAGCTGCTGGCCGACATCGAGAAAGGCAACCTGCTGTGGGGCGTGGTCACCAACAAGCCGGTGCGCTTCGCCGAGCCGATCATGCAGCGCCTGGGCCTGGCCGAGCGCTCGGCACTGCTGATCTGCCCGGACCACGTGAAAAACAGCAAGCCTGACCCCGAGCCGCTGATCCTGGCCTGCACGACGCTGGGCCTGGACCCTGCCACTGTGCTGTTCGTTGGCGACGACCTGCGCGACATCGAGTCTGGTCGCGACGCCGGCACCCGCACGGCAGCCGTGCGCTACGGCTATATTCATCCAGAGGACAACCCCAACAACTGGGGCGCCGACGTGGTGGTGGACCACCCGCTGGAACTGCGCAAAGTGATCGACAGCGCACTGTGTGGCTGCTGAGTTGCAATGGCTGACGACTGACCCTGAATGAACAAGGGAAAATGCTGATGTTCGACTACACCGCCCGTCCCGACCTGCTGCAAGGCCGGGTCATCCTGGTTACCGGCGCCGGCCGCGGCATTGGTGCTGCGGCCGCCAAGGCTTACGCTGCACTGGGCGCCACCGTGCTGCTGCTGGGCAAGACCGAGGCCAACCTGAACGAGGTCTACGACCAGATCGAAGCCGCCGGGCACCCACAACCGGTGGTCATCCCGTTCAACCTGGAAACCGCCCTGCCCCACCAGTACGACGAGCTGGCTGTGATGATCGAAGACCAGTTCGGCCGCCTGGACGGCCTGCTGAACAATGCCTCGATCATTGGCCCGCGCACCCCACTGGAGCAGTTGTCGGGCGACAACTTCATGCGCGTGATGCACATCAACGTCGATGCCACCTTCATGCTTACCAGCACGCTGCTGCCGCTGCTGAAGCTGTCGGAAGACGCCTCGGTGGTGTTCACCAGCAGCAGCGTCGGGCGCAAAGGCCGGGCCTACTGGGGCGCTTATGGCGTGTCCAAGTTCGCCACCGAGGGCCTGATGCAGACCCTGGCCGACGAACTGGAAGGCGTGGCGCCAGTGCGCTCCAACAGCATCAACCCGGGCGCCACGCGCACGGCGATGCGGGCCCAGGCCTACCCCAGCGAAAACCCGCAGAACAACCCGCTGCCTGAAGAGATCATGCCGGTGTACCTGTACCTGATGGGGCCGGACAGCAAAGCAGTGAACGGGCAGGCGCTCAACGCCCAATAAGATTTTTGCCTGTGCTGGCCCTATCGCCGGCAAGCCAGCTCCCACAGGGATTCCACATTGCCCTGGCCTGTGGTGATCCTGTGGGAGCTGGCTTGCCGGCGATAGGGCCGGTACAGGCGGATGATCAGCCCGCCGCCAACGCCGGGCGCAAACGGCCTTGCTGGCGCCCTTCCAGCTGCATGCACCGCTCCAGGAACAGGTACATGCAGTCGTAACTCTTGCAAATCGCCCTGCGCAACTCGGTACGCAGCCCCAGGCTCGGGTTCTCGCCGGCCAGCGTACAGATGATTTCCAGCGCCTCCCAAGGGTGTGCATCATCATACTGGGCATGCATCTTCAGCCACTTCATCGCCCGTTTGCGCTGGTCTTCCGGGAAGCCCTGGGCGTAGGTATCGGTCGAGCACACCACCGCCGACCATTCCCCGGTCGCACCCTCGATGGCGTAGTTGGTCGCCGCCATGGAAATAGCCAGGTTCTCGGTGGCACACACGCGCCAGCACCAGTCGTTCAGGCCGTTCAGCTCGGGTGGCACCTCCTGGGCCTGCAGCTCATGCAGGTGCACGCCATGGGCCTGGCACCAGTTCACCCAGTAGTCGGCATGGTTGAGCTCCACCCGGATATTGCGCATCAGCCAGCGCCGCGCCATGTCTTCGCCCTGATGGCGGCCATAGCGGGTCTTGGTCAGGTTGTGGGCCATGTACAGCGAGAACTGCTCCACCACCGGCCAGCCACCGATCAGGTACTGACGAATGGTCGACTGCTTGAGCTGGCCGTCGCGCAGGCGTGCGTAGAACTCATGCTCCACCACCCGGCGCTTGCTCTCGCGGCAGTCTTCAATCAGTTGCTGGGCCCATTGGGGATAGCTGGCGGGGTCCATCAAAGGCCCGATACGAACGAATGCATCAATCACTTTCAGCTCCTTGATCCTTGTGATTTCTCGCTAGCGAAACGTGCCAGGCGCCCGCTGCAACAGAGGCCGGGCGGCGATCCGTTGGCGCTGCAGACTGTCACAGGTGAACACCTGGGGGCGTTCGATCAGGTAACCCTGGGCGTAATCCACGCCTATTTCCTGCAGGGCCTGCTCGATCAAGGGTGTTTCGACAAACTCGGCGATAGTGCGCTTGCCCATGACGTGGCCGATGTGATTGATGACCTCGACCATGGCCCTGTTGATCGGGTCGTCTAGCATGTCCTTGACGAAACTGCCGTCGATTTTCAAGTAATCCACGGGCAAATGCTTGAGGTAGGCGAACGACGACATCCCGGCGCAAAAGTCATCAAGCGAAAAGCGGCAGCCCAGCCCTTTCAACTCGTTGATGAAGCGAATGGCACTGCCCAGGTTGGCGATCGCACTGGTTTCGGTAATTTCAAAACAGATCATCCGTGGCGGGATGGCGTACTCGACAAACAACCGCTGCAGGTATTCGAGGAACTTGTCATCGCCGATGCTCGACCCCGACAGGTTGATCGCGCAGATCGACAGCGGCCCTTCGCGGCCTTCGTCCAGGCATTGGCGCACCACCTGGAACACATTGCGCACCACCCAGCGGTCCAGCGCAGTCATCAGGCCGTAGCGCTCGGCCGCAGGGATGAAGCTGCTGGGCAGGATGGTGCGGCCACTTTCGTCGTACAGGCGCAGCAGAATTTCGATATGGCCTGGGCCTTCAAATGCTTTCAGCGGGGCGATTTCCTGTGCGTACAGGCAGAAGCGGTTTTCTTCCAGGGCCACATGCAAGCGCTGGATCCAGGCCATTTCGCCAAAACGCATGGACAGCTCGCTGTCGTCGGCGTGGTACACCTGCACGCGGTTGCGCCCCTTCTCCTTGGCCATGTAGCAAGCCATGTCGGCGGCACGCAGCGAGGTTTCCAAGGTGCCGGGGGCCTGGGCGATGTGCACCAGGCCGACACTGACCGTGGTCACGAACGGCCTCCCCTTCCACACGAAGTGCAAGCTCTGCACCATCTGGCGCAGCTGCTCGGCAATGCGCTCGGCCTGGTCGGGCGGGCAGCTTTCCAGCAACACGCCAAACTCGTCGCCACCCAGCCGGGCCAGCGTGTCCCCTTCGCGCAGGCCCGATTGCAGCACGGCGCAAATGTGCCGCAGCAATTCGTCGCCAGCGGCATGCCCGCAGGTGTCGTTCACCAGCTTGAACTGGTCGAGGTCAAGGAACATCAGTGAATGCCGCCCCGCCTGGCGCGCCAAGCCGTTCAGCGCCTGCTCCAGGCGGTATTCGAACTCACGGCGGTTGGCCAGCCCCGTCAGGGCGTCATGGGTGGCCTGCCAGGACAGGTTGGCGATGTACTGGCGCTCCTGGGTCATGTCATGCAGCACCAGCACGATGCCGCTGAGCTGGCCGTCACTGACGATCGGCGAACCCACCAGGTTGATCGACACGGTGCTGCCGTCCAGGCGCTGGATCAGCCGGGCATGCTCGGCGCCGCCCTTGAGGCTGCCGCTTAGCACCTGCTCGACCAGGCTGCGGCCATCTTCTTCGGCCTGCTCGTCCACCAGGCTGAACAGCGCCGACAGCGGCAGGCCCTGGGCCTGGCCAGACTGCCAGTGGGTCAGTTGCTCGGCGGCCGGGTTCATGTAGCCGATGCAGCCATCCACGTCGGTAGTAATGACCGCATCGCCAATGGCCTGCAAGGTGGTCTGCGCTCGCTCTTTCTCTTCCTGCAGGGCGGTGGCGAAGGCCTGGCGCTGGGCCAGCAGCTTGCTCGAGCGGCGCCAGGCGATGGCAATGAGAAACATCGCTGTCAGCAGGTTGGTGATCAGCAGTACCCGCAACAACATGCGCGAGCCTTCGCCCAACGCATCGCTGAACGCTTTGGCAGCGGGCGTGACCCCTTCGTTGATGGTGACGATGCGGGCCTTCCAGGCGTTGACTGCCTGGGCGTCGACCGGGCCACTGGCAAAGCTGTGGCGCATCTCCCCGGCCAGCACATCCAGCTTGGCCAGGTAGTCGTCGCCGATGTCCCAGTAGTCGATGGCCGTCTGCATGTAGCTGATGTTGCGAAAATTACGGTAGAACCAGATGATCCGCTCGACATCGTCGGGGTGGTTGCCGCCTTGCAGTACAGCCTGGCGCGCGGCATCCAGGTTGGGGCTGGGCTGGTCGAGCACCTCGCGCAGCTGGTGGTCGCCCTGGGGCACGGTAATGGCCTGGCGATAACGCTGGTAGGTGCTGTCGTCGCGGGTATCGGCGTACAGGTTGAGGTAGTAGATGGCGTCTTTCTGCGCCTTGGACCACAGGCTTTCGCCCGCGACATAGGCGCGCACGGCCGAAAGCGTATAAAGGCTCAGGCTGCCCAGCGCCACCTGGAAGACCACAACGGCGATGAAGGGCCAGGTAATGCCGAGCAACTTTGGCGCTTCGAGTGTGCGATGTCCCTTCATGGAGTCCCTGTCACAGAGCGGATAAGGCGCAAATCAACCCAGACAAGCACAGCGTAGGCCATCTGCCATCAACGTGACGGGGTTTTTTATGACAGGGATCCCTCTGTTTCCGATTCTGTCGCCGCGCTTTTTGTAGGAGCGGCCTTGTGTCGCGAAAGAGCCGCAAAGCGGCCCCGGGATATCAGCGGTGAAGTAGAGATCTGGGGCCGCTTTGCGGCCCATCGCGACACAAGGCCGCTCCTACACCGACCGAGGTGGCGTTTCAGGATCAGCTTTGCTGCAGGTGCCCATAAAGCTTGGCATACAACCCACCCTCGGCAATCAGCTGCTGGTGGTCGCCATCTTCGGCCACATGGCCACCATCGAACACCAGCACCCGGTCGGCCTGCTTCACCGCCGACAGCCGATGGGCGATGATCAGCGTGGTGCGGCCGCTGAGGAAGCGCGCCAGGGCCTGGTGCAGGTTGTACTCGGTGGCGGCGTCCAGGGCCGAGGTGGCTTCGTCGAGGATGACCACCTTGGGCTCGGCCAGCACCATGCGGGCAATGGCCAGGCGCTGCCGCTGCCCGCCAGACAAGCGCACACCCGAACGCCCCACCACACTGTCAAGGCCCTGCGGCAAGGCGGCGATCGTGGCATCCAGCTGGGCAATATGCAGCGCCTGCCAACAGGCCTCGTCGCTGCAGTCGCGACCCATGGCCAGGTTGGCGCGCACGGTGTCGTTGAACAGCGACGGGTGCTGCAACACCACCGCGACGTTTTCGCGCAGGGTTTCCAGGCCGATTTCCTGCAGGCTGGCACCGCCAAAGCGGATGGTCCCGGCCTGGGCGCTGTAGAGGCCCAGCAGCAGTTGCACCAGGGTGCTCTTGCCGCCGCCACTAGCACCGACAATCGCCACCTTTTCGCCCGGAGCAATGGACAGGTCGAGGTTTTCCAGCACCGGCTCGTCGGCATAGGCAAAGCGCAAGTCGCGCACTTCGATGCCCACCGTCTCGCGGCCGGCGAACGGGTCACTGGCGGCCGGGTACTGCGGTTCGTCATCGCGCGCCAGCAGCTCGTTGAGGCGGCTTAGCGCCCCGCCCGCGGCGTAGTAGGCATATTGCAGGTTGAGCAGCTGCTCGACCGGGCCGATCATGAACCACAGGTAGCTGAACACCGCCAGCATCTGGCCGATGGAAAGGTCGGAGAACAACACGGTCAGCATGGCTGCGGCGCGGAAGATGTCGATACCAAACTGGAACAACAGGCCACTGGCACGGCCACTGGCATCGCTCTTCCACTGGGAATCCACGGCGTAGTCACGCACCTCGCGGGCGCGCAGGCCCAAACGGCCAAGGAAATAGCCCTGGCGGTTGCTTGCACGGATTTCCTGGATGGCATCGAGGGTTTCCGTCAGCGCCTGGGTAAAACGCGCGGTGCTGTCGTTTTCAAGCTTTTTCAGGTGTTTGACGCGCTTGCCCAACTGCACGGTGAAGTAGATCACCAACGGGTTGAACAGCAAGATCAGCAAGGCCAGCTGCCAGTGCATCCAGATCAGGATCGCCGCTGTGCCGGTCAGGGTCAGCATGGCCACCAGGAAGCGGCTGAGGGTTTCGCCCACGAACTTGTCGAGGGTGTCCAGGTCGGTGACCAGGTGGGTAGTTACGGTGCCACTGCCCAGGCTTTCGTATTCCTTCAGCGAAATGCGCTTGAGCCGCTCGATCAGGCGGATGCGCAGGCGGTAGACGATATCCTTGGCCAAGCCGGCAAACAGCTTGGCCTGGATCACGTTGAACGCCAGGGCAGCCAGACGCAGGCACAAGGTGAGCGCCAGCATCAGCCCGATATAACCGGCTGCCACCTGCCAGTTGGAGGGCAGCAGGTGGTTCATCCACTTCAGTGCAGCATCGCCATGGCCGAGCAGCACTTCGTCCACCAGCAGGGGCAGCAGCAACGGAATGGGCACACTGCAGCAAGCCGCCAGCACGGCGATGAGGTTGGCAGACCAGAGGTTTTTCTTGTGATGCAGGGCCAGGCGGCGGATTTCCGCCCAGCTCAGCCGATCGCCCGCAGCGTGAGGCTTGCCCGGCACCGGGTCGGGTGACCCAGGCACATCAAGCACAGACGGCCTGCTGCAGCCAGCGGCCGAGCAAGGGTTGCAGGCGCTCCAGCGGCTGGTAGCCGTTGGTCAGCAGGGCCAGCTGGCCATTGCGTTCGGCCAGCAGGGTCGGAAAGCCGGCGATACCCAGGTCCTGTGCCCAGCTGAAATCGGCTGCGGTGGCAGCGCGGGTATCGGCACGAGCGAAGGTTTCGGCAAACACGGCGCGGTCGAAGCCGCACTGCGAGGCCAGCTCGACCAGCTGTGGCGCGGTGGTCACGTCCACGCCCTGTTCGTAGAACGAACGCTGGATCAGCGCCAGCAGCGGCCAGACGCGCTCGGCGTCCAGCTCGCGGGCAGTGACCAGGGCGCGGCAGGCCGGCTCGGTGTCGTAGACGAAGCCGTCAGGCATGGCCCCCTCGAAACGAAACGGCTGGCCGGTGGCTTCAGCCACCGCCTGCCAATGTTCGAGGATGTACTTGCGGGTGGAGCTGTCCAAGGCGCTGCCACCGGTGCGCAGCCCGCCCGGCACCACGCGGGTGGCAACGCCCGCCTCACGCGCCTGGGCGATCAGGGCAGCGGCTACCGGCGCGAAACCCCAGCACCAGGAGCACATCGGGTCCATCACATAGATCAGGCGTGCAGACATGCATCAAGCCTCGGCTTTGTAGTTGTAACCGATCGGGTGCGGCAGGTTGCGGGCCTTGGCCAGCTCGATCTGCTTCTGCCGGTCGATGGCACTGCGCCGGGTCTTCTCGCTCAGGGTGTCCCAGCAGTGCGGGCAGCTGACACCTGGCGAATAGTGCTCGGACGCGCGCTCCTCTGCATTGATCGGGTGGCGGCAGGCGTGGCACTGGTCGTACTCGCCTTCGCTCAGGTCATGGCGCACCGTGACGCGGTTGTCGAACACGAAGCAGTCGCCGTCCCACAGGCTTTCTTCCTGAGGCACTTCCTCGAAGTATTTCAGGACGCCACCCTTAAGATGATAGACCGCCTCGAAGCCTTCACCGAGCATGTAGCTGGAGGCTTTTTCGCAACGAATGCCGCCAGTGCAGAACATGGCCACTTTCTTGTGCTTGCTGGGGTCGAAGTTGGCCTTGATGTACTCCGGGAACTCGCGGAAGGTTTCGGTCTTCGGGTCCATCGCGCCCTTGAAGGTGCCGATGGCCACTTCGTAGTCGTTGCGGGTGTCGATCAGCAGCACTTCCGGGTCGCTGATCAGCGCGTTCCAGTCCTTGGGCTCGACATAGGTGCCGACCGCCTGGTTGGGGTCCACGCCTGGCACGCCGAGGGTGACGATCTCTTTCTTGAGCTTGACCTTGGTGCGGTAGAACGGCTGCTCGTCGCAGTACGACTCTTTATGGTCGACATCGGCCAGGCGCGGGTCGTTGCGCAGCCAGGCCAGCAGGCCGTCGATGCCTTCGCGGGTGGCCGACACGGTGCCGTTGATGCCTTCGTGGGCCAGCAGCAGGGTGCCTTTGACGTCGTTGTCGAGCATGGCCTTGAGCAGCGGCTCGCGCAGTTCTACGTAGTCTTGCAGGGTGACGAACTTGTACAGCGCCGCGACGACGATGGGTTGGGACATGTAACAGATTCTCCAGGTGGTTGCCCTCGTAAGGGGCGGACCGGATTGACAAATAAAAACGCGCCGACAAGCGGCGCGTTGCGAATTCTACCAGAACGACAGAAAGGTTTCAGTGCCCCCCGCCGGCACATACCGGCGAGGCCGGAGCAGCGCCGACCTTGGCCCACTCTTCTGCGGTGTAGGTATGAATGGCCAGGGCATGGATCTGGCCCATCAGCTCACCCATGGTGGCGTACACCTTCTGGTGGCGCTTGACGCTGTTCAACCCGGCAAACTGCTCGCTGACGATCACTGCCTTGTAGTGGGTCTCCTGACCACGACTGTGCATGTGGCTTTCGTCGAGCACTTGCAGGTGCTGCGGCGCCAGGGCGCCCAGCTGTTGTTCAATGCGCTGTTGCATGGTCATCGCGGCGTGCTCACTTCTTGGCAGGGACGGCGGCCTTGCCAGCGTTAGGGTCCAGTTCCTTGGTCATGTCTTCCAGCAGCTTGTTCACCACCGGCACCGCAGGCTCCAGGCTCTGCTGGGTCAGCTGGGCCGACTGCTGGGTAACCTTGGGCATTTCACGCAGCACTTTCTTGCCCAGCGGCGACTCGTAGAACTTGACCAGGTCTTTGAGCTCCTGTTCGGTGAAGGTCTGGGTGTACAGGTCGACCATCTTCGGCTTCAGCTTGTTCCAGCCAATGGCGTTGTCCAGCGCGGCGTTGGCTTTGGCCTGGTAGCTTTCCAGCACCGGCTGCTTGGCGGCCGGGGCCTTGGTCTGGGCGAAGCGCTGGGCGAACATCTGCTGGACCTGCATGTACACCGGGGTGCCCAGCTTGTCGGCGTTGGCCAGGGTCAGGAATTTCTCGGCAGCAGCGTTGTGGCTGGCGGTGGCAGCGAGTACCTGGCCGCTGGCGCAAGCCAGGGCAACGGCGGCACAAAGGACACGGAGACGGGTCATTGCATTTCCTTCAAGGAGAGGGAGGCGGGTACCTCAGAGTAGAGCATTCTGCGCCGTGGTGGCGATGTGCTCAAGTGGCACGACGAGCGACGGAACCGCTCGGTCGAATCAGGGCCTAAACTGCGATTTCGAACTACACAGGAGTGAGTACAGAATGAGCCGTATCGAGACAGACAGCCTGGGCCCGGTCGAAGTTCCTGAAGGCGCTTACTGGGGTGCGCAAACCCAGCGTTCGCTGATCAACTTCGCCATCGGCAAGGAACGCATGCCCCTCGCGGTGCTGCACGCCCTGGCGCTGATCAAGAAGGCCGCGGCACGCGTCAACGACCGCAACGGCGACCTGCCGGCCGACATCGCCCGGCTGATCGAACAAGCCGCCGACGAAGTGCTGGATGGCAAGCACGACGACCAGTTTCCGTTGGTCGTCTGGCAGACCGGCAGCGGCACGCAAAGCAACATGAACGTCAACGAAGTGATCGCCGGGCGCGCCAACGAACTGGCCGGCAAAGGCCGCGGAGGCAAAGCGCCAGTACACCCCAACGACCACGTCAACCGCTCGCAAAGTTCCAACGATTGCTTCCCAACTGCCATGCACATTGCAGCTGCGCAGGCGGTGCACGAGCAACTGCTGCCGGCCATCGTCGAGCTGTCGTCGGGGCTTGCCGAGCTCTCGGCGCGCCACCAAAAGCTGGTGAAGACCGGCCGCACGCACATGATGGACGCTACGCCGATTACCTTTGGCCAGGAGGTATCCGCATTCGTTGCCCAGCTCGACTATGCCCAGCGCGCCATCCGCGCCACCCTCCCGGCGGTGTGCGAACTGGCCCAGGGCGGCACCGCCGTAGGTACCGGGCTTAACGCCCCGCATGGTTTTGCCGAAGCAATCGCCGCCGAGCTGGCGGCGCTGTCCGGCCTGCCATTTGTCACGGCGCCAAACAAGTTCGCCGCCCTCGCCGGCCACGAACCGCTCACCAGCCTGGCGGGCGCCCTGAAAACCCTGGCCGTGGCGCTGATGAAAATCGCCAACGACCTGCGTTTGCTGGGCTCGGGCCCACGCGCCGGCTTGGCCGAAGTGCGCCTGCCGGCCAACGAACCGGGCAGCTCGATCATGCCGGGCAAGGTCAACCCGACCCAGTGCGAGGCGCTGTCGATGCTGGCCTGCCAGGTGCTGGGCAACGATGCGGCCATCGGTTTTGCCGCCAGCCAGGGGCATTTGCAGCTGAACGTGTTCAAGCCGGTGATCATCCACAACCTGTTGCAGTCGATCGAACTGCTGGCCGATGGCTGCCGCAACTTCCAGCTGCACTGCGTGGCGGGCATCGAGCCTGATGCCGAGCAGATGGCCGCGCACCTGGAACGGGGCTTGATGCTGGTGACGGCGTTGAACCCGCATATCGGTTATGACAAGGCGGCGGAAATTGCCAAGAAGGCTTACAGCGAGGGCAAGACCTTGCGCGAGGCTGCATTGGAGCTGAAGTACCTGACCAATGAGCAGTTCGACCAGTGGGTGCGGCCGGAGAACATGCTGGCACCGGGTGGTAAAGGCTGAGCTCTTTATTGCCTGCCCCGGCCCTATCGCCGGCAAGCCAGCTCCCACAGGGATCGCACAACATTCAGGCCTGTGGTGATCCTGTGGGAAGCAATTTCCACAGGGGCCCCACATCTTTCAGGCCTGTGGTGATCCTGTGGGAGCTGGCTTGCCGGCGATAGGGCCGAAGCAGCCGATCAATGAACCTGGGCCAACCGCGCCCGCCTCGCACGCCAACTGGCCACCAGGGATGGCCCCAGCGCCACCAGCGCCGAGCCCAACACCACGGTCACCGCCCCTACATAACCCAGGGCATTGATGTCCTCGGCGTGCACATACTCCGGCCACACCAGTGCCGCCAGCGCCACCGCGACAAAGGTCACCAGCGGTGTCAACGCCAGGGTGGCACTCACCCGCGACGCCTCCCAGTGCGCCAGCGCCTCGGCAAACGCGCCGTAGGCCACCAGGGTATTCAGGCAGCAGGCCAGCAACAGCCAGCCCTGCACCGGGCTCAGTTGCAACGCCTCCAGGGGGTGTACCCAAGGCGTGAGCAGCGCAGCGCAACCGAGGTAGATCACCATCATCACCTGCTGTGAATTCCACACCGTCAACAGTTGTTTCTGGCTGAGGGCGTAGAACACCCAGATGCTGGTGGCCAGCAGAATGGTCAGCACGCCGGTGGTGTAGGTACCCAGGGAGGTCAGCAGCTCTTCGAGGCGCTGGTTGAAGAACAGGCCAAAACCCGCCAGCAGTATCAGCAGGCCCACGCCCTGCCCCAGGCTGAAGCGCTCGCGGAACACGAACACGCTGGCCACCAGCAACAGCACCGGGCCGACCTGCACCACCAGTTGCGCGGTACCGGGGCTGAGCAGGTTGAGGCCGATCAGGTACAGCACGTAGTTGCCCATCAGGCCCAGCACGGCCACCACTACCAGACCTTTGCCCCTGGGTGCCAGCCGGGTGAACGACGGCAGGCGTCGCTTGGCTGCCAGCCAGGCGAACAGCAGGCCACCGGAAACCAGCAGGCGGTACCAGGTGACGGTGATCGGGTCGACCACTTGCAGTACCTGCTTGAGCTTGATCGGCAAGATGCCCCAGAGCAAGGCAGTCAGAAGTGCCAGGAACAGGCCATAGCTCCAGCGGCCGGAAGTGGTGTGCATAGCGTCCTCGTTCAAGCCCGTGGTGGGGGTGACTGAATTCTACGGGCTTGGAGGGCAGTGACGGAGAAGAGTGCCGAGAAAAGAATTCATCAGGTCATTCTTGTGGGGCATGGCTTGGCAGGTGTGCAGCCTGTTCTGGCCTCTTCGCGGGTGAACCCGCTCCTACAGGATGATCACAGGATTGGCCATTGTGCAGTCCCTGTGGGAGCGGGTTCACCCGCGAAGAGGCCAGAACAGGCAACCAAAACCCCTGGCTATTTCTTGTGCTTGGCAAACGCCGCCTCTAGCGCCTGGTTGATGGTGCGCAGCACCTTCACCCGCGCCCAGCGCTTGTCGTTGGCCTCCACCAGCGTCCAGGGTGCAATCTCGCTGCTGGTGCGGTCGACCATGTCGCCCACCGCCTGGACATAGTCGTCCCACTTGTCGCGGTTGCGCCAGTCGTCCTCGGTAATCTTGTAGCGCTTGAACGGGATCTGCTCACGCTCCTGAAAACGCTCCAGCTGGGTCTGCTGGTCGATCGCCAGCCAGAACTTCACCACTACCACCCCGGCGTTCACCAACTGCTCTTCAAAGTCGTTGATCTCGCTGTAGGCACGCATCCAGTCGGCCGGGCTGCAAAAACCTTCCACCCGCTCCACCAGCACCCGGCCATACCAGGAGCGGTCGAAGATGGTGAACTTGCCGCGTGCCGGGATATGCCGCCAGAACCGCCACAAGTAGGGCTGCGCGCGCTCTTCCTCGGTGGGCGCGGCAATCGGCACGATGCGGTACTGGCGCGGGTCCAGCGCCGCCGCCACGCGGCGGATGGCACTGCCCTTGCCGGCAGCATCGTTGCCTTCGAACACGGCCACCAAGGCGTGCCGGCGCATGCGCTTGTCGCGCAGCAGGCCGGCCAGGCGGGCCTGTTCGGTAACCAGTTGTTCCTGATAGTCGGCCTTGTCCAGGCGCAACGTCATGTCCAGGGCGCCGAGCAGGCTGCGCTGGTCAATGCTGCGGCCCAGCGGGGCCACGTTGCCCTGGTGCTTGCCCTTGGGGTTGTTGGCCAGCGCGGCTTGCAGGCTGTCCAGCAGGATGCGCCCCACCGCCAGGCTGCGGTAATTCGGGTCTACCCCTTCGACGATGTGCCACGGCGCATAGTCACGGCTGGTGCGGCGCAGCACGCGCTCGCCAAAGCGCACGAAACGGTCGTAGGTTTCCGACTGCTGCCAGTCCAGCGGGCTGATCTTCCAGCTGTGCAGCGGGTCGTCCTTGAGCGACTTCAGCCGTGCCTTCATCTGCTTCTTGGACAAGTGGAACCAGAACTTGATGATCAGCGCACCTTCATCGCACAGCATCTGCTCCAGGCGCTCGGCGCCCATGATCGCCTGATCGAGCACGGCATCCTTGAACACCCCGTGCACCCGCCCCTGCAGCATCTGGCTATACCAGTTGCCAAAGAACACGCCCATCCGCCCCTTGGGTGGCAAAGCCCGCCAGTAACGCCAGGCGGGCGGCCGGGCCAGCTCTTCGTCGGTCTGCTGGTCGAAGGTGAGCACATCGATCATGCGCGGGTCCATCCACTCGTTGAGCAGCTTTACCGTCTCACCCTTGCCAGCGCCTTCGATGCCGTTGATCAGCACGATCACCGGGAAGCGCGCCTGCTGCTTGAGTTCGTACTGGGCTTCGAGCAGGGCCTCGCGTAATGCGGGTACCTCGGCGTCGTAAGCCTCCTTGTCGATGCTGTGGCCGATTTCGGCGGATTCGAACATGCACTGGCTCCTTCAATGGATAAGCAAGACTAGCGGATTTCATTTCTGCCTGTACTGACCTCTTGGCGAGTGAACTCGCTCCCACAGGTGGGCGCGATGGCATAAAATCCTGCCATCCGCTGCAACCGAGCCAACCATGTCCACCCTCCTCCAGCACGCCCAGATCGACTGGGACGACCAGGGCCGCCCCCATTCGCGGCAATATGACGACGTCTACTTTGCGGTCAACGAAGGCATCGAAGAAACCAAGCACGTGTTCCTCGGCCAGACCCGCCTGGCCGAACGCTTTGCCAACCTGGCGCCGCACAGCTGCAGGGTGATCGGCGAAACCGGTTTTGGCACCGGCATGAATTTTTTCTGCGCCTGGCAGCTGTTTGACCAGCACGCCCACAGCGACGCGCGCCTGCACTTCGTCAGTGTCGAAAAATACCCCCTTGGCCACGCTGACATGGCCCGCGCAGTACGCCTGTGGCCGGAACTTGCTGCCTACACCGAGCCACTGCTGGCGCAATATGTGGCGGTGCACCCGGGCTTTCAGCAATTCACCTTCGCCGATGGCCGGGTCACCCTGACCCTGCTGATCGGCGACGTGCTCGAGCAGCTGCCACAACTCGATGCGCAGATCGATGTGTGGTTCCTCGATGGCTTCGCCCCCGCCAAGAACCCCGACATGTGGACCCCGGAGCTGTTCGCGCAGCTGGCGCGGTTATCGCACCCGGGCACGGTGTTGGGCACTTTTACCACCACCGGCTGGGTACGCCGCAGCCTGGTCGAAGCCGGTTTCGCCATGAAGAAGGTGCCAGGCATCGGCAAGAAGTGGGAGGTGATGAGCGGCGCCTATGTAGGCCCGCTGCCCAGCCCAGGCGCACCTTGGTACGCGCGCCCCGCCGTTACGCCGGGGCCGCGCGAGGCGCTGGTGATCGGTGCCGGGCTCGCCGGCAGCACAACCGCCGCCAGCCTGGCCCGGCGTGGCTGGCAGGTGACTGTGCTGGAGCGCCACCATGCCCCGGCACAGGAAGCTTCAGGCAACCCACAAGGGGTGCTGTACCTCAAGCTGTCCGCCCATGGCACCGCACTTTCGCAGATGATCCTGTCCGGTTTCGGCTACACCCGGCGCCAGCTGGAACGCCTGCAGCGTGGCCGCGACTGGGATGCCTGCGGCGTGCTGCAACTGGCCTTCGACAGCAAGGAAGCTGAGCGCCAGGGCAAGCTGGCCGCCGCTTTCGACCACAACCTGCTGCACGCGCTGGAGCGCACAGAGGCCGAAGCGGTCGCCGGCGTGGCCTTGCCGGCCGGCGGGTTGTTTTACCCCGAAGGCGGCTGGGTGCACCCCCCTGCGTTGTGCCAGCAACAGCTGCAGCACCCTGGGATTCGCCTGGTCACCCATCAGGAAGTGCTGGAGCTGCGCAAGGTCGACCAGCAGTGGCAGGCCTGGGCGGGTGACCGCCTGGTTGCCAGCGCGCCCGTGGTGATTCTGGCCGGGGCCGCCGAGGTAAAGCGCTTCGAGCCTTGCGGGCAGCTGCCGCTCAAGCGCATCCGGGGGCAGATCACCCGCTTGCCGGCCACCGCCAGCAGCCGGGCGCTGCGTACCGTGGTGTGCGCAGAGGGCTACGTAGCGCCGCCGCGCGGGGATGAACATACCCTGGGCGCGAGTTTTGATTTCCACAGCGAAGACTTGGCGCCGACGGCAGCCGAACATAGGGGCAACCTGGCGTTGCTGGCCGAGATCTCCCTCGACCTGGCGCAGCGCCTGGGCACAGCCGGGTTGGCCCCTGAGCAGTTGCAGGGGCGCGCGGCGTTCCGTTGCACCAGCCCGGATTACCTGCCGATCGTGGGGCCGGTAGCTGATGTACAGGCGTTTGCCGAGGCTTATGCAGTGCTAAGCCGGGATGCGCGGCAGGTGCCGGATGTAGCCTGCCCTTGGCTGGATGGGTTGTATGTTAATAGCGGGCATGGGTCGCGCGGGTTGATCACGGCGCCGCTCAGTGGCGAGCTGGTGGCGGCCTGGGTGTGTGGGGAACCGCTGCCGTTGCCGCGGGCAGTGGCAGAGGCGTGTCACCCGAACCGGTTTGCGTTGCGTAAGCTGATTCGGGGGAAGTAATCGGCCGGGGCTGCTGCGCAGCCAATCGCCGGCAAGCCAGCTCGCACAGGGACCGCGCAAGGCATCAGGCCTGAGGTGACCCGTGGGAGCTGGCTTGCCGGCGATTGGGCCGCACAGCGGCCTCATATAACAAATCGTTCTAAAACTCTCAAAAAGCACACCGGTCAGTTCCTTAAGGTGCCCTAATCCTGGGCACCCCCTCCCCAACGGAAAAACCGGTAAGGACTTATGTGCGGATTAGCAGGAGAGTTGCGTTTCACCCCCATCGACCAGGCCCCTCGCCCAGCCGACCTGGCTGCGGTAGAGCGCATCACGCATCACCTGGCGCCTCGCGGCCCGGATGCGTGGGGCTTCCATAGTCAGGGCCCTATCGCCCTTGGCCATCGACGCCTGAAAATCATGGACTTGTCCGACGGCTCGGCGCAGCCGATGGTCGACAACACCTTGGGCCTGTCACTGGCGTTCAACGGTGCCATCTACAACTTCCCCGAACTGCGCCAAGAACTGCAGGACCTGGGCTACAGCTTCTGGTCCGACGGCGACACCGAGGTGCTGCTCAAGGGCTATCACGCCTGGGGCGCAGCCATGCTGCCCAAGCTCAACGGCATGTTCGCCCTGGCCATCTGGGAGCGCGACAACCAGCGCCTGTTCCTGGCCCGTGACCGCCTGGGCGTAAAGCCCCTGTACCTGTCGCGCAATGGCGAGCGCCTGCGTTTTGCCTCCACCCTGCCAGCGCTGCTCAAGGGCGGCGACATCGACCCGATGCTCGACCCGGTGGCGCTCAACCATTACCTGAACTTCCACGCTGTGGTGCCGGCGCCACGTACCCTGCTGGCCAACGTGCAGAAGCTCGAACCCGGCACCTGGATGCGCATCGACCGCCATGGCGAAGTAGAACGCCAGACCTGGTGGCAGCTGAAATACGGTGCCAACCCGGATGAACGTGAGCTGGACCTGGAAGGCTGGACCACCCGCGTGCTCGACGCCACCCGCGACGCCGTGGCCATCCGCCAACGTGCCGCCGTCGACGTGGGCGTGTTGTTGTCCGGTGGCGTCGACTCCAGCCTGCTGGTCGGCCTGCTGCGCGAAGCGGGCGTGGACGACCTGTCGACGTTCTCCATTGGCTTTGAAGATGCCGGTGGCGAACGTGGCGACGAGTTCCAGTATTCCGACCTGATCGCCAAACACTACGGCACCCGCCACCACCAGCTGCGCATCGCCGAACACGAAATCATCGACCAGCTGCCGGCAGCATTCCGCGCCATGAGCGAGCCGATGGTCAGCCATGACTGCATCGCCTTCTACCTGCTGTCGCGCGAAGTGGCCAAGCACTGCAAGGGCGTGCAAAGCGGCCAGGGCGCCGACGAGCTGTTCGCCGGGTACCACTGGTACCCGCAGGTGGACGGCGCCGAAGATGCCTTTGCGGCCTACCGCGACGCGTTCTTCGACCGCAGCCACGCCGAGTACCGCGACACCGTGCAGGCGCCCTGGCTGCTGGAAACCGACGCCGCCGGCGAATTTGTGCGCGAGCACTTCGCCCGCCCCGGTGCCCGCGATGCGGTGGACAAGGCCCTGCGCCTGGACAGCACGGTGATGCTGGTGGACGACCCGGTCAAGCGGGTGGACAACATGACCATGGCCTGGGGCCTGGAGGCGCGCACGCCGTTCCTCGACTACCGCCTGGTAGAGCTGTCGGCGCGTATCCCGGCACGCTTCAAGCTGCCCGACGGCGGCAAGCAGGTGCTGAAGCAGGCGGCGCGGCGGGTGATCCCGCATGAAGTGATCGACCGCAAGAAGGGCTACTTCCCGGTG
Source organism: Pseudomonas sp. BP01 (assembly GCF_022760795.1). Lineage (NCBI taxonomy): Bacteria > Pseudomonadati > Pseudomonadota > Gammaproteobacteria > Pseudomonadales > Pseudomonadaceae > Pseudomonas > Pseudomonas sp. BP01. The sequence continues at coordinate 127,467 of NZ_JAFBKA010000016.1, forward strand.
CCGGGCCTGAAGCACCTGGAAGGCGCCACCCTGGGCTGGGTGCGTGAGCTGCTGACCGACCCCAGCCAGGACCGTGGGCTGTTCAACCCGGCCATGCTTGACCGCCTGCTGAGCAACCCGCACGGCCAGCTCACCCCACTTCGCGGCTCCAAACTGTGGCAGCTGGCGGCGCTGAACCTGTGGTTGAGCGAACAAGGAATCTGATCAATGAAACCCCATGAAATCGCTTACGGTCAGCGCCTGCTGCGCGGCCAGCCGCCGTCCTACGAGCGCCTGCAGGCGCGCCTGGCCGGCGACGGCAGCCAGCCACACGACCAGCCGCGCGCCGTGCACTGCGGTTGGGGCCGGCTGCTGATCGGTCACACTTACCCAGACCCGGCTTCCCTGGCCGAGGACTTGCTCGACGAGCGCCCCGGCGAACGGGACATCGCCCTGTACGTGGCCGCGCCACAGCAATTGCTGGCCCAGGCCCCGCAGCAGCTGTTCCTTGACCCTTCTGACACCTTGCGCCTGTGGTTCACCGACTACCGCCCGGCGCAGCGTGTGTTCCGCGGCTTCCGCGTGCGCCGTGCGCAGAACGGTGCCGACTGGCAGGCGATCAACACCCTGTACCAGGCGCGCGGCATGCTGCCGGTCGACGCCGAACTGCTTACGCCCCGGCACTTGGGCGGACCGGTGTACTGGCTAGCCGAGGACGAAGACAGCGGCGCGGTGATCGGCAGCGTCATGGGCCTGAACCACGCCAAGGCGTTCGATGACCCCGAGCATGGCAGCAGCCTGTGGTGCCTGGCAGTGGACCCGCACTGCACCCGCCCTGGCGTGGGCGAGGTGCTGGTGCGCCACCTGATCGAGCACTTCATGAGCCGTGGCCTGGCTTACCTAGACCTGTCGGTGCTGCACGACAACCGCCAGGCCAAGCGCCTGTACGAAAAGCTGGGTTTTCGCAACCTGCCCACCTTTGCAGTCAAGCGCAAGAACGGCATCAACGAGCAGCTGTTTCTCGGGCCCGGGCCGCAAGCAGACCTCAACCCCTACGCCCGCATCATCGTCGATGAGGCCCGGCGCCGCGGCATCGAGGTGCAGGTGGATGACGCCGCTGGCGGTCTGTTCACCTTAAGCCTGGGCGGGCGGCGCATTCGCTGCCGTGAATCGCTCAGCGACCTGACCAGTGCCGTGACCATGACCCTGTGCCAGGACAAGCGCCTGACCCAGCACGCCCTGGGCAATGCCGGGCTGCAGGTGCCGGCGCAGCAGCTGGCGGGTAATGCCGACGACAACCTGGCGTTTCTCGACGAGCATGGCGCGGTGGTGGTCAAGCCGGTCGATGGCGAGCAAGGCCAGGGCGTGGCGGTGAACCTGACTTGTATCGACGACATCACCCGCGCCGTGGCGCACGCTCGCCAGTTCGACAGCCGCGTGCTGCTGGAAAGCTTCCATGCCGGGCTCGACCTGCGCATCGTGGTGATCGGCTACGACGTGGTGGCCGCTGCCATCCGTCACCCGGCGCAGGTGCTGGGCGATGGCAAGCACAGCGTGCGCCAGTTGATCGAAGCCCAGAGCCGTCGGCGCCAGGCTGCCACCGGCGGCGAAAGCCGCATACCGCTGGACGACGAAACCGAGCGCACCCTGCGCGCGGCGGGTTTTGGCTATGACGACATATTGCCAGCCGGGCAGCGCCTGGCTGTGCGGCGCACCGCCAACCTGCACACCGGTGGCACCCTGGAAGACGTGACCGAACGCCTGCACCCGGTGCTGGCCGACGCTGCCGTGCGCGCTGCGCGGGCGCTGGAGATTCCGGTGGTGGGGCTGGACTTCATGGTGCGTGATGCCGGGCAGCCGGAGTACGTGATCATCGAGGCCAACGAACGTGCTGGCCTGGCCAACCATGAACCGCAGCCAACGGCCGAGCGCTTTATCGACCTGCTGTTTCCGCATAGCCGGCCGTTGGCGTAACCGCTGATGGCCTCTTCGCGGGCACGCCCGCTCCCACAGGTCCGCCACAGTTCCTGAGGCTTGTGGGGCCCCTGTGGGAGCGGGCGTGCCCGCGAAGAAGAAGTCAACGCAACTCCAAGGAGTACTCATGTCCGAACGACTCCCCGAGCCCGATCTCGACTACCTCAAACGTGTGCTGCTGGAGATGCTGGCCATCCCCAGCCCCACCGGTTTCACCGACACCATCGTGCGCTACGTGGCCGAACGCCTGGATGAACTGGGCATCCCCTTCGAGCTGACCCGCCGCGGCACCATTCGCGCCACCCTCAAGGGCCGCCAGACATCCCCCGACCGCGCCGTGTCGGCCCACCTGGACACCATCGGCGCCAGCGTGCGCCAATTGCAGGACAACGGCCGCCTGGCCCTGGCGCCGGTGGGCTGCTGGTCCAGCCGTTTCGCCGAGGGCAGCCGTGTCAGCGTGTTCACCGACACGGGGGTGGTGCGGGGCAGCGTGCTGCCGTTGATGGCCAGCGGGCATGCATTCAACACCGCCATCGACCAGATGCCTGTCAGCTGGGACCACGTGGAGCTGCGCCTGGACGCCTACTGCGCCACCCGTGCCGACTGCGAGGCGCTGGGCGTGAGCATTGGTGATTTCGTCGCCTTCGACCCACTGCCCGAGTTCACCGAAAGCGGCCATATCAGCGCCCGCCACCTGGACGACAAGGCCGGCGTTGCAGCGCTGCTGGCAGCACTGAAGGCCGTGGTGGAAAGTGGCCGCCAGCCACTGATCGACTGCCACCCGCTGTTCACCATCACCGAAGAGACAGGCTCGGGTGCAGCGGGCGCCCTGCCTTGGGACGTCAGCGAATTCGTCGGCATCGACATTGCCCCGGTGGCACCCGGGCAGGCCTCCAGCGAGCATGCGGTCAGCGTGGCCATGCAGGACTCATCGGGGCCTTATGACTACCACCTGTCCCGGCATTTGCTGAAACTGGCCGGCGACCACGACCTGCCGGTGCGCCGCGACCTGTTCCGCTATTACTTCAGCGATGCCCATTCGGCGGTAACGGCGGGGCATGACATTCGTACCGCACTGGTGGCATTCGGTTGCGACGCCACCCATGGCTACGAACGCACGCACATCGACAGCCTTGCAGCGTTGAGCCGGTTGCTGTCGGCGTACCTGTTAAGCCCGCCCGTGTTTGCCAGCGATTCGCAGCCGGCCAATGCCTCGCTGGAAAGGTTCAGCCACCAGTTGGAGCACGATGCACAGATGGAAAGTGACACGCGGGTGCCGGCGGTGGACAGCCTGGTGGGTAATAAAGGCTGATGGCCCTGGGGGCTGCTTTGCAGCCCATCGCGACACAAGGCCGCTCCTACAGGGGCACGCCTATCGCCTGTAGGAGCGGCCTTGTGTCGCGATGGGCCGCAAAGCGGCGCCAAAATCCCGAATATTTCGCGTAGCATTGCCCACACTTACTTCAGACACTATCCACCATGCTGATCCCCTACGACCAACTGCAAGCCGAAACCCTGACCCTGCTGATCGAGGACTTCGTCACCCGCGATGGCACCGACAATGGCGACGATACCCCGCTGGAGACGCGCGTACTACGGGTGCGCCAGGCATTGGCCAAGGGCCAGGCGTTCATCCTGTTCGACCCGGAAAGCCAGCAGTGCCAGTTGCTCGCCAAGCATGACGTGCCCCGTGAGCTGCTCGATTAGCAAGCCCGCGAAGAGGTCGGCACAGTCAACATCAAGCCCTGCGGCCCTTGCCCTGCTCTGCCTCCTTGATGCGCTTGTACACTTCGGCCCGATGCACTGTCACCTCCCTCGGGGCCTCGACCCCGAAGCGCACCACCCCGTCTCGCGACTGTACCACCATGATTCGGATGTCATCGCCAATCACGATGATCTCCCCCACTTCGCGTCCTATTACCAGCATGTTCCGCTCCTCCAGCGAAAAGGAAAACCGGAGCGTGCATCGTAGGTATTTACCTACTCAATAGTTCCGCGGCAAATCAGAAGCGCCCTACATACCCTGGTAACTTCCCCTACAGACCATTCACTTCGAATGGCCCTTGGAGCGCATTTTTACTGCCATTTCGGCCATTTCGTCATACAGCCGCTCGGGGGCCTGCCGCTTCAGGGCCCAAGCCTGGCGCCCAGCTTCGTGGGGCAGGATGAGGAACTCGCCAGCGGCCACCTGCTGAAACATGTACTCGGCAATGTCCGCCGCACTGATCGGCGAGCCTTCCAGCAGCTTGCCCACCTGGGCCTTCATTGCCGGGTTGGGCCCGCGGAACGAGTCCAGCAGGTTGGTCTGGAAGAACGATGGGCACACCACGTGCACCGCCACCTCCACCTGGCGCAGCTCCACCAGCAGGCTCTCTGACAAGGCCAGCACACCGGCCTTCGCCACGTTGTAGTTGCTCATGCCCGGCCCCTGCATCAGCGCGGCCATCGACGCGATGTTGATGATACGCCCCTTGCTGCGCTCCAGCAGCGGCAGGAAGGCCTTGCAGCCCTTGACCACGCCCATCAGGTTGACCGCCAGCTGCCAGTCCCAGTCCTCCAGCGACAGCTCGGCGAAGAACCCGCCCGAGGCGACACCGGCGTTGTTGACGATCACGTCGATGCCGCCAAGCTGCTCGGTGCAGGCCTGGGCCAGGGCGGTAAGCTGGCTGTAGTCGCGCACATCGCAGCGCTGCACGAAGCCGTCACCGCCGGCAGCGCGGGCCAGCTCCAGGGTTTCGCGCAGGGCCGCTTCGTTGACATCGGCCAGCGCCAGGCGCCAGCCCTCGTGCGCCCAGCGCAAGGCGATCTCGCGACCGAGGCCGGACCCGGCGCCAGTGATCATGATGCGTTTTTGCATGGTGGCTGGCCTTGTTCATGGTGGTAGTGCACCGAGTCTAATCAAGGCCCAGTGGGCAGGCAGGGTTCATCAGGGTAGTGAATGGGCGGGCATGACTGTGTGGTCAGTTCCGGTCTCTTCGCAGCACAAGGCTGCAGGGGGTCTGTGAAAGCGACACACGAATGGAATCTTTCGCAAGCGGCAACAGTCCGAACATACAAGAGGCCGGCAGTCCGAGGCCCTTGACCCTCAACCACGCAAGGATTCCGCCATGACCACGATTCTCATCATCATCCTGATCCTTCTGCTGATTGGTGGCTTACCGGTCTTCCCACACTCGCGCAGTTGGGGCTATGGCCCATCGGGCATCATCGGTGTGGTACTGGTGATTCTGCTGGTGCTGTTGCTACTCGGTATGATTTGAACACCGGGCGTGCGAGGCCAGCTGCCGATCCAGGTGCAGCATCGCCTGAACGAGTGCCTCCACGTCCATTTTCAGGTCGACAGGTGCGAGCGTCTTGTCGTTACACTGGCGCTCCAGAAGCTCGCACCGGTAGACCACCTCATCTGCTCGAACGATTTGCGCGGCCCCTTTGATGCGATGGGCAAGTTCCCCCAGGGCTTCAACATCCTGATCTTGCCTGCGAAGCAGCTGAAGGTCGTGGAAATTGCTCGTGCGCAATTCCCTCAGTAATGCGTGCAAAGCTGCCTTGTCGTTGCCTACCAGGCGTTGCACATGGTCAATGTCGAACACTGCGGGGCTGATCTGCGCCAACATAGGTAGCAGACATTTCAGACTCAGATCAGGTGATTGCGGCGAGCGAACTCTGCCAGGTCAATGACTGAGTTGAGCCTGAGCTTCTCCAGCAGGCGCGTTTTGTAGGTACTGATGGTCTTGTTGCTCAACAGCATCGCTTCACCAATGGCTTTATTGCCATGGCCACGGGCCAGATACTGCAGCACCGTCAGTTCGCGGTCGGTGAGGCCGGCAATGCACTGGGCTTCACTGATGAACAGATCCTGCCTGCGCACCGAGCTGGTGGCGATTTCGGGGTAATAGGTGAAGCCCGACAACACGGCGGCAACGGCCTTGCCCAGTTCGCCCAGGTCGTCGGTCTTGGCAACATAGCCTGCGGCACCGGCCTGAAGACAACGCAGCGAGTACGCTTCGGCCAGCTGCGAGGTCAATACCACGACCTTGCTGGAAAGGCCGCAGGCCTTGATCCGGCTGATCACCTCCAACCCGTCCAGGCCCGGCATCGCAATGTCGAGAATCACCAGGTCCGGCACCAGTTCGCGTACCTGGCGCACGGCGTCTATGCCGTCCGCCGCCTGGCCGACCACCTGTATACGCTGTTGGCGCAGCAGCATGCAGACCGTGGCCCGGATGAAAGGGTGGTCGTCCACCACCAGTGCTGTGTGCATGCCCCCTCCTCGTTTGCTGTGGTTGCCGACTACAACTCGGCATCGAAGACTACGGTGACCTGGCCGGTGTAGGTGGTACCGGGGTACCTCAGCATGCCGTCCATGTCATCTTGGGCCACCTGGAAATGCAACTGACCGGGCCGGTTCAAGGTGGCCATGGCCGCGTCGAACTGCAGCGCCGCCAGCCGCCCACTGGGTAGCGCAAGGCGCTGTACTGGCGCCCCAGCGTGCTCGATGCCCGCCGGCAGGCTCATGGCGACTTCGACGGGCACTTGGTCGGCGGCGGGATTACGAATCGCGCAGCGGGTGTCGGCATAGTGCTCACAGAGCTTGTAGACCTTGAATGGCCCCGTCGACCAGACCCTGAACGGCAGGTCGCGAGCGAGCCGCTGAGGGGGCTTGCCACCGGCCAACCAGCCCTGCCAGCCCCCAGGGGGCTCCAGTACCGCCCGGTCCGAACCTGGAGGGAATTCGAAGATGAAAGCGTGTTCCACATCAAGCACAAAGTTTACCGTCAGGCTGTCGCCACTGAGCGCGGTGACATCATTACCGAAGTCAAAATCGCCGCCCGGGCCGATGCTGTACGTCACACTGCCCCGCCAGGTGCCGCTGGGCATGCGAAACGGCGGGGTGATATCGATGGTATAGGCGACGCTGGTATCGACCACTGATGCGATTTCTACGCGGCCGTCCGGCGAGTTCCGCCCCTTGGCCCAACACGGCGAAGGCGCAGAGGGCTGTGTGATATCGAACAGATAAGTAACGACGGCAGGCCTGAATTGCTCTACTGCGCCTAGCCGGCGGCAGCCCCCCTGGTAGTCCATCTGATAAAGCGGGTGATAGATGATATTGTTGGCTGTCTGCACCCTTTGGCTGATGGCCGTCCATTCGAAGGTCAGCCGTCGCGACTCGCCGGTGCCATCGTGGTAGACATCGATTTCGCGCCTGGCCGGCACCCTGAAATAGAACTCATCGCGCGGGTCGGCAGCGCCCTTGGTGGTTTTCTTGTCGTAGGTGATCGGCAACTCCACGGTAGTGCGGTTCCTGCAGGTGACAGACCAGTTGCGGCACAGCCCTCCCGGGGGCGTGGTGTTGTCAAAACGCCCTGTACCTCCACCCCGGTACTCGGCTGTGATCGTCACATCAAGGGCACTGACCATGGGCGCGACAAGCAACAGCGCTGCCCCCAGACAACCACGCAGTTGGCCACCCAACTGCCGGGTCAGCACACCCCTCATCGCATCACCCTGGCGCTACGTTGCTCACCTTCATGCAGTTCGAACTGATGCACGCCGCTGGCGTCGCCGGCAAACTGCCGGCTGCGACCTGGCAGCAGATGATGCTTGGTGGCCGGTTCACACCCTTCGCCTGGCGCGCGACACTGGCGGAAGTGGTCGAGCACCACGGTGGTGTTGCCCTCGTTGGCCACCGTCAGGTGCCCGCCCTCGCGCTGCATGGGTGTCTGGTATTGCGCCTGCGCGGGCCGTACGAACAGCAGCGTGCCATAACCCGCCAGCAGGTTGACCCCCGCCGTAAGGCTGTCGCGGTACTGCGCCGCCTCCTGTTCGTCCACGGCAAAACCATCGCCCAGCTCCGGCAACACCGGCATGAAGCGCAGGCGGAAGTAGCGCTCCTTGTCCCGGGCCCCACGGTACAACAGGCGCACGGCCTGCATGCCCTGGGCCGGTACAATCAACCGCGCAGGGCTGGCGACCAGGCCGCGCTGCTCCAGCGCCAGGCCATCGGTGTCGATTTCATGGGCCACGCCGGCCTCGTCATAGACCAGTTCCGCGACGCTGACCTTGACGAACGCCGTAGTGTCACCACTGTTGCGCACGCGCTTGAGCAGCGTGCTCTTGTCGCCGTCCAGGTAATCGTACAACCCGCCAACGTTGAGCTCTGGGGCGGCAACTGCGGCCAGGGGAAGGTACAGCATGGCGAAGGCCAGAAGAGAGGGCATATTCATGCGGCAAAGCTCCCTGAATGACTGGGTTAAGGGTATTGCTGTGCGCAACCATTCGGCCACGACTAAAGCAGTAGGCAATTTCTGAAAATCACTCAAAACGCGCGGCAACCTCGGGCAGGCAAGCCTGGTCGCCGGCCAGCAGCACCTCGCCCTCACGCGTCAGGCCGTCCAGGTCCAGCCGCAACAGGCACAGTGGCTGGCCACGCTGACGAATTTCCAGGGTCGGCGTCCCTTCGCTCATTTCCACCGCGAAAAAGCCATCGGCTTCGCTGACACTGCGGCTGGCATGGTTGATCACCTGGGCACCGCGCAGCGGCTGGCCCTGGCCATCGAGCAGGCGCCCCAGCACGGTGACCGTGCGCAGTACGCGCACCTGGCGGTAATCGATGCCGCCGCGGTTCAGGTGGTAGTCCAGGCTCGACGGCTGAATCACCGCGGCAGTGGCGGCGTGCCCCTCGAAATCGAACTGCACGTGGCCGGCCTTGTAGGCCGTGACCGGGATGATGTTGCGCCCCGGGTGCAAGTCGACACCCAGCGCATCGTCGGCGCGCAGCTTCAGGTCTTCGATGTCGGTATCCACATCAACGATCAGCGCCGCCTGGTGCGTCATGTACCGGCCGCTCATCGCCGCCTTGCCGGCGCCCACCGCCACCACGCTTTCCAGGTTCAGCCCGCCCGTGAACTCACCGTTGTAGGAAGAGCGCTGTACATAGGCGTCACCGTGCATTACCTGGTTCTCGAACTGGGTGTCGCCACTCAGCCCTGCACCATAACGGTCGGCACTGAGGGTGGCGCCGACACTGCGCAACGGCCCAAGCTCTACGTCCTGTTGATAACCCAGCGAAGTGTTGAGGTCACGCCCGCCATCACGCGAAGTGCGGCTGCCGATACTGGCGGACAAGCGGCGGCCACCGCCACCCAGGCTCATGCTCAGGCTCAGGTTGACGCCGCGGCTGCGCGCGTCGCCTGTGCCGCTGTTGCCCGGCCGGTCGAACAGCGAAAGCCGCCAGTTGGCATCGGAGCCAAGCAGGCGCCCGTAATAGGCCCAACCCAGGTCGACGCCGGTGCCTGCGTCGCTGCCGCTGCTGTGGGACAGGCGCACGCTGGCGGTGTTGCGGGGGTCGAGACGGTGGCTGAGCGACAGCGCAGATTGCGTCTGGCGCGCCTGGAACGGCCGTGTCGACGCGTCGTCGCGACGGTCCGGGTAGGCGCGCGTCAGCCAGCTGCGGCTGTGGCTGGCGACCAGCGAGCCGCGCTCGTAGGCATGGATCAGCTGAAGGTCATAGCCGCTGCCATGGCCTTGAGCCTGGAACAGGTTGCCATACAGTTTGAACCGGTCGCGCACATCCCAGTCCAGTGACGTGCCGTATTGCATGGCATCGTCGAGACGCTGGGCGGACAAGCCGACAATTGCCCTGGGGTGCAACAGGTAGTTGGCCAGCACACCGGCCGCCAGGCTGTCGTCGTGGGTATTTTGCCAGTTGCTGAGCTGGCTGCTCTGGCGCCCCGCATACAGGTTGTAGCGCCAAGGCGCGTCAGTGCTGCGCCAGTTGCCGGGCTTGTACACGAACGCCTGGCTGCGCGAACTCACCTGGCCGTCCTCGACCAGACGCACCTCGACCTCGTAGATGCCGCCGGGCAGCACCTTGGTATCAAGGGTCTGCAGCCCAGGTTGCACCGGCTGGCTGTTGATCAGCACGCCGTTACGGTAGATCTCCGCCACGGCTGGGCGGTTGGGGGTGACATGAATGGGCGTGGCACTGGGCGCGGCGTTGTCGATGAGCAGGCTGTCGCTGCTGCCGAACATGAGGCCCAGGGTGGTGTCGGGGCTGGCGCCCATCAACCGGGGTTGGCGGGTAAGGCCTTGGGCACTGGGGGTGAAATACCCGAGACGGTAGAAATGGTCCTCGACCAGGCGCTCGCCATACAACTGGTCTACCCGGTAACGGGTACCCTCGCGGCTGTCGCTGCCGCGGTCGAGCTGGCCGTCCGCCAGCGCCGTCCACTGGCCGACACTGCCCTGCCCCTGCAAGGCATAGCGGCCACTGGTAGCCACGCCATCATTGACCAGGTTGAGCTGGTTGCGCAGCAACAGGCCATGGCTGCCCTGCTCTGGCAGGCGATGAAAACGTTCGGCAGTGGCCACAGATTCGGCACGGTCGGTCAGCAACGAAAGCTGGGAGTTCGCCAGGCTGTAGTGGATGGCCCGCAAGCCCTCCGGGCAGTCTGCCTGACAATCGCCGAGGGGACGGCCATCGACCAGGCGCTCGCGCCAGAGCCGGCGCAGGCTCTCGGGTTCGCGGCTGTCGAAGGTCTCGGTGAACTCCAGCAGCTGTACCCGCTGGTCGCGGCTGAGCACAACCATGGCATCACCAAGGTAGCGGCCGTCCAGGTCAACCCGCACGGCCAGGGGTACATCGAAGAAATGCGCCTCGAACTCGCGAGGCAGGCCCTTGACTGGCCCCAAGGCACTGCCCGCGCCGTGGCTCATGCCAGCCCACAGGGCCATGCTGGCAGCCAAGGGTAGCCAGCAGCGCAAGGCGGAGTTGGAGGAATGTCGGGACATGGGGGTCGCTTGCAGGCATGACCTGCCCACCCCTCGCTACGGGCGAGGGCCGGGGCAGGCACTGTGGATGAACGAAGTATTAAGGGGTGGCGGTTTCGAAAATCATGCTGACCAAGCCCTGGTAGTTGCCAGGCTCGTAACCCGCTGGGGGTGCAGGCTGGGCTTCGACGTGGAAGCCGATGATCGCGCCGGGTGCGGCCTGCGCGGCGCTGACCACCTCCTCCGGGGTGGTTTGCAGCACGGTGTCGCCAACCGTGACATTCAGGTCGATGTTGTTGGTGCCGCTGGCGATCACTGCAGGAGAAACCAGGTAGGCACTGATCGGGCCAATGGTGCTCTTGACCTGCAGTTGCTTGCGGATCGGGTCGAGCTTGCCTTGAAAGGAGTTCCAGGCCATTTCCTGCGGATCGTTCATCCAGTTGCCACCCACCGGCTCGACGTAGAAGGCATCGGTCGGCACCTGGGCGACGATTTGCACCTGTTTCTCGATCGGGTCGGCGGCATGGGCGGTGCCCACGAACAACAGGGCCAGGGGAAGGGCAAGTAACGTGCGTTTCACGAATAGATTCTCCTTGAAGGTAAACAGGCCTGCCGGGGTGAGCCCGGCCGGTGAGGAGAAGTATTGGGGAAGTGTACGACGGGATAACCAGGATGCTTCCGAGCGAGCTTCGGAAATTTCCGAGCGCACGCAAATTGACACTGCACAATGCACAACGCCCCGGCTGGCGGGGCGTTGTGTTACTGCGCCAAAGCGTTAGTGGGAAACCGCCCCGCTGGCACCCAGGCCAGTCTGCGAGCGCACGAACTGCGGGTAGAACAGCGCACGCTCGTCGTCGGCAGCCTTGGACTTGTCAGTGACCGAGAAGAACCAGATGCTGACGAAGGCAATGGCCATCGAGAACAGCGCCGGGTACTCGTACGGGTAGATCGGCTTCTCGTGGCCGAGGATCTGCACCCAGATGGTCGGGCCGAGGATCATCAGCGTCACCGCGCTCACCAGGCCCAGCCAGCCGCCGATCATGGCGCCGCGGGTGGTCAGTTTCTTCCAGTACATCGAAAGCAGCAGCACCGGGAAGTTGCAGCTGGCGGCGATGGAGAACGCCAGGCCGACCATAAAGGCGATGTTCTGCTTCTCGAACAGGATGCCCAGGCCGATCGCCAGCACGCCCAAGGCGATGGTGGTGATCTTCGACACGCGGATCTCGTCCTTGTCGTTGGCCTTGCCCTTGCGCCAGACGCTGGCGTACAGGTCGTGGGACACCGCCGAAGCACCGGCCAGGGTCAGGCCGGCAACCACCGCCAGGATGGTGGCAAATGCCACTGCCGAAATGAAACCGAGGAAGATGCTGCCACCCACGGCATCGGCCAGGTGCACCGCTGCCATGTTGTTGCCGCCCAACAGGGCGCCGGCGGCGTCCTTGAAGTCCGGGTTGGTGCTGACCAACAGGATCGCGCCAAAGCCGATGATGAAGGTGAGGATGTAGAAGTAGCCGATGAAGCCGGTGGCGTACAGCACGCTCTTGCGCGCTTCCTTGGCGTCACTGACGGTGAAGAAGCGCATCAGGATGTGAGGCAGGCCGGCGGTACCGAACATCAGTGCCAGGCCCAGCGAGAAGGCCGAGATCGGGTCCTTGACCAGGCCGCCCGGGCTCATGATCGCCTCACCCTTGCTGTGCACCTTGATCGCTTCAGAGAACAGGGTATTGAAGTCGAAGCCTACGTGCTTCATCACCATCAGCGCCATGAAGCTGGCACCAGACAGCAGCAGCACGGCCTTGATGATTTGTACCCAGGTGGTGGCCAGCATGCCGCCGAACAGCACATACAGGCACATCAGGATACCCACCAGGATCACCGCAACGTGGTAGTCCAGGCCGAACAGCAGTTCGATCAGCTTACCGGCACCGACCATCTGAGCGATCAGGTAGAACGCCACCACCACCAGCGAACCGGAGGCCGACAGGGTACGGATTTCCTTCTGCCCGAGGCGGTACGAGGCCACGTCGGCAAAGGTGTACTTGCCCAGGTTGCGCAGGCGTTCGGCGATCAGGAAGAGGATGATCGGCCAGCCGACCAAAAAACCGATCGAGTAGATCAGGCCGTCGTAGCCAGAGGTGAACACCAGGGCGGAAATACCCAGGAACGAGGCAGCCGACATGTAGTCGCCGGCAATCGCCAGGCCGTTCTGGAAGCCGGTGATCTTGCCACCGGCAGCGTAGTAGTCCGCCGCCGACTTGTTGCGTTTGGAGGCCCAGTAGGTGATTCCGAGGGTGAAGGCGACAAAGGCCACGAACATGGCGATCGCGGCAACGTTCAGCGGCTGTTTCTGCACCTCGCCGGTCAGGGCATCAGCTGCCCACACGGCGGGTGCAAAGGCTCCGCAGGCCAGTACGGCCAGGGCTTTGGCGTGGCGAATCATTGTTGCGCCTCCTTGAGGATGGCCTTGTTCAGCTCATCGAATTCGCCGTTGGCGCGGCGTACGTAGATGGCGGTCAGGACAAATGCCGAAACGATCAGGCCGACGCCCAGGGGAATGCCCCAGGTAATCGACGACTCAGGGCTGAGCTTGGCGCCCAGCAGATGAGGACCGTAGGCGATCAGGAGGATGAAGCCGCAATACAGGCCGAGCATGATCGCCGAGAGAATCCAGGCGAACCGTTCGCGTTTGGTGACCAGCTCCTTGAAACGGGGGCTGTTTTGTATCGAGAGGTAAATGCTGTCGTTCATTGTTTTTGTCCTAGCAGCACAGGTAGGGGATAAAACCCACACCCTTACTTTATGCGGCTGTTGGACGGCAACCAGACGACCTTAGTCTTAGATGCAACGGTGTTTTACCGATTGCGTAACAAAGTTAGGGCCCATTCGCGGGCTCGCCCGCTCCCACAGGGGCATCACAAGGCCTGAGGGCAGTGATATCCCTGTGGGAGCGGGCGAGCCCGCGAACAAGCTGAACTGGCCCTTGAGAGTGATTACTTGCCAGTCCACTCCTTCACGCGATCAGGGTGCTTGGCTACCCAATCCTTGGCCGCCGCTTCAGGCTTGGCCCCTTCCTGGATCGCCAGCATCACCTCGCCAATCTCGTCCTTGGACTGCCAGCTGAACTTTTTCAGGAACTCCGCCACTTCCGGTGCCTTGGTGGCCAGTTCCTTGCTGCCGATGCTGTTCACGGTTTCCGCCGCGCCATACACCCCTTTCGGGTCTTCGAGGAACTTGAGCTTCCACTTGGCGAACATCCAGTGCGGGACCCAGCCGGTCACTGCAATCGACTGCTGCTTGGCGTAGGCACGGCCCAGCTCCGCCGTCATCGCCGCGCCCGAACTGGCCTGCAACTTGTAGCCGGTCAGGTCGTAGTCCTTGATCGCCTGGTCGGTCTTGAGCATCACGCCAGAGCCTGCGTCGATGCCGACAATCTTCTGCTTGAAGGTGGTATCGGTCTTGAGGTCGGCAATGCTCGCCGCCTTGACGTAATCGGGGACGATCAGGCCGATCTTGGCGTCCTTGAAGTTGGCGCCGTAGTCGACCACGTTGTCCTTGTTCTTGGCCCAGTACTCACCATGCGTCACCGGCAACCAGGCCGACAACATGGCATCGAGCTTGCCGGTTGCCACACCCTGCCACATGATCCCCGTGGCCACAGCCTGCAACTTCACGTCGTAGCCGAGCTTTTGCTTGATCACTTCGGCAGCCACGTTGGTGGTCGCCACGCTGTCGGCCCAACCATCCACGTAACCAATGCTTACTTCTTTAGCCATTGCCTGTGCAGCGCTCATGGCCATTACCAGGGCGGTGCCCACACCCAGGAAACGTCGCATTTTTTTCAAAGTTGCCATCAAAGCATCCCCTCGTCAGGTCTTGGAGATTGCATCATCTTCCTGCAACACAGGTCGACCTGATCCAGCTGCGACCTGCACCCGCCCCATATGCGACAGCACTGTGCCATTAACGTCATCGGCCTGCACCCGCCTGCGCGATCCTTGCATGCCAAAGCTTTGGCGCCGGGCTACTATCTACCCTTTTGCGCCTGACGATGGACCGCCCGATGCCCAGTTCTGCCCGCCTGTTGCTGCCGCTTTACCTGCTTGCCTGCCTGTTGGCCCTGCTCGGGCTCGCCGGGCTCTGGTACGGGCTTGGCAAACCGGTGCACCTGCCCGATGCGGCCAGCCCGACGCACAAGTTGCAATGCGCGTCGTACACGCCGTTCGACAAGGACCAGTCGCCCTACGACCAGCCGTTTCGCCTGCGCCCGGCACGCATGGACGCCGACCTCGCCTTGCTGGCTGAGCGTTTCCAGTGCATCCGCACCTATTCCATGACCGGCCTTGAGGCAATCCCGGCGCTGGCCCGCAAGCATGGGTTGAAAGTGATGCTGGGCGCCTGGGTCAACGCTCACCCGGCCGACACCGACAGGGAAATCGACCTGCTGATCGCCACCGCCAACGCCAACCCCGACGTGGTCAGCGCGGTGATAGTGGGCAACGAGACGTTGCTGCGCAAGGAAGTCACCGGCGCGCACCTGGCCAAGCTGATCGCCCGGGTGAAAAGCCAGGTGAAGGTACCGGTGACCTACGCAGATGTGTGGGAGTTCTGGCTGCAGCACCCGCAGGTGGCGCCAGCAGTGGACTTTTTGACCATTCACCTGCTGCCCTACTGGGAAGACGACCCGCGCGGCATCGATGATGCACTGGCCCACGTGGCCGATGTGCGCCGGGTATTCGGCACGCGCTTTGCGCCCAAAGACATCCTGATTGGCGAAACCGGCTGGCCCAGCGAAGGCCGCCAACGCGAGACCGCGGTGCCCAGCCGAGTCAACGAGGCGCGGTTCATCCGTGGCTTTGTGGCCATGGCCGAGAGCAACGGTTGGCACTACAACCTGATCGAAGCGTTTGACCAGCCGTGGAAGCGCGCCAATGAAGGGGCGGTAGGCGGTTACTGGGGGCTCTACGATGCCGACCGGCAAGACAAGGGCGTACTGGAAGGGCCGGTGAGCAACCTGCAGTACTGGCCACAGTGGCTGCTGGCCAGTGCACTGTTTATGGCGGCCATGTTGTTGCTCGCCGGGCGGCCCGCCAGCCCGCAGGCGGCATTGTTGCTGCCATTGCTGGCGGCCTTTGGCGCGGGTTGCCTGGGCTTGTGGGGCGAGCTGATGCGCACCCATGCACGCTTTGCCGGGGAGTGGCTGTGGGCTGTTGCGCTGGCCGGGCTGAACCTGCTGGTGCTGGCCCATGGGCTGCTGGCGTTGGCGCAGCGGGCCGGTTGGCGCGAGCGTTGGTTTGCCTGGCTGCAGGCGCGTGCCGGCTGGCTGTTGCTGGCGGCGGGCTTTGCTGCGGCAGTGAGCATGCTGGCGATGGTGTTCGACCCACGCTACCGCAGCTTCCCCAGTGCCGCGCTGGCCTTGCCGGCGCTGGTCTATGTGCTGTGGCCGGTGCGGGCACGGCGGGCGGAGGTGGCGTTGCTGGCGTTCATTGTCGGGGCCGGGGTGGCGCCGCAGTTGTTCGTGGAAGGGCTGGAGAACCAGCAGGCCTGGGGTTGGGCGGTGGTGACTGTGTTGATGACAGCGGCACTGTGGCGCAGCTTGCGGGTGCGCCAGGCTTGATGCCCGGGGGCCGCTTCGCGCCCCATCGCCGGCAAGCCAGCTCCCACAGGCGTTGTGCAGCCTTCGGGACCTGCGCAGTCCCTGTGGGAGCTGGCACAGGCGTTGTGCAGCCTTCGAGACCTGCGCAGTCCCTGTGGGAGCTGGCTTGCCGGCGATGGGCCGCGAAGCGGCCCCTGTCAGCCTTGCTGCGGTCTCCTGACCAGGCGCAGCCCCGCCAGCACCAGCGCAAACACGGCAATGCTGGCGGTATACAGCACCAGCGCCGGCACCGCGAATACCAATGCCAACACCGCCAGCCACCAGCCGGCCCGCGCGGGCAGGAACTGCGCCAGCAGCGCCAGGCCCAGCCCGCTCCAGGCCAGCACCTGGTGGTGAATGCCCAGCCCCAGCAGCGAGCGCACCTCGCACTGCCAGTACGCCGCTGGCACCGTGCACAGCCCAACCCACTGGCCATCCTCCATCAGCCCATAGCGCACGCCATAGCTGGCAGCGAGCCACAGCCCCAGAAACAGCACCAGCAGCGCAGCCGGCAGCGAACGAGACATCCTGTTCTCCAATAGCGGTAATCGAAAGCATCCATGATCGCTTATGCCCGGTTGTAAGGCAAAATCCCAACCCTGCAGCTATGTTGCAGATAACAAGCACACCAAAGGCCACCGCGACTGGCAACTTTGCCCGGTTGCATGTGGTCCTAGCCTGCACACTGCTCGACCTTGCGTTCTTTTGGGGGATTACATGCTTCGATCTTTGCGCCTCGCTGCCCTGCTCGGCAGCCTGCTCATGGCGGTGGCCGCTTCAGCGCGGGATATCGACGCTGCCAGCTACGGCTACCCCTTGACCAACCCGTTCGAGGCGACCATCGCCACCACGCCGCCCGACCAGCGCCCGACCCTGCCCAGCGACGATGACATCAACCAGTCGGACTACAGCCTGAACCTGCGCCCGGAGCGTGAATTCACCTTGCCCGACAATTTCTGGGCGGTGAAAAAGCTCAAGTACCGCCTGGCCCGCCAGGATCACGAGGCGCCGCTGATATTCATCATCGCCGGCACTGGTGCGCCGTACAGCAGCAGCATCAATGAATACCTGAAGAAGCTGTTCTACCAGGGCGGCTTCCACGTGGTGCAACTGTCATCGCCCACCAGCTACGACTTCATGAGTGCCGCCTCGCGCTTTGCCACCCCCGGCGTCAGCCAGGAAGACGCCGAAGACATGTACCGGGTCATGCAGGCCGTGCGCGCCCAACACCCACGTCTGCCGGTCAGCGAGTTCTACCTCACCGGCTACAGCCTGGGTGCGCTGGACGCCGCTTTCGTCAGCCACCTGGACGAAACCCGCCGCAGCTTCAACTTCAAGCGTGTGCTGCTGCTGAACCCACCGGTCAACCTGTACACCTCGATCAACAACCTCGACAAGCTGGTGCAAACCCAGGTCAAGGGCATCGACCGCAGCACCACCTTCTATGAGCTGATGCTGACCAAGTTGACGCGCTACTTCCAGGACAAAGGCTACATCGACCTGAACGACGCCCTGCTGTATGACTTCCAGCAGTCCAAGCAGCACCTGTCCAACGAACAGATGGCCATGCTGATCGGCACTTCGTTCCGTTTCTCGGCAGCCGACATTGCCTTCACTTCAGACCTGATCAACCGCCGCGGCCTGATCATTCCGCCGAAGTTCCCGATTACCGAAGGCAGCAGCCTCACGCCGTTCTTCAAGCGCGCCCTGCAGTGCGACTTCGACTGCTACATGACCGAACAGGTGATCCCGATGTGGCGCGCCCGCACCGACGGCAACAGCATCCTGCAGCTGGTCAACCAGGTCAGCCTGTATGCCCTGGAAGACTACCTGCGCGGCAGTGACAAAATCGCCGTGATGCACAACGCCGACGACGTCATTCTCGGACCGGGCGACATCGGTTTCCTGCGCAAGGTGTTCGGTGAGCGGCTTACCCTATACCCCCATGGCGGCCATTGCGGCAACCTCAACTACCGCGTCAACAGTGACGCCATGCTGGAGTTCTTCCGTGGTTAACAAACTCCTCTTCGCCACTGCCCTGCTTGCTGCCGGCCACACCCTGGCCGCCGAAACCGCCCCCCGGGCCAGCGTGGTCGAGGCCGATCCGCAGGTGACCGGTACCGCGCCGCTGGTGCCTGAATCCGATGGCTTCATCGACCCACTGCGCGAGCTGAAATTCAACCCGGGGCTGGACCAGCGCGAGTTCGAGCGCTCAACCCTGGAAGCGCTGAACGTGTATGACCCGCTGGAGTCGATCAACCGGCGCGTCTATCACTTCAACTACCGGCTGGATCAATGGGTGCTGTTGCCGCTGGTGAGTGGTTACCAGTACGTCACCCCGCGCTTCGTGCGCACGGGGGTGAGCAACTTCTTCAACAACCTGGGCGACGTGCCAAACCTGTTCAACAGCGTGTTGCAGCTCAAGGCCAAGCGTTCGGCAGAGATCACCGCGCGGCTGATGTTCAACACCCTGATCGGCGTGGGTGGGCTATGGGACCCGGCGACCAGCATGGGCCTGCCGCGCCAGAGCGAGGACTTTGGCCAGACCCTGGGCTTCTATGGCGTCCCGGAGGGGCCGTACCTGATGCTGCCGGTGCTGGGGCCATCGAACCTGCGCGACACCACCGGGCTGGTGGTGGACTATGCGGGCGAGCAGGCGGTCAACTACCTGAACGTGGCCGAAGCCAGCACCGACCACCCGGAAATCTTTGCCCTGCGTGTGGTGGACAAGCGCTATACCACCAACTTCCGCTATGGCCAGCTGAACTCGCCGTTTGAGTATGAGAAGGTGCGGTATGTGTATACCCAGGCGCGCAAGTTGCAGATAGCCGAGTAAACCTGCTTCGGCCCAATCGCCGGCAAGCCAGCTCCCACAGGTCCGCACAATGCCCAAGGCTGTGGTAATCCTGTGGGAGCTGGCTTGCCGGCGATGAGGCCGGTACAGGCAACATCAAATGCCCAGGAACTGGCACAGCTCCCGCTTCTTGGCCAAGGCATCCTTGCGCCCCAGTTCGATCAGTTCACTGCAATAGCTGGCCTCGAACAGCAGATAGCTCAACACCCCCGCCCCGCTGGTGCGCGTCGCCCCCGGCCCACGCAGGAACAGGCGCAACGCCGCCGGCAGCTCACGCCGGTGCCGCGCGGCGATCTCGTCTAACGGCTGGCTGGGGGCGACCACCAGCACTTCGACTGGCGCCAGCCCCAGGCGGCGGGCATCCAGGTGCGCCGGCAACAGCCGGCTCAAGTGGTTCAGCCGCTGCAGCAATTCGATGTCGTCTTCCAGGCTGTCAATGAACGTGCTGTTGAGCATGTGCCCACCGATCTGCGCCAGGCTCGGCTGCTGCCCGCTGAACACCCGCTGAGTGGGCAAGGGCGGCGCTGGCCGCTGCGGGTTGCCACTGACCCCGACCACCAGCACCCGGCTGGCGCCCAGGTGCAAGGCTGGGCTGATCGGTGCCGACTGGCGCACCGCGCCGTCACCGTAAAATTCGTCGCCCAGCTGTACCGGCGCAAACAGCAGCGGAATGGCCGCACTGGCCAGCAGGTGGTCAATGGTCAATGGCGTGGGCACGCCGATTCGGCGGTGGCGCAGCCAGGCTTCGATGGTGCCACGCCCCTGGTAGAAGGTGACCGCCTGGCCGGACTCGTAGCCAAAGGCGGTGACTGCCACCGCGTGTAACTGCTCGGCGGCCAGGGAATGGGTGATGCCATCCAGATTCAGGTGTGCCTTCAGCAGGCTGCGCAACGGGCTGCTGTCCAGCAGCGCCACCGGCGCCTGGCCGCCCAGCCCGAGCAGGCTGTGGCCGACGAAACGGCTAGCCTGACGGACGACCCCGGGCCAGTCACTGCGGATGACCAGGTGGCTGCGAAAGTTCTGCCAGAAGGCGGTAAGCCGCTGCACGGCGTCGTTGAAGTGAGTGGCGCCGCTGGCCAGGGTGACGGCATTGATGGCACCGGCAGAGGTGCCGACGATGACCGGGAACGGATTATGTGCGCCAGCGGGCAGCAGCTCGGCGATGCCGGCCAATACGCCGACCTGATAGGCGGCGCGGGCGCCGCCGCCAGAAAGGATAAGACCGGTTACCGGGGGTGGGGCCATCGCTTCCTTCCTGGGGTTGATGTGCTTTCAGCGCTTTTTCTTGTCATACAGCCGCGGCGCACCCTCGGGCCGTGACTTGAACCGGCGGTGCGCCCACAGGTACTGCTCGGGGCACTCGCGCAACACACGCTCGACCCACTGGTTGATGCGCAGGCAGTCGGCCTCTTCGCTTTCGCCGGGGAAGTCCGCCAGCGGCGGGTGAATGACCAGACGATAGCCGCTGCCATCCTCCAGGCGCTTCTGGGTGAACGGAATCACCTGCGCCTTGCCCAGCCGGGCGAACTTGGTGGTTGCGGTGACCGTTGCCGCCGGGATGCCGAACAGCGGCACGAAAATGCTCTGCTTGGCGCCGTAGTCCTGGTCCGGTGCGTACCAGATCGCCCGGCCCGAACGCAGCAGCTTGAGCATACCGCGCACGTCCTCGCGCTCCACCGCCAGCGAGTCGAGGTTATGCCGCTCGCGGCCACTGCGCTGAATGAAGTCGAACAGCGCATTGCCGTGCTCGCGGTACATGCCGTCGATGGTGTGCTGCTGGCCCAGCAGGGCGGCGCCGATTTCCAGGGTGGTGAAGTGCACCGCCATGAGGATGGCGCCCTGCCCCGCCTGCTGGGCGGCCTGCAGGTGCTCCAGCCCCTCGATATGGGCCAGGCGCGCCAGCCTGGCCTTGGGCCACCACCAGCTCATGGCCATTTCGAAGAAGGCGATACCGGTAGAGGCGAAGTTGGCCTTGAGCAAACGCCGCCGTTCGTCGACCGACAGCTCCGGGAAGCACAGCTCAAGGTTGCGTGCGGCAATGCGCCGACGTTCGCCGGCAAAGCAATACATCACGGCCCCCAACGCGGCACCGGCTTTCAACAGGACCCGGTACGGCAACTGGACCACCAGCCACAGCAGGCCCAGGCCCAGCCACAGGCCCCAGAACTTTGGGTGAAGGAAATAGGGACGAAAACGCGGGCGTTCCATTGAAGCTTCCGGAAAGACAAAGGCTGCGCATTCTACAACGGATCAGCGTATGTTGCGGGCAACCGGTGTTCTCGTTATAAATCAGGGCACTTTTCTCGCAACAAGTCGTCTATGCAGACCATGAGCCCAAACCACACACCCGACACCGCCTCCGTGTTCCAGCTCAAGGGCAGCATGCTCGCCATCACAGTGCTGGAGCTGGCGCGCAATGACCTTGAAGCCCTCGACCGCCAGCTGGCGGCCAAAGTCGCCCAGGCACCGAACTTCTTCAGCAATACGCCACTGGTGCTGGCGCTGGACAAGCTGCCGGCCGGCGAAGGGGCAATCGACCTGCCAGGCTTGATGCGCATCTGCCGTCACCATGGCCTGCGTACCCTGGCCATCCGCGCCAACCGCATCGAGGACATCGCCGCCGCCATCGCCATCGACCTGCCGGTGCTGCCGCCATCCGGTGCCCGCGAGCGGCCGCTGGAGCCCGAGCCCGAGGTGGTCAGAAAGCCCGAGCCGGCCCCCGCGCCACCACCCGCCCCCGAGCCCGAGGTGCGCCCGACCCGAATCATTACCGCGCCGGTGCGCGGCGGCCAGCAGATCTATGCTCAAGGTGGCGACCTGATCGTTACCGCCTCGGTCAGCCCGGGCGCGGAACTTCTGGCCGATGGCAACATCCATGTGTACGGCGCCATGCGCGGCCGGGCCCTGGCCGGCATCAAAGGCAATACCAAGGCGCGGATCTTCTGCCAGCAGATGACCGCCGAAATGGTCTCCATCGCCGGCCAGTACAAGGTTTGCGAAGACCTGCGCCGCGACCCCCTGTGGGGCACGGGTGTGCAAGTCAGCCTGTCCGGTGATGTGTTGAACATCACCCGTCTTTAACGGATACTTGCCGTCATTTTCAGAGCAACTTTTTTAACTGTTGCCGTTTTTTTGCTTTTTGCCGGGACACGTGTCCCGACTTATTTTAGGGGTGAAACACCTTGGCCAAGATTCTCGTGGTTACTTCCGGCAAGGGGGGTGTGGGCAAGACCACCACCAGCGCCGCCATTGGTACCGGCCTCGCACTGCGTGGCCACAAGACCGTCATCGTCGACTTCGACGTGGGCCTGCGTAACCTCGACCTGATCATGGGCTGCGAGCGCCGCGTGGTGTACGACTTCGTCAACGTAGTCAACGAAGAAGCCAACCTGCAGCAGGCCCTGATCAAGGACAAGCGCCTCGAGAACCTGTATGTACTTGCCGCCAGCCAGACCCGCGATAAAGACGCGCTGACCCTGGAAGGCGTCGAGAAGGTGCTGATGGCGTTGAAAGAAGATTTCGAATACGTGATCTGCGACTCGCCGGCGGGTATCGAGAAAGGTGCCCACCTGGCGATGTACTTCGCCGATGAAGCTATCGTGGTGACCAACCCTGAGGTTTCTTCGGTACGTGACTCGGACCGCATGCTGGGCATTCTGTCGAGCAAATCGCGCCGCTCCGAAAACGGTGAAGAGCCGATCAAGGAACACCTGCTGATCACTCGCTACAACCCAGAGCGCGTCGTCAACGGCGAAATGCTGAGCATCGATGACGTCACCGACATCCTGGCGATCAAGCTCAAGGGCGTAATCCCTGAGTCCCAGGCTGTGCTCAAGGCCTCCAACCAAGGTATCCCGGTCATCCTCGACGACCAGAGCGATGCTGGCCAGGCGTACAGCGACACCGTCGACCGCCTGCTGGGGAAAGACAAACCCCTGCGTTTTGTTGAAGTGCCGAAGCAAGGATTCTTCGCGCGCCTGTTTGGAGGCAAGTAAACCATGAACCTTTTTGACTTCTTTCGTGGCAGACAGAAACAGACCAGCGCGTCGGTAGCGAAAGAGCGTCTACAGATCATCGTGGCGCACGAGCGCGGCCAACGCAGCGAGCCGGACTACCTGCCGGCGCTGCAGAAAGAACTGCTGGAAGTAATCCGCAAGTATGTGAACATCGGCAACGATGACGTGCATATCGAGCTGGAAAACCAGGGCAGCTGCTCGATTCTGGAGCTGAACATTACCCTGCCGGATCGCTGATCTGGCTGAAAGCTGGGGCTGCTTTGCAGCCCATTCGCGGCACAAGGCCGCTCCTACAAGGGATCGCGTTCCCCTGTAGGAGCGGCCTTGTGCCGCGAATGGGCCGCAGAGCGGCCCCGCTTTTTTCTCCCGATTTAACTGAGACCACGCAATGCCGCTGTCCAATATCCAGATCCTGCACGAAGACGCCGCCATCCTGGTGATCAACAAACCGACCCTGCTGCTGTCGGTGCCTGGCCGCGCCGAGGACAACAAGGACTGCCTGATCACCCGACTGCAGGAAAACGGCTACCCGGACGCGCTGATCGTGCACCGCCTGGACTGGGAAACCTCCGGCATCATCCTGCTGGCCCGCGATGCCGACAGCCACCGCGAGCTGTCGCGCCAGTTCCACGACCGCGAAACCGAAAAGGCCTACACCGCACTGTGCTGGGGCCAACCGGCACTGGACAGCGGCAGCATCGACCTGCCGCTGCGCTACGACCCACCCACCAAGCCACGGCATGTGGTGGACCACGAGCAGGGCAAACATGCGCTGACGTTCTGGCGTATCGTCGAGCGCTGCGGTGACCACTGCCGGGTTGAGCTGACGCCGATTACCGGGCGCTCGCACCAGTTGCGCGTGCACATGCTGTCGATCGGCCACCCGCTGCTGGGTGATCGGCTGTATGCCAACCCCGAAGCGCTGGCAGCCCATGAGCGGCTGTGCCTGCATGCCTCCATGTTGAGCTTTACCCACCCGGTGTCCGGCGAGCGGTTGAAGTTCGAGTGCCCTGCGCCCTTCTGATTTTCGGCTGGCCGCCCCAGCCTCTTCGCGGGCTCGCCCGCTCCCACAGGGATGACACTGCACCGGAAATGTGTGCGGTACCTGTGGGAGCGGGCAAGCCCGCGAAGAGGCAGACACAAATTGTCGACATTGTGCGTTAAACTCGCGCCACTGCTGTCTGGAGTGAGCTATGCGCGACGCACTGAATACCGGCCTTATCGACTTCCTCAAGGCCTCCCCCACGCCCTTCCACGCCACCGCCAGCCTGGCCCAGCGCCTGGAAGCTGCCGGCTACCAGCGCCTGGACGAGCGCGACAGCTGGGCCACCGTGCCTGGTGGCCGCTACTACGTCACACGCAACGACTCGTCGATCATCGCCATCAAACTGGGCAAGCAGGCACCGCTGCTGAACGGTATCCGCATGGTCGGCGCCCACACCGACAGCCCGTGCCTGCGCGTCAAGCCGCAGCCCGAGCTGCAGCGCCAGGGCTTCCTGCAACTGGGTGTGGAAGTGTATGGCGGCGCCTTGCTGGCGCCGTGGTTCGACCGCGACCTTTCGCTGGCCGGCCGCGTCACCTACCGCCGTGACGGCAAGGTTGAAAGCCAGCTGATCGATTTCAAGCTGCCGATCGCGATCATCCCCAACCTGGCCATCCACCTGAACCGCACCGCCAATGAAGGCTGGGCGATCAACCCGCAGCACGAGCTGCCGCCCATCCTGGCCCAGGTAGCGGGTGACGAACGCATCGACTTCCGCGCCCTGCTTACTGAGCAACTGGCCCGCGAGCACGAGCTGATCGCCGACGTAGTGCTGGATTACGAACTGAGCTTCTACGACACCCAGGACGCCGCGCTGGTCGGTCTGAACGGCGACTTCATCGCTGGGGCCCGCCTGGACAACCTGCTGTCGTGCTACGCCGGCCTGCAAGCCCTGCTGGCCGCGGACAGCGACGAGACCAGCGTGCTGGTGTGCAACGACCACGAGGAAGTCGGCAGCAGTTCAGCCTGCGGCGCCGACGGCCCGATGCTGGAGCAGACCCTGCAGCGCCTGCTGCCCGATGGCGACGCTTACGTGCGCACCCTCCAGCGCTCGCTGATGGTGTCGGCCGACAACGCCCACGGCGTGCACCCCAACTACGCCGACAGGCACGATGGCAACCACGGGCCCAAGCTCAACGCCGGGCCGGTGATCAAGGTGAACAACAACCAGCGCTACGCCACCAACAGCGAAACCGCCGGTTTCTTCCGCCACCTGTGCATGGCCGAGGAAGTGCCGGTGCAAAGCTTTGTGGTGCGCAGCGACATGGGCTGTGGCTCGACCATCGGGCCGATCACAGCCAGCCACCTGGGCGTGCGCACGGTGGATATCGGTTTGCCGACCTTTGCCATGCATTCCATTCGTGAGCTGTGCGGCAGCCATGACCTGGCACACCTGGTGAAGGTGCTGACTGCCTTCTACCGTAGCCGCGAGCTGCCTTGATGTAAGCAGGCCCGGCCTCTTCGCGGGCTCGCCCGCGAAGAG